>JAISWZ010000193.1 GCA_031270945.1 Clostridiales bacterium | reverse complement strand
ATTAGAATCGAGGCAAAGAAATGCCTATTCGCATAAAAAGCGAAGAGCAGATACGGCTCATGAGGGCCGCAAACAAAGTGGTGGCGGATACGCACAAGCTTCTTGAGAGCTTGGTCAAGCCCGGAATAACCACAGGAGAGCTGGACGCCATTGCCGAGGACAACATCAGGAAAGCTGGCGCGTACCCTTCGTTCCTGGGCTATGGCAACCCCCCGTTTCCGGCTTCGACATGCATTTCTGTAAATGAAGAAGTGATACACGGCATACCTGGTTTAAGAACTCTCAAAGAGGGAGATATTGTTAGCATCGATATCGGCGCCTGCCTGAACGGCTACCATGGCGACTCTGCCAGGACGCATCCTGTAGGCGCTGTTTCCCAAGAGAAAAAACGGCTTATCGATGTGACAAGGAACTGCTTCTTTGCAGCGCTTGAGCATGTCAAGGCCGGGCACCACTTAAACGAGATAGGCGCTGCCATTGAGGATCTTGCGACCGCCGCTGGGTTTTCTGTTGTCAGGGATTTTGTCGGCCACGGCGTAGGCCGGGATCTTCATGAAGAGCCGCAGATCGTGCATTACCGCGTTCCGTCAAGAGGGCCTAAGCTGGTTCCTGGAATGACGCTGGCGGTGGAGCCGATGATAAACGCGGGCACCTGGGGGATAAAAGTGCTGCAAGACAACTGGACGGTGGTCACAAGGGACGGAAAATGCTCAGCGCATTATGAGAACACCATTCTTGTGACGGATGGGGCGCCAGAGATATTGACCATGTATTGAGAGGCAACGGCTTAATTCGGGCGTTTTTTGCGCTTGGCGGATCTCCAGCGCGGCTTGGCGCTAGGTAGTCAGCCCGGCATGGCCGCAGCTTCAAAAGGAGGTTTGACTTTGTCCAAAGACGACGTTATAGAGGTTAATGGCACGATTGTCGAGAAGTTTCCAAACGCCATGTTTCAAGTGGAACTGGAGAATGGGCACAGGATACTGGCCCACATCTCGGGAAGGCTGCGCATGAACTTCATCAGGATAATCCCCGGAGACAAGGTTTTGGTAGAAATGTCGCCTTACGATCTTACAAAGGGCCGGATTATCTGGAGAGACAAGTAGCTTGAAAGGGGAGCTCAGAGTTGAAAGTGAGGCCTTCAGTAAAGAAGATTTGCGAGAAGTGCAAGATCATACGCCGCAAAGGCGCTGTCCGCGTTATCTGCGAGAACCCGAAGCACAAGCAGAGGCAGGGCTAGGCCCTAGAAAACAGGAGGTGTTTCATACTACATGGCGCGTATTGCAGGTGTTGACCTACCAAGGGAAAAGCGAGTGGAGAACGGCCTGACCTACATCTACGGCATTGGCCCATCCATTTCAATCCGCGTTTTGAAGGCGGCTGGCGTCAATCCAGACACCAGGGTCAGAGATCTGACTGACGATGAAGTCTCCAGGATTCGCGACGCCATTGACAAAGGCGATGGCATCAAGGTGGAGGGCGATCTGAGAAGAGAGGTAGCCCTTAACATAAAGCGTTTGGTTGAAATCGGCTGCTACAGGGGAATCCGCCACAGAAAAGGGCTCCCGGTAAGAGGGCAGAGAACCAGAACCAATGCCAGGACACGCAAGGGCCCACGCAGGACCGTCGCGAACAAGAAGAAATAAGCGCACACATCTCGCCAAGGCGTTTGCCAGACGCTCAAGGGCGGCATAAATGCGCTAATAACGGAGGTGTCAGCCTAGATGGCAAAAAGGACTGTCAAAAAGACAGCGACGCGCAGGCGGCGCGACAAGAAGTACGTGGACAAGGGCCAGGCCCACATCCAGTCGACTTTCAACAACACCATTGTAACCATTACCGACACAGCCGGAAACGCTCTTTCTTGGGCAAGCGCCGGCCAGCTGGGATTTAGGGGATCGAGAAAGTCAACCCCTTACGCAGCGGGCATGGCCGCCGACACGGCAGCGAACGCCGCGAAGGAATACGGCCTGCGCTTGGTGGAAGTATTCGTGAAAGGGCCAGGAAGCGGACGCGAAGCCGCGATCAGGGCGCTCCAGGCAGCCGGCTTGGATGTCACCATGATAAAGGACGTAACGCCTGTGCCCCACAACGGATGCCGTCCGCCCAAGAGAAGAAGAGTGTAGCTTAGGAGGGAAAGCCTAATGGCAAGATACACCGGGCCTGTTTGCAGGCTGTGCCGCCGGGAAGGCGAAAAGCTGTTTCTCAAGGGTGAAAAGTGCTCCAAAAACACCTGCCCGATTAACAAGAAGAAACAGGTCGTGCCTCCTGGACAGCACGGGATAACAAGGAAGAAGCTTTCTGAGTACGGCTCGCAGCTGCGCGAGAAGCAGAGAGCGAAGAGGATCTACGGGATCCTGGAAACCCAGTTCTACAACTATTTTGAGAAAGCCAACTCAGTGCCAGGCGTCACTGGCGAAAACCTTCTGCGCCTTTTGGAAGGCCGCCTTGACAACGTCACTTTCCGCTTGGGTTATGGAAGAAGCAGGATTGAGGCAAGGCAAGTTGTCCGCCACGGATTGCTTCGCGTGAACGGCAAGAACGTCAACATCCCGTCCTACCAGGTTAAGGTGGGAGATGTCATAGAGATAAAGTCAAAACAGAGCACAGAGCAGAGGTTCAAAGACATTCTGGAAGTGACAGGCCTGAAGCCGGTGCCAGAGTGGCTCAGCGCTGACCGCCAGAACCTTAAGGGCACAGTGCTTGCGCTGCCGACCCGCGAGCAGATCGACATCCCTGTCCACGAGACGCTTATAGTTGAGTTGTATTCGAAGTAAGAGCGTATCCCAAATTTGTTTTATGGCTTGGAAAAGCTTTGTGATTTTCTAATCGCTGCCTCAAGCCTTGATGAAATTTGGGATATGCGCTAAAAGGCTCGGCGCCCAGCGCTGGGTGCCGATGGTTTGCGCGCAGTTGCAAAGGGAGGTTCGAATGCGTGTTTGATTTTGAAAAGCCTAGGATTGAGATCGCTGAGTCGTCGGACAATTACGGCAGGTATGTAATTGAGCCCTTGGAGAGGGGCTATGGCATCACTCTTGGCAATTCCCTGAGAAGGGTTTTGCTATCGAGCCTGCCGGGCGCGGCTGTCAGCAACATCAAAATCGAAGGCGTGCTTCACGAGTTCAGCGTAATACCGGGTGTAAAGGAAGACGTGACCGAGATCATCTTGAACCTGAAAGAGCTGGCGATACGCTACACTGGGGAAAGCAAGGAGCCACGGCAGGCAACTATCGACGTGTCCGGCGAATGCGAGGTGCAGGGCAAGGACATTAAGATCGACGCAACAGATGTAGTAATAATGAACCCCCATCTTCACATCGCCACTCTCTCAGGCGGCAGCGAATCAAAGCTGAAATTGGACTTGACCATCACCAAAGGACGAGGCTATGTCGGAGCTGACAAGAACAAGACGCAGAATCAGCCGATAGGCCTTATAGCCATAGACTCCCAATACACTCCAGTCCGGAAGGTCAATTACCTCGTAGAGGATAAGCGTGTGGGGCAGATAACCGACTACGACAAGCTGACGCTGGAAGTTTGGACCAACGGCACGATTTCACCCGATGATTCCGTAAGCCTTGGAGCTAAAATTCTGCATAGCCATTTGGACTCGTTCGTAGATCTGACCGACAACGCCAGAAGCACTGAGATAATGAGTCGCGAGGACGACCCCAAGAGGGGGCAGGCCCTTGACATGTCCATCGAGGAGCTTGATCTTTCAGTTAGAAGCTACAACTGCCTAAAGAGGGCCGGGATAAACACGGTTGAGGATTTGGCCAACAAGACAGAGGAAGACATGATGAAGGTCAGAAACTTAGGCAGGAAGTCGCTGGAAGAAGTATTGAACAAGATGACTGAATTGGGCTTGATGCTTAGCCAAGGCGATGACTAGGCCTGGGCAGGGCCCAATCCAATAAGGAGTGTTAGCTTATGGCCGTCTACAGGAAACTTGGCCGCACCACCAGCCAAAGGAAGGCGATGCTTCGCAACCTGGCGACGAACCTTCTGTACAACGGCAGGATCAGAACCACTGAGACCAGGGCCAAAGAGGTGCGGCGCATCGCCGAAAGGCTGATAACCATAGCGGTAAAGGAAAAAGACAATTTCACTCTCCAGTCGATAACCGCAAAGGTGCCGCAAAAAGACAAAGACGGAAAGCGCATCAAGAAGGAAGAAAACGGCAAGAGAGTCACTGTCTACAACTTGGTTTCAAAGACCATAAAGGTTGACTCCCCTTCTCGCCTCAATGCCAGGCGCAAGCTTCTAAGCGTTTTGTATCCTGTTACAAGCGTTCCCGCTGACTTGAAGAAAAAGCGCTCGCTTTCAAAGAAGGTTGACATGGCCGCGAAAATGTTCGATGAGATCGCTCCGCGCTATGCAAACAGGAACGGCGGATACACACGCATCATAAAAGTTGGCCCGCGCAAGGGCGATGCTGCTGAAGAAGTGATAATAGAGCTCGTGTAGCGCAATACGCTGGCCGACGCGGCTGCCGGCCAGGAAAGAAAAGGTGCGACAGCCACGCTCCGGCCAGAGCGCTTTTTTTTAATAGCTTTGTAATGAACGGTTCCTGGAGGGGCCGTTTTTTGTTTTGCAAAGATTTTTTAGAGAATATTTGTGAAAGGCACCGGAATTTGGGATATGCGCTTAGCGCATATCCCAAATTTAATTTTAGGGCTCGGAAAAATCCGGTGCTTGCTCGCAGAAGCCTGAGCAACTAGTTGAAGCGTCGCTAGGACTTTGGCGATTTGCCCATGAACATTGGGCAAACGCTATCCGGCACCAATACGGTATTTTGGGATATGCGCTTAGACAAGCTTGGCAAAGTTAGATGATTGTGATAGAATAGCAAGGGCAAGCACTTCAGCAAGCACCTAGTTTTCAAAGCATCGAGCCAGTTTATGAATTGTAAGGTCGTTATTCTTGTTGACAAGCGCTAACGCAATAGGCTAAGGCTATGAGATTATGAGTTTTTTAAGAGGGGAGGAGAGCCTATGAAAGAAATTCCCTTGCTGGGTGTTGGGTGCGAGGATTTTGAGAAGTTAATGGAAAAAAAGAATTACTATGTAGATAAGACAATGTTCATCAAGCATGTAAAAGACCAAGGCAGCCCAGTTCAGCTGTACACTAGGCCACGAAGATTCGGGAAAACGCTTATGCTAAGCATGGCAAAGTGCTTTTTTCAGGATATGGGCACAAAAGAGGAAAACCTGAAACGCAGACAGCTTTTCGATGGATTGAACATTATGAGCGCTGGAGACAAATATTTGTCGCTAATGAATACACGCCAGGTCATCTTCGTTTCATTCTCCAAACTCAACCGCTCAAACCTAGAAGACACAATGATCATGCTCAAGCAATTGATAGCAAACCTTTATACAAGCTTTGCGCATTTGTCAGAAAAGATCAATGCTGAGCCGCAGAGGGAGATTTTCGAGCGGCTGCGCCAAGGAAACCCTGAAGATGGCGAAATAATGATGTCCTTGTTCTTTCTTAGCAAGATTATCTACATGACTACTGGCCAGAAATCTGTCATTCTGATTGATGAGTATGATGTGCCGCTGCAAACGGCTTTTACCTACAACTACTACACAGAGATGCTTGAGATCATCAGGCCAATGCTCTCAGACGCTCTGAAATCAAATAGATTCTTGGACTTCGCCCTGATTTGCGGCTGCCTAAGAATCGCGGAAACATCAAAGTTTCACGGCCTTAACAATTGGGTTGCGTACAGCATCCTGCACCCGAATGCGGGATCGTACTTTGGGTTTACAGAGAGTGAAGTCAAAAAGATGCTGGAAGATTTCCAGCTTGAAGACATGTTTGACGAAGCCAAGGAGTGGTATAAGGGCTACTTGATCGGCAATACCGAAATCTACAACCCCTGGAGCATATGCAACATGGTGGAAAGCAATTTTGACGACCTCAATCAACGTACGTCAGAGAAGTTCTTTCCTTTGGCATGGGCCAACTCAAGCGGAAACTTGCTTGCAAGAAACTTGATAATTAAATATTGGCAGAAGGAAAAAGCCAACCTGGACGCTTTGATGTCAGGCTCATCAATATCTGTGCCAGTTTCCCAAACTCAGGCCTTTGGCGATGCTTATTCCAACTCCAAGGATCTTTGGAGCATTTTGCTTTTCACGGGATATCTGAAGCCCATTCACTATAAGTCTGAGGGCGTTTTTGAACTAATGATTCCAAACAAGGAAGTTTTGACGATTTACAGAGATATTATCAAAGAATGGTTTAACACCCATTTGAAGTCCAACCATAAGGAAGTCTTGCTCCAAGCTTTGCTAAGGGATGACGCGCAAGCGCTGCAAAAGGAGATCAGCTTAGTTCTAATGAGATGCATCAGCTTTTGGGACTCTTCTGCAGAAGAATTCTATCATGGCTTTATGCTTGCGACTCTGGATTGGCTTGATGAATGCACAGTGTCAAGCAATAGGGGGAAGGGTGACGGTCGGCCAGATATAACGCTCATCTTTGACGAAAGCGGCAAAGTGTGCTTTTTTGAGCTGCAAGCTGACAAACGCACTAGCATCGAGTCCCAGTTGAAAGAAGGCTCCGAGCAGATAATCGATAACAATTATGTGGATGGGGCTTTGGCGGAAAACGCTAGCAGTGTTGTCGCGTACGCTTTGGCTTTTCAAAAGAAGACTTGCGTGGCCAAAATTGTTGCGTCAGCTCCTTGAGAGATGCCCGGAGGTGAATATAGGAGCATATCCCAAAATTGATTTAAGGCCTTTTAGGAATTTGGATTATGAACGCGCACTCAGAAGCCAGTCGGGCCGCTCCCGCTAAGGAGACCCAAAGAAATAAAATGACACACACATTAAAATCAAGCACCAGATTACGGTAATCATAAAATGCGACTGTGTCAATTTATTTCGGTGACTTCCCTAACGACAAGAAAACATACTGTTCATCAGCATGGGTTGCTCAGTTCCCTGAGAGATGCCCGGAGGTGAAAATAGGAGCATATCCCAAAAAATTAAATTTGGGATATGCTTTTTATTTTGTTTTGGCAACTGGCGTCCTCAACTAACAGCTTTACCAAGGATTGCCGCCAATATCGCCTCTGTCCCAGAGTTCGCCAAGTCTGTAGTTTTTCAGCAAAGGCTCTAAAGCAACCTTGTCAAGGCGAGTTAAATTTGTTCCTTCTTCCGATCTTTCGCAGACTAAAACCGCTTCAGGATTTTGGCTAAATGAATCAACCAAGGTTGGCGAATGGGTTGTTACGATTAGCTGGCACTTTTCGGAAGCTTCTTTCAATAGAGTTGCGATTCGGTACATAAAAGGGGGGTGAAAACCGAGTCCAGGTTCCTCAATGCACATCAGGGGCGGAAGAGTCGGATTGCATAGCATGGCAAGTAAAGTCACCAAGCGCAAGACTCCGTCAGATAGGCGCTTTGCAGGAATGGGGGCCTCCATCCCTTTCTCGAAAAATGCGATCATAAGAGTGTTGGCGATAATGGAGACTTCAAAATCTACGACATCTCCATAAAAATGCCGCAACTCTTTAAGAAATCTGCGCTTCGCTGTTTGGTTCATTCGTATTTGGTTCAAAATCAACGCCAGATTGCCAAAATCCGAATTCAAAATTTGATTTGGGTGATCTGCTGATTGCGGATTGTCCGCAGGTGCCAAGCTGCCTATTCTCCAATCTTTGTATAGCTTAATTCTGGACATGGATTCTGCGAGAAAGGTGATCTCGGGGAATTGGGGCGGGAAAGCAGCTTGCGACAATATGGACGCATTGCTGTCATGAAGTTCGAAAACAAGGTTTTCGTTTATGACAGGATTGCCATTGTTGAACCTATAGTATGATAACGGTCCTTGTTCAGCCGCTAAAAGGAGATCTGCTTCTATGCTCTCATCAATCAGGCGAAACCTGCTTTGCTCAGAGCCAAAGGATATCTTGTAGCGCAATCTGCCAGTTTGGTTTGTGTCGGTTTTGGGGCTTTCAAAGATCGCTTCTAATTTAGAGACGTGATTTTCTTCGTATGAAGATACGTGGTTTTCTTCAGATTTGCTTCCAAGGTCTATCCAAAGCAAATCTTGAATTCCGCCTACAGAGCGAATGTAGCTTCCCAGGTTTGATGGCGCTGCTCTTAGGAAGTCAAAGGCTTCTAGAAAGTTGGACTTTCCAGAAGAGTTTGCGCCGATGATCACATTGAGAGGCTGCAATTTTACAATTGATTCTTCATGGCCAAAGCTAAGAAAGTTCTTTAGTTTTATTGAGTGAATTAACATAAGGCCTCCAATCAAAAGTAGTTTAGGCGCTGAGGTTTGGCACATAAGGGCAGTTTTGACACTGTAAGCACTGGACTGGATAAAGCCTATAATGCAAGTGTAAAACGCTGTATATGGTAATGGCCAGCGCCTCTCGTGTTTATTTCTTAAGCAAAAACATATAGAGCTTTTGGCTAGAAAAGCTCTACTTTGAAAGCGACCCAAAACCCGCTTTCAAAACCATCACATTCCCGTCCAGCCGGAACTGGGATGCAGTTTATAGTTCCAGACGTGGAGTCAAAGCAGTGAAACGGTTAAATCAGACTACTACGAACCAGTGCGACATGGTTGCCCCCATCGCTGGAGTATTGCTACCACATGCTGCTCATTGGACTCTTGGCGGATTTTGATATTGAAAGCAACTACAAGATCGGGAATGGGCGAACAGACATAATTCTCAAAAATGGCGATAGCGCCGTAATTCTTGAGCTGAAACCGTCCTGCGCCAAAATATATTTTGTAGCCGACGCGCTCAAGGGAATAATGCAGATCAGAGACGAACTGTTCGCGAAGGAACTGGAGGACAAGGGGTTTAGCGTTATCCAGTGCGGCATCTCATTCTTCAAGAAAGAGTGCAAAGTCGTTTTTGGCAACCAAATCACAAATGAATTGATAGCGGTAGCTTTAGGCGACATGGAAACGGCTTTATGGGCCATCAACTTGGAGACTGTCAAAAGGAAGGCAGATGACAAAGAACAGCAGCTGTGGGAGCTGAAACCTAGCCGACGGCATATTATCAGGAAAGCGGAGCTGGATGCCCTAATGATCTCTTTGGAGAAGGAGAGCAGGGATCACGACTTTTATCTTCTTTTCGCATACACGGAAAGCTACATGACAGGAAGAACCAAGAGATGATGACACAAGGCTCATGGGCTTGCAAGCCAAAATTATAGAGCTTTGAGCTTGAAAAAAAGGGTTGGCGCAGGCTAACCCTTTTTTTGGGTGCGCTCTAAGCGCATATCCCAAAATTAATTCCAGAACTTAAAAATTCCGGCGTTGAAGCATTCGCGGAACGCCTTAGCGGAATTTTGGGATGTGCACTAGCAGTCTTTGAAGCCGACATGGGCGATCAATAAAGATTAATAAATTCTAATCTTCACATTATCGCATAAGGTTAAATTCTTAAGCAAAAGCCTTGCTAGCGTAGAAGATACAGGCAGGGAAGCAATTTATTTGTAGCCAGCATAGGGCTTGGCAGTATTTTGACGATATAAACATAGGATTCTGATGCGCCACTGGTCGAAAAAAAGCAAATGGCTTGAGCGCAAGGCTTAAAAAAAACAGCGGCAGACTATGGTTGAGAGCAAAAACATATGAAAAAGAATATTCGAAGTTTGGTAGCAAAGAAGTGCTGGAAGACAAAGATATCGCATGGAGTGCCCAGCTTGCCACTACGGCTCAGAAGGAGGGGGAAATCACCCTCCCGCAAGCTGCCGCTGAACCGCCGTATGCCGAATGGCATGTACTGTGGTGTGAGAGGACGGCGGTTAGTCACCGCCTCCTACTCGATTTCTATTTATCATTGCACGTATTTGAAGCCCAACGGGCCGCACGTTCTCTAATACATTTTTGCATACCATTACAAGAGCTCTGAGAGTCAGGCGATTATGTCAATCTCTCAGATGCCCGCTCGTGTTGTTTCAAGATTTTTAGGATTCACACACGTAACCACTTCTAAAACTTATGATATTGGCTGTGCCGTGAAGGCGAGCATGATGTCAGATAGACTTTTCAAGCAGTTCTAAAAAACGTCTTGCCCATGGTGATAGGCTTTTAACTTTTTTAGGATCTATTAACCGTAGCAATTGAAATGAGTGCTCACCTTTTGAATAAACGCCTTTGTTTGTTGCTTTTGTGGCTAAAGCAAGAGCACTGTAAATGTCTTTTTTTGGTATTAACTCTATCAGATTTTTTTTGCTTAATGCATTTCTATTGAAATTCTGCCCGAAGTAATTTACAAGGGTATCAATATCTGCGATAAACCAAGTTTCCATAATTTGAACCATCAAATGGCAATCAATATCTTTGGCGTTAGTTGGCTTGATCCAACCATCTCTGCTTAGAAGGTGGGCCCATGGATTCCAATTCAGTATATCGCCTTTTTGATATATATCTTCTACAGCTGCTTCACTATCAACTAAGAGAAAAGCTTTGCCGCCTGCAGCGATTTCATCAGTGTAAGATTCAAACGCTTTTATGCGACTGCCACAAGCGACTACTCGTGGCATTTTTCCTGAAAAACCAGCTTTCTTAAGAAAAGAAGTAAACGCATTTCTGCATTCTGCTTTTAATGCGTGTCTGTCACCGCCGCCTTCAACAAACAACTTCACCAAGGATTGCCTCCAATATCACCTCTAGCCCAGAGTTCGGCAAGACTGTATTTCCTAAGCCAAGGCTCTAGAGCAACTTTGTCAAGGCGAGTTAAATTTGTTCCATTTTCTGATTTTTCGCAAACTAAAACCGCTTCTGGATTTTTATCAAAGGATTCAATAAAAATTTGCGAATGGGTTGTTACGATTATCTGACATTTTTCGGAAGTTTCTTGTAATAGGGTTGCTATTCGCGGTATTGCATCGGGGTGCAAACCGAGTTCAGGTTCATCAATGCAAATCAGGGGAGGAAGAGTCGGATTGCATAGTATGGCAATGAGCGTTAAGTAGCGCAAGACTCCGTCTGATAGGCGTGTTGCAGGAACGGGGGACTCCAACCCTCTCTCTAGAAATACAATCTGAAGAGTGTTACCGCTAATGAAGGTATCAAAATCCACGACTTCTTCATAAAAATTCTGCAACTCTTCAAGAAATCGTTGTTTTGCCTTTTGATTCATTCGTATTTGGTTAAGAACTAATGCTAGATTGCCATAATCAGATTGCAAAATTTGATTTGGGAGATCTGTTGCTTGCATATTGCGTATAGGAGACAAGAAGCCTAATCCCCAATCTTTGTAAAGCCTTATGTGTGACATGTTTTTTGCGAGATAGCTGAACTCAGGGAATTGAGGCGGATAAGCCACTTGCGACAATATAGACGCATTGCTGTCATAAAGTTCAGGAACTAAGGAAAACAAATTCTTTTTCTCGCTTATGACAGGATTGCCATTGTCATACCTATAGTATGAAAATGGTCTTTTTTCAGATATTAAAGGGCGCTCTGCTTCTAAGATCTCATCAAGGAGACGAAACCTGCTTTGCTCAGAATAAAATGATATTTTATAGCACAATCTGCCAAGATGCTTTGTGTCGGTTTTAGGGCTTTCAAAAATCGCCTCTACTGTAGACACGGGATTTTCTTCAGATTTGCTTTGAGGGCCTTTCCAAAGCCAATCTTGAATTCCGCCTCCAGAACGAATGGAACTCCCCAGGTTTGACGGCACTGTTCTTAAGAATTCAAAGGCTTCAAGAAAATTGGACTTTCCAGAAGCGTTTGGGCCGATGATCACACTGAGGGGTTGCAATTTCACTTCTGATTCTTGAGGGCCAAAGCTAAGAAAGTTCTTTAGTTTTATGGAGTGAATTAACATGCAAGGCCTCCGAATAAGTTAAAAAATGGTTAGAGCAAACTGAATAGACTTGAAAAAGTTATGTTGCTTTAAATGTTCCTATGATGAATGCCTCAGGGAGCATCAAAGCGAAATTTTGGACGAGTATCACTTAACGATTGTAAGTTGAGCCGTTTAACTTTAAGAATATGGTTTCCTCCTTAATGAAACTCTTTGTTTCCATGTGGGCTAGGAAATTCTAGGATCCAGGATGCGCTGTCGCCTGGACTTTAAACATATATACGAGTCAGAGGCTAAACAGTATGGTGGCCTCGCTATGGCTTATCCAATGGGCTGAGTTTTGAAGTTATACCAGTGAGGGAAAAGAACTGTAAACCATGCCTCCGCGATCCGGTTGCGGGCTCAAGTTGAGAGCCCGCGCACCAATGCGGATTTGCTATTTAAACCTATTACTGTACTCTTCAAATGTGTGGCCGGTAGCGAAATACTTGTATTGATCCCAACGCACACTTTTCTTAACCTTGAATTGGAGCACCTTGAACCATTCCTTGAACGTTTGCGTGTCACCAAGCCCGTCGACGCTTATGTTGCGAAATAAAGCATTAATCCACAGCAAGTTTTCTATGGATTGCTTCCGCCGGATCTGATACTCATTGAATCCTATTGCCTTCATGGATTTGTAAAATATCTCCACGTTCCAGCGGACGCAATAGTGCACACGGATTTTGTGCGCCTTTCGTATCTATGTGACAGAAACTATTATACACCGCATTTTCCTAAAATGCAATACTTTTAGCATTGTCGAATACCAGTATTTTTTAGCATATATCTACAATCTGTCTTAAGTAGAACATTAGTTTGGATAAGCTCTGACGGAGATCATTATTTTGTTGCTTATGAAATGCGTCAAGCCCTTTTAACGAAATGAACAATGCCCCAGACGGCTCTTCCGTCATATTTTTTTTCGCCTATTGTCAGTATTACATGAGGTGAATGCATGGATAAGATAATCCGTACAAAAATAGGATCTGATAATTTTCCGTCCTTAAGAACAGGCGGCTTCTATTACGTTGACAAATCCATGTTCATCAAGGAAATCTTAGAGAGCTCAGGACAAGTCGATTTGATCACCAGGCCTATGCTGTTCGGGAAAAGCCTCAACATGAGCATGCTAAAGGCCTTACTTGGAGATTGGGGCTGATCCAGGCATATTTAAAGGGCTTGCTATCGAGGGCGAGAAAGAGATTCATAACAAGCACTTCGGGAAGCACCCGGTTTTGCGCATGAGCCTTACAGGAATAAATGTCGAAAATTTCAATGATTGCATTAAAGACCTCGCCCAGGTGTTAAGCGGAGCAAGTCTTAATATGCTGCTAACTTTGGACAGCGAGAAAAACGACATATATAACAAACAAAATATCGATAAGCTCATTAGTTCACTAGAAAATCCAGATGTTGCCTTTTTGGAGGCGGACCTCGTAAACCTGACAAGGGTGTTAGCACTGTATCGGATTACAGGTACTCCAATTGCTTTGGCTTAACAGAGGAAGAAGTGGCGCGCGTCCTTGAGGACTTTGGGCTGTCGGGCACGAAGGACACTTTCCAGGAATGGTACGATGGCTATCTTTTCGGCGACAGGGCATCTATAACATTTCATCGGTTTGCAAAGCCAAAATTATAGAGCTTTGAGCTTGAAAAAAGGGTTGGTGCAGACTAACCCTTTTTTGGTTAAAATATGCGCTAAGCAGTCTTTGAAGCCGGCGGGGGCGCTCGACAAAGATTAATAAATTCTAATCTTCACGTTGCTGCGCGAGGTTAAACGCTTAAGCAAAAAGCCTTGCTTGCATAGAAGATATAGGCAGGGAAGCAGTTTATTTGTAGCCAGCATAGGGCTTGGCAGTATTTTGACGATATAAACATAGGATT
>JAISWZ010000174.1 GCA_031270945.1 Clostridiales bacterium | reverse complement strand
TGGATGATTATGGTGATTTTTTGCCCTGTTTTTAATCCAAGTAAACGAGCAATGAATCCTGCGTTTCTGGAGGTTCTGAGCTCCAGTGGTGATAATACTAAGCTGGTGATAAGGCGCCTTATACCCAGCTAGGTATAAGGCACCGGAAAAATCCGGCGTTGAAGCATTCGCCAGGATTTTTCCGGTGCCATTTCGGAATTTTGGGATATGCTCTAAAAGAAAAGACAAGAAGACAAGAAAATAAAAATAAAATAAGCAAGAAAGGGGCGCAGCCATGCTAGCTGAAGAACGGCGCAGACTGATATCAGAGCAATTGGCCAGGGAAGGAACGGTTCTCGTAAAGGATCTTAGCGCCAAGTACTCTGTCACTGATGACAGCATAAGAAAAGATCTAGACGCTCTGCAAAAGAAAGGGATTCTTCGAAAGACCTACGGGGGCGCTGTGAAGACCAGAGAGATAGCGCACGAGCTCCTGATCTCCCAAAGGCTGGCCATAAATCCCGAAGGCAAGAGGGTCATGGCCCAGAAGGCCATAAAGCTGATCTCTGACGGAGATTTTATTTTTCTGGACAACTCGACATCAAACATAGAGCTTGCCAAGATGATCACGGAATTGGACTTGAAAGTTGTGGTAGCCACAAACATGATAGCCGCAATGCTTGAGCTCGCCAAGAACGGAAGCTTCAAGCTCTTGTTCATAGGCGGCGAGCTTAGCCGGACTCTGGACGGGTTTGTTGGAACAGCCACATGCCAGGAGCTTTCGCTGTACCGGTTTGACTCGGCGTTTCTTGGCGCGGCTGGGGTGGATCTGGAGGATGGAAGCGTCTTTACCTTCATGCCTGATGACGGCGCCACAAAGCGCACAGCGATAAACAGCGCCATAAAGCCTTACCTTATGCTTGAGTCCAGGAAGCTTTCAGCCGATGGCAACTACAGGTACGCGAAGCTAGACGAGTTCACAGCCGCCATCTCAGACGGCCCGAAGCCTAAAGGAATGGAGGGCCAATGGATATGAAAGACAAAAACGCTGCGCAGGACAAGAAAAGCAAAGACACGACCCAGAACAAAAAAGGCGTAATCGACCATTTAAACGAAGGCATCAGCAAAATGCTCCCCAGCGTCATCGCTGGAGGAATATTCATGGGCTTGGGCTACATGCTGGATGACGCCACCATAAACCCAGCTACATATGGGCTTAACACCCCGATAGCAGCATTCTTCACAACCGTGGGAACCGCCTCTTTCAGCTTCATGCTTCCTGTCCTTTCCGCTGGCATAGCTTGGAGCATGGCGGGGACTGCCGCTATAGCCCCAGGGCTTCTTGGAGGCTACCTGGCCGCGCACGGAACGTCCAGCTTCTTTGGCGCCCTGCTTTCTGGGTTCTTCGCGGGCTGGATGTCCATAATGCTGGCGAAGGCCTTCTCCAAGCTTCCCGAATCGGTCGAGGCAACCAAGAACTTTTTGATCGTTCCCCTTGCAGCCGCAACGCTTATAGGAGCGCTGTCCGCGTTTGCCATTGAGCCTGTCATGGGTACCTTGAACACTCTAATGATTGGCGCTCTAGGCGCCATGGGGTCCGAAGGCAAGACTCTCCTTGGCGGCGTCCTGGGAGGGATGGCCGCTTCTGACATGGGAGGCCCAGTGAACAAAGCCGCCTTTCTCTTCTCCCAGACGCTGGCCGCCGAGGGCGAGTACCATGCGACATCTTCACTCGTGGCAGGATCCATGACCCCGCCTTACGCCACCGCTCTGGCCACCCTGCTGTTCCCAAAAAAGTTTCCGAAAAGGCTGAGGCGTCTTGGCGCCGCCAACATTCTTTGCGGGCTGTCTGGAATCACTGAGATCGCTCTTCCATTCCTGTTCGCTGATCCCAAGGGCGTAGTCCTCTCAAGCATAGTCGGAGGCGCTGTCTCAGCCGCCTTTTCCATGGCGTTTGGCTGCAGCACCATTTCGGCTTTTGGAGGCTTCTTCGTTCTGCCTCTTAATTCCAACCCGCTTGGGTTTTTGCTGTCGCTTGGAATCGGAGTTGTTGCTGGAGCGGTCGTGCTAGGAGTTTTTGGAAAGAGGCATCCTGAAGAGTCGGACAAGACGGCAGAGGCAGTTGAGGCAACAGAGACAGTTGAGGCAACAAAAATGATTGAAACGCCGGTCCTGTAATGTTGCTGATGACGCTTGCATTTGAATTCTTCTTGACGCTGCCCGCCTCAGAACCCAGTCTGGCCGCTCCTGCTAACGAAAAGAAAATTCTAAAACATACCGCCCATCAGCATCAAAAACCCAGACGGCTAAGCGGTTAAACAATTTCTTGCAGCGTATCTCAGCTCTTTAATATAGCGAGCCCGCGCTTTCGCGCGGGCTCGCAAGAAAAAGAAAAACAAAAAAAAATATAGCGCCTGGCGGCGCAATTTAGAGCATATCCCAAAATTTATTTCAGTGCTTGCGAAAGTCACGCGTTAATGCGTCGCGATGACTTTCGCTGCGCTACTTAAGCATTTTGGGATATGCACTTAATGGAGGATTGTCATGGCTTACCGGCTAATACTTTCAGATCTAGACGGAACCCTTTTAAACAGCAATTCAGAGGTAACCCCGGAAGTGAAAAGGTCAGTTGAGCAGGTTCAGG
Organism: Clostridiales bacterium; assembly: GCA_031270945.1. GTDB lineage: Bacteria > Bacillota > Clostridia > Lachnospirales > WQUN01 > JAISWZ01. Next base: position 1,890 of record JAISWZ010000174.1, on the reverse strand, counting down.
AACTGGGCATCCATTTCGCGCTGTGCTCCGGCCGAAGCTACAAATCCCTGGCTTTCTTTGAGAAGAAGCTGGGGCTGGACACGCCTGGCCAATACGGAATCGCTTACAATGGCGGAGTGGTCTACGAAACAGACTCAAGAAAGCTTCTCTTGAGAAGCATGCTCAACCGAGACTTGGCGCTTGAGATAGCGGATGTGCTGAGAAAAGAGGGAGCGTCAATACTTGCTTACCTGGATGACAAGCTCTATGTTGAGAAAGTGGACGAGAATACCATGGCCTACTCCCAAGCCGCGATGATGCCCCTGAATCTCCTTAAGAACTTCTGCGAGATCAAGGACGACTTCTCGAAAATCCTCATTCGCGGAGAGCCAGAGGCGCTGGAAAGCCTTGAAAAAACCCTCGCCCCTTTGGTTTACGGGAGGGCGAACTACTTCCTGTCCAGCGACACTTTGCTTGAATTCTGCTCCCTGGACGCCCACAAAGGCAATGGGCTGGAGTTCTTGAGAAAGCACTTGGGAATCTCCAAAGAAGAGACGATAGCCATAGGGGATCACAGAAATGATCTTTCCATGCTAAAAATGGCCGGGCTTGGAGTGGCAGTGAAGAACGCGGTCGACGAAGCCAAGGAAGCCGCCGATGTTGTCCTGGATGCTACAAATGACGAAAACTCCCTTGGAAGGGTTCTGGATCTATATATAAGAGAACCCAAGCAAATCTAGCGCTCCTGGGATTTCAGGGCAAACATGCCTTTAATCTTTGTATGGCATTGCATTAAACATGGCGCTATAATATTCTTTGTCAGATGCGTTGCAAAGTGCGTTGCAAAAAGCGAGCGCCGATTTTTGGCGAGCGCGGTACATAACGCGTTGCAGCTGAAGCCCAGGAAAGCGCGTTTACGCCCTCCTGGCCCAGCAAACTACAGCATGTCACAAAGCATTGTTCAGGCTCGCAATCGTAGCTTAGCTGCGCTTGCGGGCATGCGTTGTTTTGGGATATGCGCTAACCGGCATTCGGCAAAGGCGGTGCTTCATACGAGATCATACGAGTTGATTTGCTGCGTGGCCAACGCGGAAAACGGCTCCAAGGCATTGAAGATTGCAAGGCGCCATGGCGCGAGAGGCGGAACCATAATGATGGGGCACGGAACCATCTCGAGCAAAATCTTGGAGCTCTTGGGTCTTAACGACTCCAGGAAGGAGATAGCCCTTATGGCGGTTGAAAGCGAGCTTGCGGAAGAGATCGCGGCTGCGCTTAACCAGGAGATGCGTTTCTACAAGCCCAACCACGGAATAGCGTTCTCAATACCGCTATCGATGTTCATGGGCTTCAAGCACTACGAGTGCGACACTAGCTGCAAACGGGAGGAGATAACGGTGCATAGCGCCATTTTCGTTGTCGTGGACAAAGGCCTGGGGGAGGATGTTGTGGACGCCAGCAAGAAAGCTGGCGCAAGGGGCGCAACGATCATCAACGCCAGAGGCTCTGGCATCCACGATGCTAGCGTCGTGTTCGCAATGGAGATAGAGCCAGAAAAAGAAATGGTGATAATACTTGCGAAAACCGACCTTTGCCCAACGATAGCGGCAACCGTCCGGGATACGCTTCACATAGACGAGCCGAACCACGGAATCATTTTCATGGTTCCAGTCAGCAGCGCCTATGGCCTGCAATAGCGCCTCTTGGCGCAAAAAAGGGATGAGGGGCCAAAGCCGCTCATCCCTTTTTTTTGGGTTTTATTTTTTTTATTTAATTTTTATTTTATTTCTTTATTTTATGATTCTGCCGTAAGAACTCCATCAAGGCCCTAAAATCAAGGCTTTGACTAAAGGCTGTTGTGGTAAGCAAACCTTGCGTTTAAGCCATTTACGTTTGTTCGTCCGATGGTTGTTA
>JAISWZ010000642.1 GCA_031270945.1 Clostridiales bacterium | reverse complement strand
CTTGCCGTAGCCGAGGACATAATAAAATCCCATGGAGTGGCAGGATTCAAGATCAGGCAGGCCTACAGGAATGGCGCGAAGATCGTGCTGGCCGGAAAAGGGCTGGCAAGCGATTGGGCGGCAGTCAGGCTGGATGATATAAAAGAGCTGGATACTGAAAATCCAAAGACCCAAAAGGCGCTGGATCTATTAAAAAATGCCCAGCGCCCCGTCATAGCATTTTGCGAAGCGGAGCTTGGGTCAAGCCAAGAAGTTCTAAAGCGCATAGCAAAAGACATAAACGCCAAGGCAGTGCCGCTTAAGGCCTATCGCAACAGCCAAGGCCTAAAAGAGCTGGGCGTTTTGCCAGGCACCGGCTTCCTAAATTTAATCAAAAGCGGCAAGCTCAAAGGCCTTCTTTCATTTGGCGAGGATCTGGATTTGCCGGATCTGGAGTTCCTGGCGGTTGCCAGCGTTGGCAAGACAAATCTAGCCAAGCGGGCTGACGTTCTTTTCCCAGCCCCCTCATTCCTTGAGTCTGCCGGAACTGTTGTGGATTACTACGGAACCAGATCTCAGGCGAACAAGGCTCTGGAGCCTGTTGCGGGATACGGGTACGAGCGGATAGTCAGCGAGCTGGAGAAAGCTGGGGAGCTGGAAGGGGTTAGGTAGGGCAGGTAGGATAGGCAAGATAGGCAAGATAAAAAGATAAGATCAAACCAAACGCAAAGGCGGGAACGCCTAGCGCTTGAAGCGAGCAAAGCGCGAAAGCCAGGCCGGTTTACCGGCCTGGCTTTTGGGGTTAGGTTTTGGGTTTGGGGTTTGGGGGTTTGATTTTATGGTTTGGGGGTTTCGGGTTTAGAGTTTAAGACTTCGAAATAGAAAAAATTGGCACGAGCGATATTTTTTCATCCCAGCCTTATAATTGCATCTAGCGCATCCGGCGCATCTTTTTAAAAATAATCTTAATTTTGGCGTATGCCCTTATCGTTTTCATCGTTTCCTGCTCCACTAATCCGGTTGCTCTGTTTGCCATTCGAAACCAATGCCATTTTTGCACCCGAAAACATCCTTGAGTGCAATACTCAACTCCGGGAATATTTGAGGGCTAATCCGTTGCTCGCCTTTGTTCGGGCAATAGCAAATAATTTCCTCTAAATGGCTAGAAAACGCATAATCAGCAATCGTTTCTTCTTCAGGATCCACCACCCAATATTCAAGGATTCCATTCCTTTTGTATATATCAAGCTTTAAGCCTTTGTCTTTTTTGACTGTTGACGGCGAAAGCACTTCTATGAGCAAGATGGGAACAAGGCTTTCTACGCGTAAAACCGCCATATCAGGCTGCACTACGGTACAATACTTTTGATTCAGGTCAAATCTTAGATCATAAGGAGCGAACAGAGCTATGCATTCTTTGTGAAAATGCCTTAAATAATCCCAGAAAAGCCCATGAAGCTGGCCAAGGACAATCTGGTGCTGCATGGTTGGCGTTTCTTGCAGGTACGCTATCCCTTCGATAAGCTCGTACCGCTCCGGCCCGTCCCATGAGAGGTAATCTTCGTATGTATATCTTACGGTTTCTTCAGGCGGACGCATGCTAAGTCTCCTAGGCAGTTATATTGTTGAGCGAAAAGATCTGCGCTTTTCGATCTATGATTTGCGCTCTATGATTTGCGCTTGAGATTTGGCATTCTCTTGCATTTAGGTTAGATCTGATATTGCTATTAGCTGCTCTTGCTATTATCTAATCTTGCTTTTATCTAATATTACTATTTGTTCTCTTAAATGTCAACTTCAATGCTAAAATGCCAATATTGTGACTTTTAAGCGAACCCCCAAAAGCAAAACAAGGGAATGGCCAACCCCCGCCATCCCCTTGGTATTGCATGTTACCATTGCCATTACTCTCCGCTCCCTACAACTCGCTCCCACTTCTTTACCGCGAAAGAGAAAACAACGCCGTCGTCCAGGTTGACAGCCTGGCAGGTGCCGCCTAGCGCGTCCATGATAGTCTTGGCGATGTAGAGGCCAAGGCCTTGGCCGCCGTATTGGCGGGTTCGGGCTTTGTCCGCCTTGTAGAAGCTGAGCCAGATCTTTTCCAGCTCTGTCTCCGGGATATGGGATCCGCTATTGGAAACGCTGACCATTGCTTCTGTCGCGGACTGAGTTATGTAGACTCTTATCTCGCCACAGGAGGGGGTATGGTTTATGGCGTTCATCATATAGTTGGAAAAGACCTGCTCCAGTCTGAACCCGTCGGTGTAGGAGAGTGTTTCAGGCGATTCCAAGATCGTAAGGGTGATCTCCTTGTCTTTGCAGGCAGGGAAATAGCGCTCCGCTGTCTGGAGGAGGGAGGAGAGGTCAAAGATGTCCAGATCCATTTTGGTGAACCCGGATTCGATCTGGGAGAGATCTAGGATATCGACTACGAGCTTATTCATCTTTGAGGATTCGTCAATGATGACATCGCAATAATACTCCCGCTCTTCGGTATCCACGTTTAGCTTTAGCCCTTCGGCGTAGCCGCCTATGATGGAGATGGGAGTCTTGAGCTCATGGGATACGTTGGCTACGAACTCTTTTCTGAGGATTTCGGCTTTCTCTTTGATCTCGAGGTTTCTGCTCAGCTCTGTATTGGCTAGGGTCAGCTGCTGGATGGTATGGCTGAGCTTTTGGGACATGATCGCCACATTTGTTGCCAGGTCTCCGATCTCGTCATTCTGGGAGATCTGGAGCTTATGGGAGAAATCCAGGTTAGTGATCTTCTTTGCCGCTTCTGAGATCTGGACTATTGGCTTGGTGAAGCTTCTGGCCAAGAAGAAAACGCATGGGGTGCCTATGGCCAGGATGACGGCGGAGATAGTCCAGATGAACTCTGTCATGACGCTGACGCTGAGGTTGATGGCAGGGACGCTGGTCTGAAGGAGGGCGTAGCCTGTTTCGCCATTGGCGAAAGTGACATTGGCGAGAAGCATCATAAACCCGTCATCATGTCTGGCGTTTGTATACATGGTAGCGAAGGAGGGCTTATTGCTGAAGTTGGGAAAATGGGTGTCAACAATGGCTCTCATCCTGGAGTTGTAATACTGGTTTCCTATATTGGGCTGGGTCTTGCGGTTGCCGAAAGGAGAGGGAGAGGTTTCCCTTACTATTGGCATGAGGGAGTACATGTTCTCAAAGCGCTCATCCACAAGGGAGATGAAGACGTTGCTTCTTTGGCTGAACTCAGTGATCTGGTTCTGGACGTCATCCTCCCCGGAGGCGATGATTGAGGTTAGCGTCGTTAGGGCTTGAAGAAGCTCGCCCTCTTTCTTCTTCATGAAAAACTTGTCTAGGAAGAAGAAGCTCAGTAGCTGGGATATGGCTATAAAGAGCAAGACCACAGAGACAAGGATTATGAAAAGCTTGACCTGGACAGTAACTCTCAAAGGATCACCTGGCTTCCGCGCAAAACCGGTACCCAAAACCCCGGACTGTCTGAATGCAATCGCCCTTCAGTTTGGCTCTGAGCTGTTTGACGTGGGTGTCAACGGTTCTGACATCGCCATAAAAGTCATAGTTCCAAACCGCGTTCAAGAGCTTTTCCCTTGAAAGGGCGATCCCTTTGTTTGCAATGAAGTAGGCCAGAAGATCATACTCTTTTGGGGTCAGCTGCTTTTCCTTGCCCTCTACAGTAAGAGAGCGGGCGCCAGCGTCCAGCTGCCACTCGCCAAAGTCTGACTTCTCGGACTCGCTCCGCTTCAACAGGTTTTTCACCCTAGCCATGAGGACGCTGGGCGAGAAGGGCTTTGTTACGTAGTCATCCGCGCCGGACGCGAATCCAAAGAGTTGATCCGCGTCCTCGGCTTTTGCTGTAAGCATTATAACGCAAACGTCAGAATTGCCCCTGATCTCTTCTAGCACCTGCCAGCCGCTTAGCTCTGGCATCATTACGTCAAGAATTATCAAGGCTATCTTGCTCGCGTTTTGGTAAAAGACTTCAAGCGCGGACTTTCCGTCATAAGCCGGAAGCGGCTCGTACCCTTCGGCTTTCAGGAAGTCTGAGACGAGCTTTACTATCCTTTTCTCGTCATCTACTACCAAGACAAACCGTTTCCTTGGCGACGCCTGGCTCATACGGCAAGCCTGCCATCCTCAACCCGGACGACGCGCCTGGCTCTGGAGGCGATATTCACGTCATGGGTTATCATGACTATAGTCTTTCCTTCGGCATTTAGTGATTGCATGAAATCAAGCGCTTCATGCCCTGTCTTTTGATCCAGGGCACCTGTGGGCTCATCGGCCAGTATCAGTGAGCAATCGCCAACCAGAGCCCGCGCAATCGCTACGCGCTGCGCCTGCCCTCCGGACAGTTCAGAAGGCTTGTGCTTCACTCTCTCCCCCAGCCCTACCCTGTCCAGCATCTCCTTCGCTATCAGCTGCGCTTCCTTGTAGCTCTTCCCTTGAAGCATCAGAGGCAATGCCACGTTATACAAGGCGTTATACTTGGGGATTAGGTTGAACTTTTGGAAAACAAACCCGATCTTTGCGTTTCTTAGCTTGGCGGAGACCTTCTCCTTTGCCCTTGTCACATCTTCGCCGTCTAGCAGGTACTGCCCGCTGTCAGCTGAGTCCATAAGCCCTATGATGTTCATGAGAGTGGTTTTCCCAGATCCCGAGGGGCCTAGGATGGCTACGAATTCGCCCCTGTACACATCAAAGGTGATGTCAGACAGGGCAGTGACCTTGTTTGCGCTTTTGCCATAGGACTTGCAGATGCCGCTCATTTGTATCACTTTATCCTGAGAGTTTGACATGGGAACCCCCTTTCTTATAAGAAAGCTCAAAGCATAGTCAAGAAATGATTATGATCAATTGCCAGGAGGGGCCATATTAAAGCCGCCGCCGTCAGGGATCTCGCCTGAGAAAACCCGGCCTTCGCCGCCGAAACCGCCAGGGAATGCTGTTCCGCCTTCTCCGGTGCTAGCTCCAGTTCTTCCCCTAAAGGTGCTGGTGGCTGGCTGTTTCACCACTTTGGCCACGGTTTCGCCATCTGACGCGTACGTCACTTTTAGTATATCCCCAGATTTTATATTGTCTATAGCAATCTCGGACTCAGTCTCCTGCCCGGTCGTTGATGAAGAGCTTTCCGTGATAGGCGCTCCTACGGGAATGATGATGTCCGCTTGCTCTCCTGTGTAGCTTCTCAAAGAGCCTCTGTTCATCATCCCTCCGCTGTTCTGGAAAAAAGCTTGCCTTTCCTCGTCTGTCATTTCGGCAAAGTTTCCGGCGCCTTCTCCGGCTGCAGCCATGCGCTCCTGGAACGCCGCTCTTTGCTCGTCTGTCATCTCAGCCATGTTGCCGCGTGTTGTCGCGCCGTCTCCGCCAGTCCAGCTGCCACGCCTTGTTTGGCCGTCAGAAGTGGCATCGCCAGTTTCGTCGGCTGTGAGGGTTCCGCCGGCTTCGCCAGGAATTGAGGCGGTTCCACCGGATTCGCCAGGCATGCCGGCTTCACCTTCAGCATTACGCGCTGGGCGTTCCGCCCCTGGGGTTATCTGCTGGCGCTGGGCCATGCGATCATTGAACGCTTGCAGCTCTTCCTCAGTCATCTCGGATGGCTGCGGCATTTCCACGTCTTCCATTAACTTCAGCGTTACCATGTTTCCGATGGTCTCTACTACCTCGCCAGTGATGACTTTCCTGTCCTCGGGAGCGGGGGTCGCTTCTGCCGCCGCGTTGGCGGCGGCGCAGCCGCTGGCAAGGCAGAGGGTGAGGATGATGGCCAGAATGGCCGGAAGCTTTTTCACGAGAATTCCTCCTAGGCTTTATTTTAGAGAAAGGTATGCGATTTTCGCGCTTGTTTTTTGGTTTAGCGCTAATCGCTATATGATATAGGCCCCCTTTGTATGGCAAAGGGGGCTTTTGAAAGAAAATTAAGTGAAAAATTTGTGGTTTTTGCGCAAATCATATACTACTCAGCGTTAAGCGCCTCTATCGGCTTAAGCTTTGAAGCCTTGTACGCTGGGTAATATCCGAAGAACACGCCTGTCGCGACTGAGAACAGGAAGCCTAGCATTAGGCCCTGGAAAGAGGCGGCGTAGTCCACATTGAGGTAGGAGAGGAAAGCCGGGGCGAAGTAGGAAAGGAGAACGCCAAGGAGCCCGCCTACCACTGAGATGATGACCGCTTCAAGGAGGAATTCGGAGAGGATGACTCGGCGCGAAGCGCCCATGCTTTTAAGGATTCCGATTTCCTTGGTTCGTTCCTTGACCGCTACCATCAAGACGTTCATAATGCCTATGCCGCTAACGATCAGGACTATTGCGGCAACAACCATAAGCAGGGTGCTCATGGTGTTGGAGGTTTCAAGGGCTGACGAAAGGGTGCTTCCTGAATCTGTGACGTTGTAGGAAGTATAGTCGCCAACCACGTCGAAGATATACTCTTTCACTTCTTCGATTGCTGTATTGACGTCGCTGATGCTTGAGGCTAGCGCTACAAATGTTGTGGTGGCGGAGCTGGAGATGCCGCCTCTGCCACCGGAGGGGCCTGAGGTGTATTTCAGGGCTACATCGTAAGGAATGTAGACCATGTCATCCGGAGAGGTGGAAGAGCCTGATCTGCCGGCTGAGGATACGCCGCCGGTTCCGCCTATGCGTTCGAGGATGCCTAGGACTTCGAAGGAGAGCCCTTTGATCAAGACTTTCTCGCCTATGAAGCTTTCCAGGTCTTCCTCATCGCCAAAGAGGGTAACCGCTACGTTATATCCAAGGACTGCGACTTTGCTTCTTAAGATTCCATCGTCATCAGTGAAGAATTCTCCGTAGCTGGTGGTTAGATGGGTGATGTCGGCGTAGCTTGCGCTTATCCCTTGCACTTGGACAGTCATGGAGTCGCTGCCATAAGCTACAGGGCTTGAGGTTGAGGTGCTGGCGCCTACGTTCTTAATGTGCGCCAGGGAATCTGGCATCTCCAGAGCTAGATCTTTTGTAAGAGACTTGCCCATGGAAATGCCGCCTCTTCCCATGCTTACTGTGACCTGGCCACGAGTGATTGTGATGGTTTCAACTGACAGGCGCTTATACTGCTCAGTGATCGCGTCTTCGCTGGCTTTGCCTATGCCCACGACCATGATGATTGTGAAGGATCCGATAATGATGCCAAGGGAGGTGAGCGCAACCCTAAATTTGTTAGAGGCTACGCTCAGGATAGCGCTTCGCGCTATCTCCAAGGGTTTCATGAGGTCACCTTCCCGACGACAACGGTTTCGCCTTCAGTGATCCCGCTTGTTACCTCGGTCTGGACTCCATTTGAAAGGCCGCAGACCACTTTGCGCTTTTCGTAGCTTCCGTCAGCCTTGACCACGTTCACGTACTGGAGCTCGTTCTCAATAAAGACCGATTTGTTGGGTATCAGGAGGACGTTCTTGTTTTCTCTCTTTACGAAAGTGATGTAGGCGTTCATTCCGTCCTTTATGACGTCAGAAGTCTGGTCAAGGCGGCAGGTTACGGAGTAGGTCGTTATGCCATTGGAGTCAGTGGAGGGAAGGGAGCTTACGTTAGTGACAGTTCCGTAAAAAACCTCGCTGTCCAAAGCGTCTATCTCAACCAGGATAACCTGTCCCGTTGTGACTCCAACAATGTCGCCTTCAGTGATGCTGGCGGTAAGATATATTTCTGTTACATCGCAAAGGGTCATGAATCCGCCGCTGTTGTTGCCAGTGCCAAAGAACATGGCACCTGTGTTTTGCTGGGCTGAGACTTTTTCGCCTTTGCTTGATGAAATGGAAAGTATCTGCCCGTCCATTGGGGCGTAGACCTTTACCTTGTCAAGGTTTTTCTCAGCTTTCTCAAGGTCCAGCTTTGCTTCTTCCAAGGCGAACTCGGCTGTGGCGATAGAAGAGTTGGAATTCTTGTTCATGTCAGAGTTCATCTTTTGAAGAGTCAGGTTTGTCTTGGAATCGGCCAGCTGTTCGTTGTAGTCAGCTCTGGCGCGGCTTAGGTTCATTTGGGCTTTAGAGAGTGAAAGCTCTGCGTCTGTCACAGCCTGCTGGGCGGAGGCCAGCTTTTCCGCTGTGTCATCTGCCCATGAGGTTCTGGCTCGCTCTCTGTCTGTTTTTGTTTTTTCCAAGCTGAGCTTGGCTGATTCCAAGGATTCAAGAGCGGAATCATATGCTTTTTGCAAGTCAGTGCCGCTTTGGGCCAAGGCCCTTTCGAAGTCGGTGTTAAGCTTATCCAGGCTTCTCTGAGCGTCATCGACAGAGTTTTTAGCGCTGTCATACTTTGTTTGGGCTGATTCTACGCTGGTGGTAACTGTGCCTGTAAGATAGGCGGCCTTTGCCCGAGCAAGGGACTCTTTTTCGTCCAGGATCGCTTGCTCCGCATCTGTGACCGCTTGCTTTGCCGTTTGGACTTTGGTGTCTGAACTCTTGTAGTAAGAGTCCTGGGCGCGGCTCAGATCGCTGTATGCGCTATCCAAAGACTTTTGAGCGTCTTCATAGGCTTGCTGAGTGCTGGACACTTTTGCGCTAAGAGAAGAAAGGTCTTGGGATGACGCTTGCTCAAGCTTCGCTCTGGCGGCTTCAACAGCCGCTGACGCGGCTGCGTAGCCGGGATCTTCTGGAGTCAGAAGAGCCAGGTTCGCTGTTGCCAGGTTGTATTCCTGCTGGGCGCTGGCGGAGGCTGATTGGCCGGAGCTTAGCGCGTTGTTGTAGTCAGCCTGGGCGTTCTGGAAATCAGCCAGCTTCCTGGATACGTTTGTTGAAGCTGTCTCGATCTGCTTGCTGTAAGTGTAGTCGTCAAAGATGCCAGCTTCGGTTTCTGCCGCGAGAAGATCAGCTTTTTTCTTCTCCAGGTTCGCTTCAGCCTCAGTTATCTTTTTCTGGTAAGAGTAATCGTCAAACTCAGCGCCTGACGAGGCCAGCTCCGCTTTCGCTGTTGCCAGGCTCTTTTCGGCTGTTGCCAGATCCAGCTTTTTGCGATCAAGAGATATCTCGGATTCCGCGATCTGGTTCTTGTACGAGTAATCGTCAAACCCGCTTTCCAGAGCCAACGCTGCCTCGTCAAATGCCTTCTGTCTTGCGATAAGCGTTTTTTCAGCCTCAGCGACCTGGTTGTCGTAAGAGTAGGAATCGAAAGACCCAGCCGCTTCCTTTTGCGCTTTCGCCAGATCCTCCTTCTTTCTCTGCAGACTCGTTTGCGCGTCGCTGATGCTGGTATCATATGTATAGCTGTCAAAACCTTTGGCTATTGTGCTTTCAAGTTCAGCAATATTCTTTTCGTCGCTCAGGACACTGTACTCGTACTGGCTAATCGCGTTGTTGTAGGATGTCTGGGACTTGGTCAGGTTGTTCTTGGCGCTTGAGATCTGGAACTGATAGTCTGAATCGTCAAGCTCCGCCAACAGATCTCCGGTTTTTACCAGATCTCCAACCGCGACGCGGATATCCTT
>JAISWZ010000580.1 GCA_031270945.1 Clostridiales bacterium | reverse complement strand
TCTATCTATCCATCTTCTTTGACGATTGTGAGATAGCAAAGCGAGATCTTCTATCTTGCACGAGTGAGTTTTTGTCTCTCTGTCATACGCAATCGCAACAAGCAGCACTGGCCTAGAGTACCTTTTAGCGAGGAACGATTCCTGATAGTTTCCTTTGAGTTGACGAAGGACTAGATCGGCATCCCTGGCTATCCTAAGCTCAACGACAAGGGTCTGCTCCTGCTTGTCCGTAGGAGTGAACAAAACATCAGCAAAGCCTTTTCCGTCTGGATTAAGCCGCTTAAGTTCGTACTTGTCCAAAGCCAGCAGAGAAGCCATGCTTATAATGTTAGCCAGCTCAGCTTCGTTATCGAAAGAGAGAAAAGGGCTTTCTTCAACGTTAGCTTGGTTTAGCAGCGCAGCCAGAGCATCGGAATCTTTTGAAAGCATAGCATCGAGAATGCTGTATGTCTTAGAAACAAGTTTATGCAAGGCGCCGAATCTTTCGTCGTTCTCAATAGCGGTAATAAAATCCATTCTGGTTTCCATGTTAGGGATTGAGACTGTCTTGTCATGGTATGTCAAAAGGCCTTTGGCTACCATCATAGAAAGTATTTCATCCCGTGTTTCAGGGATTTTCAGACCAAACACCAGCTCGTCCAGGCTGGCTTTGGCCTGTTCAAGGACAACGTTCTTGTCTTTGACCAAGGATGCCACAACTGCCGAGATGGCAGGAAAGTTAAGGCTTAAATAATTAAGGATTTTTTTAGTGCCCCCTGTTTTGGCCCAGAAATGCGCAACACAGTTGTTGGTTAGGACTGACGCTACATCCCCGGGATTATACATGTTTGCCCCCAAGGGCGTCTTGTACCCGTCGTAATACCGCTTTAGGTTTTGCAAGCTCATCATCTGTCTCATTCCGGTTTCCTTGAAGAATTTGGCGTATCGGCTGCGCAACTCAGAAACTTCGGCTTGAGTGAAACCGAAATAGGCGCAAAACAGCTTGTCTCTGCCAAAAATGAACTGATGAAATCTGTCGCATGAACTGGGCATGGGTTGCACCCCGGTTATGTAAGAAAAATCAACGAAGGGCTGTTGGCTGAACAGGGTTTTCAGGAAATCAAGGTAAACCGGCTTATATTCATCAAACATGAATGATTTCTGAAGAGGGGAATCCCAGCTATCGACGACAAAGACAAACTTCTCTGATGACGCTATGAGGGCAGCCACTGTCCGGTCTAGCAACAAACTTGCCTGGATGCACATATTTGGGCGAACTGGCGAAGTCTTTGCATCGCCAGGGGCATTGCCAATTGACTCGACTTTTACGCTTGTAGGCGCTTTGGACAGGTCGTCAATTATACTGGAGCAGAGATTGATAATCAGGTCATCCAATGAAAGCGAGTTCGCAACCGCATGGCTCATATCGATGTAAAACACGTTTTTGCTGTTGATCTGGCTGAATGATTTTGTCTGAGATATCTTAAACCTGCTGAAGACAGAGGAGCTATCCTGGCCTTTTGTGAAGAACGCGCCAATGGTCGCGGCCATCATCGATTTCCCGAAACGCCTGGGGCGTGTTAGGCAAATGGATTTGTGGCCAAGGCGGCAGACTTGATCCTCTAGCTCTTCGATCATCAGGGTCTTGTCGACGTAGAAGTCGGTGCGTGCCCGATGGGCAAATACGTTCAGCGGGTCTTGGATATTCAAATAGTTGGGCAATGCCCTCACCTCCATGAGGCTACAAAGACTGGCTCGATAAGAAAAACGCGCTTTTTCGGCTAAACCAGCTCATCGAACCTGCATATATAAGGGTCAGCTCTGATTCATAATTATAGAAGCATTTCATCTCCATCGTAAAGCTAAGTTCAGTCAGCACGCCAATTAAGGAAGTTAAGGCTATAAAAATCGGGCCAAGAGGGTTCTGAATTATGGAGTCCGGAGTTTGAAAGCTTATCGTTCGTTAACATCTGAGACTGCGCAATCATTATAAAACAGGTTGCCCAAAAAGTCAACCAACCTTATTCATGATAGTTGGAAGTGCGGAATTCAGCGCGAAAAAACAAAGGTCCTAAAACAAGCCTCTCAAACAAAACCGAGCGCACCGGCGTCCAATGCCCGCCAGTGCGCTCGAACATTTTATCCTATCCCTTCATCCCTTCCTATCCCTTCTATCCCTTCATCCCTTCTATCCCTTCTATCCCTTCATCCCTTCCTATCCCTTCTCAGAGCGTCTCAAGGAACCAGAAGGCCTGAGGCATACTGCCACCTTCAGATGTTAGAAAGGTCAAACAAGCTCTTCGATCAGGCAATCATGAACCTTGGTTTTCCTGTCGTAAGTTATCGCAACAAGCAGCATTGATCCTGTGAATCTTTTAGATTTGATTGCGGCCTGATAGTTTCTGTCTTTGAGTTGGTCGAGGGCATCGCTGGCTTTCTCGTCCACCTTAAGCTCAACGACAAGAGATGGAGCTGACGGATCTATTGGGGTGAACAAAACATCTGCAAAACCCTTTCCGTTTTGGTTCTGCCGTGTCAAATTCTAAGCACTTGTGAAGTCTTTCCAGGCAGAGCAGAGAAATCAGAAGTAGAGTTATTCGAAAGGGCTGACATTACACTCATGGGGTTGTACATACTTACCCCTAAAGGCGTCTTGTATCCGCCATACCAGCGCTTCAAATCGAGTAGGCTCACTTTTAGAAACTTGCCTGAAGACTCAAGGAGTTTTTTGTATCGTTTGTGTAGATCCGAAACTTCTGATTCTGTGAATCCGAAAAATGTGCAAAAAGGCGCATTTTTCCATAAAACGAATTCTTCAAAGTTGTTTAGCAATGACGATTCTGTTTTGGGTATTGGTTGCATACCGGTAAAGTAAGTAAAGTAAATATAGCGCTGTTCTTTGAAAAGGTGATTTAGGAAGTGAAGATAAACCAGCTTATAGCCCTCAGACATGAACGGCCTCCCGAAAGGGGCATCCCATTCATCAACGATAAATATAAACTTCTCGGATGACGCCTTGAGAGCGTCTACCAACTTGTGCATCAGCAACGCGGCCTGGGGGCTCATATGAGGACGGTCTCCAGTCTCTGGGCTGTTGGAGTAACGGCCTGCAAAGTCATTCCTGGTGCTTGGAAATGCATTATGCAAGTCATCAAGCATAGCTGAGCAAAGATTGACTAAAAAGTCATCGCAGGTAAGGGCGTCAGCAACTGCGTGGCTCATGTCTATAAAAAATACGTTTTTGCTGTTAATATAGTCAAAGATTTTTGTTTTTGAAATATTGAGCTTGCTGAAGACAGCGGAGCTGTCCTGGCCCTTTGTGAAGAATGCGGCAACGGTTTGGGCCATCATTGATTTCCCAAAGCCATTTGGGCGCGTTAGGCATAGGGAATCGTAGTTGAAGTTGCTGACATGAAACATCAAATCGCTGATCATCAGGGTCTTGTCGACGTAGAAGTCGGTGCTTGTTTGTTTAGCAAATAATTCCAATGGCTCTGGCACGTTCAAGTAGGTAGACAAGTATTTCATCTCCTTTGTAAAGCTAAGTTCAGTCAGCACGCCAATTAAGAAAGTTAAGGTTGTAAAAATCGGGCCAAGAGGGTTCTGGATTAGGGAGGCCGGAGTTTGAAAGCTTATCGTTCGTTATCATCTGAGACTGCGCAATCATTATAAAACAGGTTGCCCAAAAAGTCAACCAGCCTTATTCAGGATGGTTGGAAGCGAGGAATTCAGCCTAAAAAAACAAAGGCCTTAAAACAAGCTAAAACAAGCCTCTCAAACAAAACCGAGCGCACCGACGGCCATGCCCGCCAGTGCGCTCGATCATTTTTATTCTATCTCTGCTCACTCTGCTCAGAGCGTCTCAAGGAACCAGTCCACAACATCCCTAAAGACAACTTCCCTGTTCGGGCATGTCGGTATGTTGTGATCCACCCCAGGGTATACTTTGATGCGCTTGAGGCTGTTGCCTTCAGGCAATGCTTTGAATAGGCGCTCTGGGTGGTTCGTGGCATCCA
>JAISWZ010000571.1 GCA_031270945.1 Clostridiales bacterium | reverse complement strand
CTCAAAGAGATCCCCATGCGCCAGATAATGGAGAAAAAGCCCGAAGAGGCTCTGATTCACGCCATAAAGGGAATGCTTCCCAAGAATGCCCTGGGCGATCAGATGTTCAAGAAGCTTCGCGTCTACAAAGGGCCCGATCACGACCACGCGGCGCAGAAGCCAGAGCCGCTGGTGATCACGTACTAAGAGCGCATATCCCGAAATTGGGATTGCTCTAAGCCCAAGGCGCAAGCTGCCCATGGGCAGGAACGCGAAAAGATCATAAACGATCAAACGCGAAAAAACGATTATTAAAGATTATTCAAGATCATTAACGATCATAAAAGATTTTGAAGGGAGACGTCACATGGCAAGCATTGCCTCTTACTACGGAACAGGAAGGCGCAAAAGCTCAGTGGCTAGGGTCTACCTGGTGCCGGGCAACGGTAAGATCACTGTGAACAAGAGGGATGTCGACAACTACTTTGGGTTGGAGACGTTGAAGCTTATAATTCGCCAGCCGCTTGAGCTTACAGGAACTGCCAGCAAGTTTGACATAAAGGTGAATGTTTTCGGAGGCGGATACACAGGCCAGGCCGGCGCAATCAGGCACGGCATCTCCAGGGCCCTTTTGGTAGCCGATCTGGAATACAGGCCCTTGCTCAAGAAAGCGGGCTTCCTAACACGCGATCCCAGGATGAAAGAGCGCAAGAAGTACGGCCTCAAAGGCGCAAGGCGCGCTCCGCAGTTCTCAAAGCGCTAGAATCGCATATCAAAATTTGGCAAAGGCGCAGAGGGGTTTCCTTTTTGCGTCTTGAGCCAAAGGCGAAAAAGGATACGATTTTCGTATCCTTTTTTGGTGCTGCCATAAAAAGGGCGCTCTTGAATCAAGGCCTTGGCCTTTATAAAAAGCGCTGACTTTCGGGATCTTTTTGCGCAACTGCGGGCATAGGCGCCATGTTTATGCCATTGACTTTTTAGACCTACTAATCTATTATGAAATGCATGCGATAAGAGAAAATGCGGGTTTTGGCGGTTGTCGGCGCAGTTTGGCATATTGCCTGGAGAAGAAGTGCTCATTTTTTCTTAAAGAGCATGTCAAAATGCCGAAGCTTTCGAAACATTGAAACGCATCTTCTGCAAATACGCAAACCCAGCATGTTCAACATGGCAATCGTTTTGTATAAACCGCTGAAAATTCTGCGGGGCCGCTTCGCAGCGTTCGGTTTGCGCGCGCCATATTGGCTTTAGGGCATGTCCCAGATTTAGAAAGGTGCGCCTAGCACTCTTGGGTAAACGTCTAAACTAAGTTTGGCTTATGCTCCAAGTATGAAAGGAGGCGCGTTCCCAAGGATAAGCCCTTGGGAGCGCGAGACGCTTTATGAGGCTTGAGGGATTAGAGAGGATACCATCCGGATGCGCGATATGCGGCATCTTCTCCAGAAGCGGAAAAAAGTTCGACGGCAGCGGGATTGTCAAGTCCATAGCGGTCATGCATGACAGATCGAACGGGCTTGGCGGCGGGTTTGCTGGATATGGCATATACCCGGAATACAAGGACTACTATGCGCTGCACCTGTTCTTTGACGACACCCAGGCCAAGAAGAACTGCGAGGATTTCTTGGGAAGGCATTTTGACATTGCCCATTATTCCGAGATCCCCACAAAGAGAACCCCAGGTGTAGACAAAGCTCCGCTTATCTGGAGGTATTTCGCGGCGCCGCACACAACAAAGCTCAGCGCCAGCCAGCTAGACGAGAAAGAGTACGTGGTGAAGCAGGTTTTCTATATCAACACGGAGATAAAAGGGTGCCACGTGGTTTCAAGCGGAAAGAACATGGGAGTGTTCAAGGGGGTAGGATACCCTGAGGACATAGCCAAGTTTTACATGCTTGAGGATTACAGGGGCTATTGCTTCACCGCCCATGGAAGGTACCCGACAAACACGCCTGGATGGTGGGGCGGTGCGCACCCGTTCGGGCTCTTGGACTATTCCGTCGTGCATAACGGCGAGATATCAAGCTATGACGCCAACAGGCGGTCAATCGAGATGTACGGCTACAACTGCGCCTTGAAGACTGACACTGAGGTCATAACATACATCATCGACTACCTGCACAGAAGAAAAGGGCTTACCCTTGAGGAGATCTCCTGGGTGGTGGCCGCGCCGTTCTGGCAGACAATAGAGGACATGCCTGAGGAAGACCGCAAGATACGCGAGTACTTGCGAAACGCCTTCTCTGATCAGTTGATAACGGGCCCCTTCTCCATAATAGTTGGATTCGAGGGCGGAATGATGGCTTTGAACGACAGGCTGAAGCTCAGGAGCATGGTTGTCGGAGAGAAGGGCGACATGGTTTACATTTCAAGCGAGGAAGCCGCCATACGCCTTATTGAGCCGGATCTGGACTGCATCTGGTCGCCAAAGGGCGGAGAGGCAGTCATTGTGACATTGGACAATGAATTGGAAGGGGGCGGCAACTGATGGGCGCATTTGATGTATTGCCTGATTACGAGATATCAAGGAACTTGGATCGATGCATCGTCTGCAGGGTATGCGAGAGGCAATGCGCGAACCAAGCCCACGAGTACGTCCCGGAGGAGGACGCGATGGCGTCTGACGAGTCCAAGTGCGTCAACTGCCATAGATGCGTGTCGCTATGCCCGACAAGGGCGCTGAAGATAGTTCGTTCAAGCAATACATACAAGCTGAACGACAACTGGACGGACAAAATTATTAAAGAGATCAGCATCCAGGCAAGCACGGGGAGCGTTCTGCTCTCCAGCATGGGGAATCCCGAGGATTATCCCATATACTTTGACAAGATTACGATAAACGCTTCCCAAGTGACAAACCCTCCGATAGATCCTCTCAGAGAGCCGATGGAAACCAGGGTCTTTCTTGGCCCCAAGCCTGATAGCGTTGAGCGTGACAGCAATGGCAAAATAATTCCGAACCTGCCTCCGCAAGTAAAGCTGTCCATGCCTATGATGTTCTCTGCCATGAGCTACGGATCAATCAGCTACAACGCGCACGAGTCCCTGGCCAGGGCCGCCTCTGAGCTTGGCATTTGCTACAACACCGGAGAGGGCGGGCTTCACGAGGACTTTTACAAGTTTGGGCCAAACACAATAGTGCAAGTGGCCTCTGGAAGGTTCGGGGTGCACAAGCAGTACCTAAACCAAGGGGCGGCGGTTGAGATAAAAATGGGGCAAGGCGCCAAGCCTGGCATAGGCGGGCATCTGCCTGGCAAGAAGATCGTCGCTGACGTCTCCAGAACCAGGATGACCCCTGAAGGATCTGACGCCATCTCTCCAGCCCCGCATCATGACATCTACTCAATCGAAGACTTGCGCCAGCTGGTTTTCTCCCTGAAAGAGGCCACTGACTACAAGAAGCCCATAATAGTCAAGATCGCGGCGGTTCACAACGTCGCGGCCATAGCAAGCGGCATAGCTCGAAGCGGCGCCGACATAATAGCCATTGACGGATTTCGCGGAGGCACAGGCGCCGCGCCTACCAGGATCAGGGACAGCGTTGGCATACCCATAGAGCTTGCGTTAGCCGCTGTTGACAGCAAGCTTCGCCTTGAGGGAATAAGGGGAAAAGTCAGCATCATCGCCGGAGGCGGAATCAGATCCTCAACTGACATCGTAAAAGCCATAGCCCTTGGCGCTGACGCAGTGTACCTGGGCACATCAGCCCTTCTGGCGCTAGGCTGCCACTTGTGCAGATCCTGCCAGGCAGGGAAGTGCAACTGGGGCATTGCGACCCAGGAGCCGGAACTGGTGAGACGCCTCAACCCTTCTATAGGGGCGAAGCGCCTTGTGAACCTGATGACCGCATGGCAGCATGAGATAGAAGAGATCATGGGCGGAATGGGCATCAACTCCATCGAAGCCCTCAAGGGAAACCGGCTTATGCTTCGCGGGGTTGGCTTGAACGAGAAAGAGCTGTCAGTGCTGGGCATAAAGCACGCCGGCGAGGGCCAGGATTAATTCAGGATTAATTCAGGATAATCAGGATTAATAAGGCCAGGATTAGTTCAGGGGAGGATTTCTTTGAAAAGAGTCTATGTCAACGAAGAATGGTGCCTGGGCTGCCATCTGTGCGAATACTATTGCGCGTTCGCCCAGACCAATCAAGTAAGCATGGCTAGAGCCCTAAAGGGCAGAAAGATACACCCTCACATCAGGGTTGAGGAAAGCGGCGCCGTTCATTTCGCCGTGTCCTGCAGGCACTGCGAAATCCCGCTGTGCGTGAAGGGCTGCATCACAGGGGCCTTGTCCATTGACGACGGAATAATAAAAGTGGACGAGTCCAGGTGCATAGGATGCTTCACTTGCATACTTTCTTGCCCCTATGGCGCCATTTCCCCGTCTCCGGACGGGCATGCCGCAAGAAAGTGCGAGCTTTGCCAGGCGACAGCGGCAGGGGTTCCGCTTTGCGCCGCCAATTGCCCAAACCAGGCGATAGTATATGAGGACAGGGGGTGAGACAATGGAATATGCCATCATCGGCAACTCGGCAGCGGCGATAGGCTGCGTCGAGGGAATCCGCAAGATTGACAAGGCGGGTGAGATAGCGATTGTCTCAAGCGAGCCCCATCACACATATGCCAGGCCTTTGATATCATACCTTCTTCAAGGGAAGACAACCGAGGAGAAGATGAAGTACAGGCTGGAGGGCTTCTACGAGGAAAACGGCTGCTCTTTGCTTGCGCCAAGAACAGCTGTTTCCATTGACACAGCCGCAAAGAGTGTTACCCTAGACGGGGGGGAAGAGCTGCGGTACAACAAGCTTTTGGTTGCGACGGGCTCAACCCCGTTCACTCCGAAGATGCAGGGGCTTGAAAACGTAAGCGAAGACGACAAGCATTTCTTCATGAGCCTGGATGACGCCAGAAAGCTCGCTTCACGCATTTCGAAAGAGTCAAAAGTGTTGATCATAGGCGCGGGCCTGATAGGCTTGAAGTGCGCCGAAGGCATAGCCGGCAGAGTCAAAAGCATTAACGTCGTAGACCTTGCGCCACGCATACTTTCAAGCATACTGGACGCCGAAGGGGCCAGCCTGATACAGGAAAGGCTTGAGTTCAACAACATCAGGTTCCACTTGGCAACCAGCGTCCAAAGCTTTGAGTCCAGCAACAACAAGAGCGCTTATGGCGCGACCCTGGCCAACGGCGAAGAGCTGGGCTTTGACCAGCTGGTTTTGGCCGTGGGCGTGACGCCTTCCGTAGAGCTTGCGAAGAATGCTGGCATTGAAGCGTCCAGGGGAATAATGATAAACAGCAAGATGCAGACTTCAGCGCCCGACGTCTACGCGGCAGGGGACAACACCATGTCGTTCGATGTTTCCTCAGGCCAGTCCAAGGTTCTCGCCCTTCTCCCCAACGCTTACATTCAAGGCGAATGCGCCGGAGTGAACATGGCGGGAGGGGACGCTTCATTTGAGAACGCGATCCCCATGAACGCGATAGGCTTCTTTGGCCAGCACGTTCTCACGGCGGGAACCTATGAAGGGGAGGTCTTTGTTTCAAGCTCGAAGGACTGCTGGAAAAAGCTCTTTGTTTCGGGAGACGTCTTGAAGGGGTTCATGATCATAGGCGATCCTTCAAGAGCGGGCATATACACGAATCTCGTGAGAGAGAGAACAAGCCTCTCAAGCATCGACTTTGACTTGCTAAGAGAGCAGCCAGTCTTGGCCGCGTTCGCCAAGCCTTGGCGAAGCGCGAATCTGGGGGGTGCCCACTGATGGCGATTCTTGAGATCGCGGCTGGATGCATGCACTTTAGGGAGCTAAACGAGCTTATAAAGGGAACGGATTGCGATGTAACCCTAAGCTCCTGCTTCGGCCAGCGCTACATAGCGGCTGGGCTTGGGGCAAAGACGATAACCATTACAGGCACGCCAGGCAACGCGCTGGCAGCCTACATGGACGGGGCGCATGTGATAGTGCACGGGAACGTCCAGGACGCCGTAGGCGACACAATGAATGACGGGCGCGTGATCGTCCATGGAAACGCTGGAGACGCGCTGGGCTACGGAATGCGCGGAGGCGCCATATACGTCAAAGGCCGCTCCGGCTACCGGACAGGGATACACATGAAGGAGTACCAGGAGAAGAAGCCCGTGATCATTGTCGGCGAAAAGGTCGGATCGTTCCTTGGCGAGTACATGGCTGGAGGCCTTGTAGCGGTTCTTGGCATAGGCATGGAGGGCGAGCCCCCTGTTGGAAGGTTCACTGGCACTGGCATGCATGGCGGCAAAGCTTTTATACGAAGCGACAAGGAGCTTACAAGGCTTCCAGCGCAAGTGTCCGTCGAGGTTGCCTCAAAGGGCGACCTGGAAGAGATCGAGCCTCATGTCGACGAGTTCGCGAAGCTCTTCGGGTACGACAAGTCAGCACTTTTAAATAAAAACTTCTTTGTCCTGAAGCCCAACGCGAAAAATCCATACCATACGCTATACACGCCCAATCCTAGGTGAGGAGGCTCTTATGGCAAACGCCACAGCCAGAGAGGCGATCCAGTATGTCAACGAGAACGAGGTCCAGTTCATAAGGCTGGCTTTTTCTGACATGCTAGGAGTTCAAAAGAATGTAACCATATTTCCATCCGAGCTGCCATACGCGCTTGAGAAAGGCGTCGCCATTGACGCCAATGGCATTGGCGGCTTCGGGGACGAGACAGTAAGGCTTGTTCCCGATCCTGGCACCTTGAGCGTAATGCCCTGGAGGCCGGGCCCGGGAAGAGTTGTCAGGCTCTTTTGCGACATCTGCGACGGCAATGCGCCAAGCGCGTTCTCAAGCCGAAACGTCCTGAAGAACGCCCTTAAGAAAGCCAAAGACCAAGGCGTCGCAATCCAGCTGGGAGTCAAAACCGAGTTCTACCTGTTCAAGACTGACGAGGACGGGGAGCCGTTCATGCAGACCCTGGACAATGGCGGCTACCTTGACATCTCCCCCTTGGACAAAGGCGAAAACATCCGCAGGGAAATCTGCTTGAACTTGCAGGAAATGGGGCTTACCCCCGAGAGATCCATGCACAAGAGAGGGCCAGGCCAAAACGAGATAGATTTCAAGGCGTCAAGCGTCCTTTCAGCCGCTGACAACTACCTGGCCTTCAAGTCCGTGGTCAAGGCGATAGCGGCCAGAAACGGCCTTTTCGCCTCATTCATGCCAAAGCCTATCCCGAACCAGCAGCCAAGCGGCCTACACTTGACTATTTCGGTTCAAAACCCCGAGAGCTTCGCTGCCGGGATCTTGGAAAAAGCCAGGGAATCAGCAGTAGTCCTGAATCCATTGGAAAACTCATACGACAGGCTGGCCTCTGGCGCTCCAAGCGAAATAAGCTGGTCCACCCCTAACTCCATAATAAGGGTCGCTGACGCCATTGAGCTTAGATCGGCTGATCCGGCGGCAAACCCGTACCTGGCGTTCGCCCTTGTCATTGAAGCCGGCCTCTTGGGCCTCAAGAACAACCTTAAGCTGCCGACCCAGCCTCTTGGAAACTTGCCCAAGTGCCTGGGCGACGCAGCTGACGCCGCCAAAGCCAGCGAATTCTTGGCCCAAGCGCTTGGCGCCAAGCTGGCTGAGGCCTTTGTTTCGGCGAAGATTGAGGAAGCGGCCCAGCGCCGCGATCCGGGGTTGTACTTTCCGTTGATATAGCGCTTTCCTGGTTGAAGCGCGTCGTATGATAAATGCATTTATCGCGCTTCGAAGGGCATATCCCAAAACCGATTTTGGGATATGCCCTTAACCCGAGAAAAAGCCAGCGCCCGCCTTTTACAAGGCGCTTTAGGGCCTATCCCAACTGCCAGCGCAAGCAATGACGCCAACGGGAGATCTTGCGCATAAAATTTAAATTTTATATGCGCCTATCGTTCTTGGGTTTGGGCCACACCCGCCCCTGTTGCGCGAAGATGGGATACGCCTTGGAGCATATCCCAAAATTTATTATAAGGCTTGAAAAGTAAGCGTTAAAGCATCGCATGACTTTTCCTGCGCCCTATTTTTGAATTTTGGGATATGCGCTTATTAAAGCAAAGTCCCGGCTTGCTCGAATATCCCCAAAGGAGCGGATTATATGGAAAGCGCTTTGGTGGTCACTAGCACCGAAAAATCAGTGGAGTTTTTCGCCGAAATGCTCAAGGCCATCTCATGCAGCAAGGTAACCAGCGTCAACACTTGCGGGCAAGCGCGACGTCAGGCAGTCAACCGCGACTTTGATCTTTGCATCATAAACGCGCCATTGCCGGACGAATCAGGCGAGAGCCTCTCTGTCTCCTTAGCGCAAAGGGGGGCTTGCCAAGTGATGCTGATAGTGAAGGGCGAGTACTACGAGGAAGTCAGTGCGCATGTGGAAGACCACGGGGTTATAACCGTAGCCAAGCCAGTGAACAGGGCGCTGTTCTGGAACGCGCTGAAGCTGGCCAAGGCGGCGCAAAAAAAAGTGCGCATGCTTCAAAACGAGAACACAAAGCTGATACAGAGGATCGAAGACATCAGGGTGATAGATCGGGCGAAGCTTATTCTCATCTCACACCTATCGATGTCTGAGCCTGAGGCTCACAGGTACATCGAAAAGCAGGCAATGGATATGCGCAAGCCAAAAAGGGCGATAGCGGAGGGAATTTTGAAAACCTATGAAAGCTGAGAAGCTCAAAGAGGAGTGCGCCGTATTTGGCATCAGCCTCAGGCATTCGGAAGAGGCGGCGGGTATAGCCTACAACGGGCTATTGTCATTGCAGCACAGAGGCCAGGAAGCGGCTGGCATCGCTGTGCTGTACGGGAACGACATTATGTGCCAAAAGGACACCGGGCTAGTCAGCGAGGTGTTCTCAGGGGGAAGCCTGAAAAAGCTGCCCCAAAGCAAGGCGGCCGTTGGGCATACGCGCTACTCCACATCAGGAAGCAACACCCCTGAGAATGGGCAGCCATTTGTCACGGAATACCTGACAGGCCGCATTGCAACTTCCCATAACGGAAACATCCTGAACGCCAGGGAAATAAAAAAAGATCTCGAGTCTCAAGGCCTGAACTTCAAGGCGACATCAGACAGCGAGGTCATATCAGCGCTTATAGCATACCATGCAGTGAAAACCGGAAGCGTTGCCCAAGGCGCGATTGACGCCGCCAGAATGCTCAAGGGCGCGTTTTCCCTGGTAGTGCTCACAAGCTCAAACAAGCTCATAGCTATCCGTGATCCAAACGGGTTCAGGCCGCTTTGCCTGGGAAAGAGCAGCTGGGGCATGGCCGTGGCTTCCGAAAGCTGCGCCCTTGAAAGCGGCGGCTTCGAGTTTTTCCGCGACATACGGCCAGGAGAAATCGTTATAATGGAAAACGGCGAGTCTGTCTACGAGAGCGTAGATCTCACGGACAGGGACGAAGGATCCGGCCTCTGCATATTTGAGTACGTCTACTTCGCCCGCCCTGACTCTTTCATAGATGGGCTCAGCGTTTACGAAGCTAGGTTCAGAATGGGCGCCATCCTCTCGCAGGAGTACCCTGTGGAGGCCGACGCGGTCTGCGGAGTTCCAGACAGCGGAATAGAAGCCGCCATGGGCTACAGCGCCCAGTCAGGGATAGCGCTTGTTCCTGGGTTTGTGAAAAACCGGTACATTGGCAGAAGCTTCATCTACCCCATGCAGTCCCAAAGGGAAAGCGCGGTAAGGCTCAAATTGAACCCATTGTCCGCCAACGTCAAGGGAAAAAGGATTGTCCTTGTGGACGACTCAATAGTGCGCGGCACCACAAGCGCCAACATCGTAAAGTCGCTCAAGAACGCCGGCGCGGCTGAGGTCCACATGCGGATATCTTCTCCGCCTTTTTTATTTACTTGCCACTACGGAACAGACATCGACAGCGAAGAGAACCTGATAGCGAACAACATGGATTTGGAAGGGATCCGGAAATCCATTGGAGCCGATTCCTTGGGATACATAAGCATCAAGGGTCTCAAGAACGCGTGCAAGAACAGCCACATGAAGTTTTGCACCACCTGCTTCACAGGCGGAGGCCCCAAGGCGGGCGGGAAGTTTGAGCTGGAGAGCCCATGCCAAGGGGTCGAAGACTAGCAAGCCGAACCAAATTTTTTTCTTAAAGGCGCCTTAGGCTTTTAATCAAGACCTGCATAGGCCGCTCTTAAGCTTTAATAAAGACTTGCGCCATAGGTTTTTGCTCTTGCCTAACCAAGTCGAACTTATGCCAAACCAAGTTTCAAAAAAAGCCAGCATTCGCCTTTTGGCTATATTATAATAAAAGCATATCCCAAATTTAATTTTAGGGCTCACCGCATGCCTTTCCCGCGCCACTTGCGGAATTTTGGGATATGCCTTAAAGGGGGGTGGGGTCTAGATGAAGCTTCCTTTCATCAAGATGCACGGCTGCGGCAATGACTATATCTACATCGACTTGCTGGATAAGGCGCTGGGCTTTGATCCGGCTGCGCTCTCCGTCACTCTGTCCGACAGGCACTTTTCCATAGGCGGGGACGGGATTGTTCTGATCATGGATCCAGACACAGACGCTGCTGACGCCAAGATGCGAATGTTCAACAATGACGGAAGCGAAGGCTTGATGTGCGGCAACGCCATCAGGTGCGTGGCGAAGCGTTTGTCAGACACAGGAAGGGTTTCAGGCGACGAAGTTCTTGTCCAGACCCTTTCTGGAACAAAGAAAATCCGCGTTCGCAAGGAGCGCGGAGAATGCGTTGAGTGCGTGGTGGACATGGGGCCAGCCAGCTTTGAGAAAAGCGAGATCCCAACGCTTCATGACGGCGAGATTTTTCTGGCTGGAGAATCGTCCTGCCAGATCACTTGCGTGTCCATGGGAAACCCCCACGCGGTTGTCTTTCTCGAAACATTAAAAAACCCGCCTCTTTATGATCAAAGCAAAGGCATAAGCCTGGAAAACCTGGATCTAGCGAAAATCGGCCCGCTCTTTGAAAAAAGCCCCTTATTCCCAAAAAGCGTGAACACGGAATTCCTTGTCGCTCATGAGGATAGCCTGGACATGCGGGTTTGGGAGCGCGGGAGCGGAGAGACGATGGCCTGCGGCACAGGCGCCTGCGCGGCGGTCGCGGCTTCAGTGAAGCTTGGCAAGTTCCCAGAAGGGAAAGAGGTGGCCGTAAATCTTAGAGGCGGCGTTCTTAAGATAACATGCGCCAATGGCACGGTCTATTTGGCCGGCAATTGCGTCAAGGCATTTGAGGGAGTGGTAGAGATTGGGTAAGGCTAAGCACATTTTTGTGACTGGCGGAGTTGTTTCTGGATTGGGGAAAGGGATAACGGCAGCGTCGCTGGGAAGGCTCCTGAAGGCTCGCGGGCTCAAAGTCGCCGCCCAGAAGCTGGATCCTTACATGAATGTGGATCCCGGAACAATGAACCCCTATCAGCATGGAGAAGTGTTTGTCACGGATGACGGGGCAGAGACCGATCTGGATCTTGGCCATTACGAAAGGTTCATAGACGAAAACCTTAATTCATACTCAAACCTGACATCTGGAAGGGTCTACTTCAACGTTCTTACAAGGGAAAGGACAGGAGGGTACCTTGGGCAGACCGTCCAGGTCATCCCTCACATAACAGACGAGATAAAAAGGTTCATATACACTGGCGCCGAAGGGGCTGACGTGCTTATCACAGAGATAGGTGGCACGGTAGGGGACATAGAGGGGCAGCCCTTCCTTGAGGCGATACGCCAGATATCACTGGAAATAGGCAAAAGGAATTGTCTTTTCATCCACTTGGCGCTAATTCCTTACTTGAAGGGATCCGGAGAGCACAAGTCCAAGCCCGCCCAGCACTCGGTCAAAGAGCTTCGCGCAATGGGCATCTCTCCGGACATAATAGTCGCGCGCTCAGATGAGCGCCTCAACTCCGAAATCTTGGCCAAGCTGTCTCTTTTCTGCAACGTCAAGCCTGATTGCGTCATCGAGAACATCACCCTGAACTGCCTCTACGAGGCCCCCCTTATGCTTAACGCCAATGGCCTGGACAAAATGGTCTGCCGGGAGCTTGCGCTTGAGACGCCAGAGCCGGACATGGACGAGTGGAAAGCCATGACCGCCAGAATAGCCGCCCGCCAAGACACTGTGACAGTCGCAATGGTTGGCAAGTACGTCAGGCTTCACGACGCCTACCTTTCAGTCATAGAAGCGCTTGGCCATGCGGGTTTCGAGTTTGGGGCGAATGTTGAGATAGTATGGATTGACAGCGAGCAGGTAACCCGAAGGAATGTGTCATCGCTTCTCCACAGCGTCCATGGCATCCTGGTTCCTGGAGGATTTGGCGAAAGAGGCATCGAAGGCATGATTATAGCCTGCCAGTATGCCAGGGAAAACAGGATCCCCTTCCTTGGCCTTTGCCTGGGAATGCATATAGCCGTAATAGAGTTCGCAAGAAGCGTTTGCGGGCTTGAGAACGCCAACTCCAGCGAGTTTGACCTCAATAGCGAGAAAGTCATAGCGCTGATGGAAGAGCAAAACGGGATCGTAAACAAGGGCGGCACCATGCGCCTAGGCGCGTACCCCTGCAAAGTCGAGCCCGGCACCATGCTGGCCAAAGCCTACAAGGCGGATGTCATATCAGAAAGGCATAGGCACCGCTACGAGTTCAACAACTCCTACAAGGACAAGCTCTGTGACGCCGGGCTTGTGCTGTGCGGCATATCCCCTGACGGAGTGCTGGTGGAAGCTGTGGAGCTTGAAGACCACCCATTCTTTGTAGGCGTCCAGTTCCATCCGGAGTTCAAGAGCAGACCCAACAAGCCGCACCCGCTTTTCCTGGAATTCATCCGCGCTTCGCAGGAGCGCAACAAGCCGCTTATCGACAGGGATTGAGCCGTTTATAAAAAAGGCCCGGAGCTGTCGTTCCGGGCCTTTTGGGAGCGCGGAATTATGTTGCCCTGCAGGCAACACCAAACAAACCCCATGCTGCCCTCCGGGCAGCGTCGCAGACGCTGGCGCGTCAGCGCCCAAGGCAAGAAAGGCGGATCATCATGGCAAACAAAGACTTTGGCTTGTGCTTCATCGGATCAGGCGGCATCGCAAGGCGCGTTCTCGCTGACCTCTCCAAGCACTCTGAAGGGTGCTACCTTGCGTCAAACTTTTCCAGAAACTTTGAGCATGCCCAAAAGCTCGCCGACGAATGCGGCGGAATCGCATGCAAGACGGCTGAAGAGGCGCTGAGCGCTCCAGGCGTCAAGGCGGTTTACGTCTGCACACCGCATACATCCCACAAGGATCGCAGCATAGAAGCGCTTAAGAAGGGGCTTCCGGTTCTGGTTGAGAAGCCTGCGGCCACAACCCTGGCAGATCTCCAGGAGATGGTGGACACTGCCCATGCCAACAAGGCGTTTTTCATGGAAGGCATGTGGACAGCCCATAACCCGACTTTGAGAAAAGCGGTTGAATGGATCAAGGAAGGCCGGATCGGCAAGCTCCACTCACTGCAAGCCGCGTTCTCGTTCCACGCTGACTTCAACCCCAAGAACAGGCTCTACGATCCAAGCCTTGGCGGCGGCGCTCTTTACGATGTAGGCGTGTATGTGATAGCCCTGTCTCGCCTGATATTCCCGGAAATGCCTTCGGAGATCAAGGCGGTTGCCGATTTCGCCCAAAACGGAGTGGACTCCCAGTGCGCCATATCGCTCAAGTACCCAGGCGGCGGGATTTCAAGGCTGTTTTGCGGCATAACCTCAAGCGAGCCAGATGACTGCCTGATTTCAGGGGAAAAAGGATTCATTAAGCTGGAAAAGTTTTGGGCTTCGAAAAAGGCCAGGCTCTTTGTCGGGCGGGATGAAGTCGACACATTTGTGCCAGATTTCCCTGGCGAGGGTTTCCAGTTCGAGTTTGACGCCATGCGCAATGACGTGCTGGCTGGCAGGACTGAAAACGCATTGGTGCCTCACGCGTTCTCCCTTTCGGTTATGGAGATCATGGCGAAGGCGGAGGAAAGCTTTAGGAAGTGAGATAGGAGTCAAAGATAAGAAAATTTTGGAATAAAGGATTCGAGAAGAAGATTTAAAGCCCAATTTAGGGTAAGATTCAAAGATCAAGGGCTCAAAGATAAAGGATTCAAATCAAGAAATCAAGGATCCAGATATGGACTTGAAATATAAAGCTGGATTAGTTAGCAGCGCCAAACCACCGTTAGCAAGGCAAGGCACATGAAAGCCGCGCCGGCGTATGCTATACACGAGACAGATTTGCCGCCAGGCGCCGGAGGCGCCTGGCGGCCCAAAGCCAGGGAGGAAGAGATGCTTTTAAACGAGAACTATTTCAGGCTTGCGGACAGCTACCTGTTCATAACGATTGACAGGAAGGTCAAGGCGTTTTTGGAGGAAAACCCAGGAACCAAGATAACAAAGCTTGGCATCGGGGATGTAACCCTGCCCTTGGCAAAGGCCGTGGTGGACGCCATGAGCGAGGCTGTAGGCGAGATGGGCAAAAAGGAAACATTCAAAGGCTATTCGTCTGACCAAGGGTACCCGTTCCTGCAAGACGCGCTGGTTCGCCATTACGGCAAGAAAGGGGTAACCCTTTCCCAGGATGACGTCTTTATCGGGGATGGCGCAAAGAGCGACATCTCAAACATCCTGGACATCTTCGCGAAAGAGAACAAGGTCTTGATACCTGATCCAGTGTATCCTGTTTATGTGGACACCAACATAATGGACGGAAGGAGCATTCAGTACTTGTCCGGGAACGCTTCAAACGGCTTTTTGCCTCTTCCTGACAAGAGCGTCCATGCTGACATCATCTACCTATGCTCGCCTAACAATCCGACAGGCGCGGTTTACTCGATGGATCAGCTTAAGGTTTGGGTTGACTACGCCCAGGCTTATGACTCGATCATCCTCTTTGACAGCGCCTACGAAGTCTTTATTGGAGACAGCTCTCTTCCCTCAAGCATCTTCCAGGTGCCGGGCGCGAAAGAATGCGCGATAGAGCTAGGATCGTTTTCCAAGACCGCTGGATTTACCGGAGTCAGGTGCGGCTATACAATAGTGCCAAAGGAGCTTACACGGTTAAGCGCCGGCAAGCCTGTCTCCTTGAACTCGCTTTGGAAGCGCCGCCAGAACACGAAGTTCAACGGCGTGTCCTACATCACCCAGAGAGGCGCTGAAGCCGCGCTTGGAGATGAAGGCTTTGCCCAGGTGATGCAGAACATCGCCTATTACAAGGAAAACGCGGGCATTATCGCTGACGCCCTGCTTGAGCTTGGCATTTGGTACTCTGGAGGAAAGAACTCCCCCTATGTTTGGCTCAGATGCCCCAAGGGGATGACCAGCTGGGAGTTTTTCGACTTTCTCTTGAAGCAGGCCCATGTGGTAGGCACTCCTGGATCCGGGTTTGGGCTAAACGGAGAGGGATACTTCAGGCTTACAGCGTTTGGAAGCCGCGAAAGCACCATAGAAGCGGTGGAAAGAATAAAGGCGGCGATTGCAAGCCTTTGAGGCTAGAGAGGTTTTTTGGCTTATAAAGCGCATGCCCCAGGGGGGCATGCGCTTAAGTTTTCTTGAAATAAGAGCATATCCCAAAATTATATCCGAGGCGCCGGAAAAATCCGGGTGTTTGCTCGCAGAAGCCCGAGCAAACTAGTTGAAGCATTCGCCAGGATTTTTCCGGTGCCATTTCGGAATTTTGGGATATGCTCTAGAAAGGCGGCTGCCATGACAAACCGAGACTTCGGATTATGCTTTATCGGAGCGGGATCCATAGCCCGACGGGTTCTTGCTGACATCTCCAAGCATTCCAAGGGGTGCTACCTAGCTTCCATCTACTCCAGGCAACTGGCGAACGCCGAAAGGCTCTCAAGCCAGCATGGCGGGATCCCCTGCGCATCTATAGATGAAGCCATGGGCGCTCCTGGCGTCAAGGCTGTTTATGTCGCAACACCCAACACCTTTCACAAGGAGCATAGCGTTAACGCCTTGAAAAAAGGGCTTCCGGTCTTGTGCGAGAAGCCGGTGGCGACAACGCTTTTGGATCTGAAGGAAATGGCTGAGGCTGCAAGAGATCATAGCGCCTTTTTCATGGAAGGCATGTGGACCGCCCATAACCCAGCAGTCAAAAAGGCAGTTGAATGGGCCAAAGAAGGGCAGATCGGCAAGCTTCGCGCAATGTCCGCCTCCTTCTCATCCAGATCCAAGTATGACCCCAAATCCAGGCTCTTTGATCCAAGCCTTGGCGGAGGGGCTTTGTTTGACATTGGGGTTTACACTGTGGCCATGGCAAGGCTGCTCTTTTCGGACATGCCTGAAGAGCTTGAAGCTGTGGCGGAATACGCTCCTACTGGCGTGGACTCCCAGTGCGCGGTGACCATGAAATATAAAGACGGCGCTATAGCCCGGCTTTTTTGCGGGACAAGCGCCAACGAGCCAGACGAGTGCCTGATATCAGGGGAGCAGGGCTTTATTAGATTGGAGAAGTTTTGGGCGCCCAAGAAGGCCCAGCTTTTTGTCCCAGGGCATGATGCTGAGATCTTTGACGGCAACTTTCCGGGAGAAGGCTTCCAGTTCGAGTTTGACGCCATGCGGGAGGATGTCTTGGCTGGCAGGATCGAAAACGCGCTGGTGCCTCACGAGTTCTCGTTTTCAGTGATGGAGCTGGTGGAAAGGATAGGAGAGAGCTGCCAGAAACAAGGGATATTGTTTTGAGGGTTTTGGGATTTGAGTTTTGAGGCTTGGGGTTTGAGATTTGGGTTTGGGTTTGGCTTTTGGCCTATAAGAAAAAAATCGAACAAGCGTTTGATGGCGAACAACCAAGCGCCAGATTATATCGGGCCGATTTCCTATTGAAATGGTTGCTTTATTGTGTTACCATGTAATGCATAGCAACACAATCGAAAGGTGATGATGCTTTTGAGTGATGTGCCGAAGGATTTCGAGGTCAATGCCGAGACAGAGGAAAGCAAGTCGCTGAAAAGGCAAGCGACAGTTCGGAAATTTATTGAATCAGTCAATGCCGCTGACGAGCCGCTGGGCGAAGAATTTGACGCGGTTTTGAGCAGCCGGTTGAACATAACCAGGGAACTGAATCCATGAAGCTGGTGGAGAGAATAGGGGAGTTGCCAGAAACAAGGGCTATTGTTTTGAGATCGGCAAGGTTTGGGTTTTGAGGCTTTGAGACTTGGATTTTGCGATAAGCACGGCTTTGGGTTTTGCCTTTTGGCCTGCAAGAAAAAAATCGAACAAGCGTTTGATGGCGAACAATCAAGCGCCTGGCGGAGCCAGGCGCTTGGTTTGGTTTTTTTGGGTTTTAAAACGCGAAAGGCGCAAAAGCGCATTGCAAAAAGGGCAAGCGGATCTTTGGGATTTCAAAGATCCGCTTGCCCTTAGGTTTTTGGGGTATGCCGTAACTGCAGAACAAATGTTTGAAGGATTTGCCCTTCGTGTTGGAAGTATGCCTTGCTTAAGCCCTTTAATAAGCCCGTCTTTCTTTCTTTCTTTCTTTCTTTCTTTCTTGCTCGATCCAATCTTTAAATATAAATAGGGTTGGCGTCATTTAGCAAAGAGTTCTCCTGCGCGGTGACTGTCTTCTCTCCCAACAGAAGGAGCCTGTTTACCACAACGCTTACGGTTTCCCCAGGGGACAAGCTTTCGGCGTCCATTGAGTACTTGGCGGTCACTCGCATGCCGGCAATAAGCAGGTCTATCTCAAGACGGTCTCCCCTGAAGTAGATGTTTTCGGCGACGCCGCTTTGGGAGGCGTTTGGCCGCTCTTCACGTCCGACTTTCCTGATCTCTATAAACTCAGGGCGAATGACGGCTGACTGGAATCCGCTAATCTTTGGAAAGCCCCTGAGCCTCTCGTATTCCGTTATGACCTCTGACTGGCCTATGAACTCAGCCGCGAAAGGGGTTGCGGGGTTTTGGTAGACAGCTGAGGGAGGGCCGCTTTGCTCGACTTTGCCTCGATTGGTTACGATGATGTTGTCAGCGACTTCAACCGCTTCCTCTTGGTCATGGGTGACAAAGACGCAAGTGATGCCAAGCTCCGAGATGGTGTTTCTCAGCCAGGTTCTCAGCTCTTTGCGGACTTTGGCGTCGATGGCCGCGAATGGCTCGTCAAGCAAAAGAAGCCTTGGCTCTGGCGCTATGGCTCTGGCAAACGCAACTCTTTGCTTCTGGCCGCCGGAGAGCTCTTCGGGAAATCTGGACAAAAGTCCGTCAAGCCCGGTTATCTTCGTGAGCCGCTCAACTCTCTCTTTGATAAAGGCTTTGCTTTTCTTTTGGATTTCAAGCCCGAACGCGATGTTGTCTCCGACAGTCATGTACCTGAACAGGGCGTAGTTCTGAAAGACGAAGCCTATGCCTCTTTTTCCTGCCGGGATGTCATTGACTCTCTTGTCTGCGATGTAAATGTCTCCTGAGTCAGGGCGTTCAAGCCCTGCTATCATTCTGAGAATTGTGGTCTTGCCGCTTCCAGAGGGGCCAAGGAGGCCAGCCAGATCGCCTTCCTTTATCGAAAAGGAAACGCCGTCTGACGCCTTGAAGCCGCCAAAGGTCTTGTTTATGCCTTCAAGCCGAACATGGTCAGACACTGGAGCCCTCCTTAATTCCATTTAATTCAACTATTGCGTTGGCGCCTTCATTCTTACCCTTTAATTCAACTATTGCGCTGGCGCCCTCTTTCTTTCCCTTTACTTCTACTACAGTCTTTAGGATCAAGGTGAGGATCGCTATGAGCATGAGAATCGATGAGACGGCAAACGCCGCTGTCAGGTGAAACTCTCCAAAGAGCACCTCCACATGTAGGGGAAGGGTGTTTGTCTTGCCTCTGAGATGCCCTGACACCACCGAGACAGCGCCGAACTCTCCAAGCGCCCGGGCGGAGCATAGTATCACTCCGTACATGAGCGCCCATTTGATGTGAGGCAGGGTTATCCGAAAGAATATCTTCCAGCCGCTAGCCCCCATGAGGGCAGCCGCCTCTTCTTCAGCCACGCCGCGAGCGTTAAGGACTGGTATGAGCTCACGTGAGACAAAGGGAAATGTGACAAATATCGTGGCAAGGACGATCCCGGGAAGGGCGAAAACGATCTTTAGATTCAGGAACGACAAAACCGGAGCGGCCCAGCCGATCCTGCCAAAGACCAGTATGAAGACAAGGCCTGCTATCACAGGAGAAACCGCAAACGGAATGTCCATGACCGTCGTGAGCAAGCTCCGGCCTTTAAACGAGAATCTGGTGAGCGCCCAAGCGGCAAAGAGCCCGAACACTGTGTTGACTGAGACCGATATGACTGTCGTCAAAAGAGTCAGCCTTAGCGCTGAAAGCGCGTAAGGGTCGGTGATAGCGGCTATGAATACGCCATATCCTTCCCTGAGCGCGTACGTTGCCACCGCCGCCAGCGGCAGCCCAAGCATCAGCAAGGCGAACGCGCAGGCTATCACTATGAGAAAGCATTTAACAATTTTGTCAACCATGCGCTACCCCTTTTCCGCCTTGCTTATTTTTGACTGCGCTAGATTTATGGCAAACAGTATGAAAAAGGAAAAGAGGATCATGACCAGCGCTATAGCGGCCGCGTCCCCGTAGTTGAACTGCTCCAGCTTGCTCATGATAAGCAGGGGCACTATCTGCGTCTTGTAGGGTATGTTTCCCGCTATGAATATGACGCTTCCGTATTCTCCAAGCCCCCTGGCGAAAGCCAGCCCGAACCCTGTCAGGGCCGCTGGCATAATCTCCGGGAATATGACCTTGAAAAACGTCCTGGTCTTGCTGGCACCCAGCATTTGCGCGGCTTCCTCGCATTCCGGCCCGAGCTTTTCCAAGACCGGCTGGACTGACCGGACAACAAACGGTATTCCGATAAATATGAGCGCCACTGTAATCCCTATTCGGGTATAAGATATGCTTATCCCAAAGCCCGTAAACAGCCGCCCGATCCAGCCGTCAGGCAGGCATAGCGTGGTTAGCGCTATGCCCGCGACAGCGGTGGGAAGAGCGAAGGGGAGCTCAATAAAGCCATCCAGCAATCTTCTGCCCGGAAACTTGTACCTGACAAGGCACCAGGCCAGGATTACCCCGAATACCGAATTGACAACTGCCGCTATAAATGACGCGGACAGGCTTACCCAATAGGCGGCCAACACCTTCCGTTCAGTCGCCGCCTTCCAAATGTCAGCCAGGCTCATGCCAGAAAGAATAACCAATATAGACAGCATGGGCACAATGACAATGAGGCTGACCATTGACACTGTAATGCCCATAGACAGGCCAAAGCCCGGAATGACCCTGGCCTTGCCCCTTTTGCCGAACGCGCCCATGCACTCGCTCCTTGTAGCATATCCCAAATCAAAAGGGCGGAGTCTATTTGATTTTGGGATATGCTTTTTTTATTTTTTTTATTTATTTATTGTATTTATTTATTTTTTTTATTTTTTTATTGCTCGTAAATCTGGTCGAATATGGCGTCATCGGCAAAGAACTTCGCTGTCGCGGCTTCCCAGCCGCCAAAGTCCTTGTCGATTTCAACAAGCTCAAGGCTCAGATCGAATGTGCTTGAGAACTCCTGGAGAATAGCCGTGTTGGACGGGCGGTAGTAGTTCTCTCCAGCCAGCTTCTGGGCTTCGTCGCTGTAAAGGTGCTGAAGGTAAGCCTTCGCGATTTCCTCGGTTCCGCGCTTCTTGGCGACCTCATCCACTATCGCAACTGACGGCTGGGCCAGTATGCTGACAGAAGGCGTAACAATCTCAAACTCGCCTGGATGCTCCTTCAAGGACAAGAACGCTTCGTTTTCCCATGCCAGAAGAACGTCGCCTTTGCCGTTTTCAACAAAGGTAGTCGTGGATCCGCGAGCGCCAGAGTCCAGGACAGATACATTGGTGTAAAGGTCTTTCAGAAACTGTGTTGTCTGCGCCTCATCCCCTGAGTAGAGCTTGAGGGCGAATGCCCATGCGGCAAGAAAGTTCCAGCGGGCGCCGCCTGAGGTCTTGGGGTCTGGCGTGATAACTTCTATCCCAGGAACTACAATGTCATCCCAGTCCTCGATATTCTTCGGATTGTCCTTGCGGACAAGAAAAACTATGGTTGATGTGTAAGGGGCGCTGTTCTTCTCGAATTCATTGACCCAGCCCGGCTCAATGAGGCCGCCCTTTTCCAGCTCAGCTATGTCGTATTCCAAAGCCAAGGTCACAACATCAGCTTCATTTCCCTCAAGAACTGAGCGGGCCTGCTTGCCGGATCCGCCATGGCTCTGCACTATCGTTACATCCTGGTCTGCCTCCGCTTTCCAATAGGCTTGGAAAACCTTGTTGTAAGCTTCGTAAAGCTCACGGGTTGGGTCATAGGACACATTTGTGATCTCAACCGGGGCCTTTGGCGACTGCCCAGCGCTTGCGGATGTCTGGCCGCATCCTGATATCGAGGAAAGCATTATTGCCGCCGCTAGGGCAGCTATTATGATCCTTGCTGGCTTGCTTTGCTTTTTCATGATGATCCTCCAATCGATTCTCAAGAGGTTAAGAAATGCCTCGCAGCGCCTGGATTTAGGCTATAATCCAGGATTAGGACATTTCTGGGACGCTATGCGCCCGCTCTGGCCGCCCCTTGCCGGCTATTTTTAAGCGCCTTTGGCGCGTGTTGCCGTTTGGGCATATTCCAAGCTTCCTGCGGAAGCGATTCATTTTGGGATATGCTTTAAAGTGAGCGAAATCTGAATATAAAGACCATTTCTCATGCAATCGTATGTATGCAAGCGGGCTTGCAGTTTAGCGCATATTGTTTCTGTGCAAAGACCAATTTCTATTGCCTACCTGACTGAATTGAGATTGCAGTTAAGCGACGGCTTGCCTTTCAGCTGCTTTAAGGGCTTAGCGCCAAAGAGTGCTTTAAGAACAACGAACTGTCTATTGTAATACACTTTGTCAGCTGGTATAATCTAGTGAAAACATCAGGGCGTGAATTCGCTGTTTTCGAAAGGTGAATTCGCTGTTTTCACCCATGATAATCCGCTTGATCAAGTGAAAAGCGCTGTTTTTTCATTGCCAATCATGCGGCATGCCTTAGAACTATAGAGCATAAATAAATATCTTGGTCATATGTTTTTAGAGCCAAGCAGTGCATTCCCCCGCCATAAAAAATTTACGCA
Organism: Clostridiales bacterium; assembly: GCA_031270945.1. Lineage (GTDB taxonomy): Bacteria > Bacillota > Clostridia > Lachnospirales > WQUN01 > JAISWZ01. The sequence goes on along the minus strand of JAISWZ010000571.1, from coordinate 5,687 downwards.
ACGGATTTGGGCTTGATAATTGATTAATCATATATGTATTGTGTATACTATTCTATCAGATCTGGGCCATTTGTCAATTGATAAAAGTACAAGAATATTAAAGCAGAGATAGGGTTTATGCAGGCTATCATTTTTGCCTTTTAAAATCCGGGTTGCGCAACGTTGTTCATTGAATACAAGAAAACGTTTGCTTAAATGAAAGAAGCTTCAAGGTGGAAAAACGCTTTGAGACGTGAGATGGTTTGGATGCTGAATTCAAATAGGGTTTGGAGGTTGAATTCAGAGAGGGTTTGGAGGCTGAATTCAGAAGGGGGGCGCAAGAACGCGAGTGGAGGGGAGACGCGCGAACAAGTGCGAGGGCGCAAAAAAAGATTGCGCCAGAAAGTGACAGGCAATCTCATGTTAAAGCAGAGTTCGCGGCTCTCCTAGCTTGGCACTGGAGAGAACTTGGCGATATTTTAGAGGTAATAGGGAATAAAAAATCAAACATTTTTTCATAACATGCCCTCCTTTGTCATATACATACATATACTTACGAGCGGTAAGATTAAGCGTTTATTTATCGTTAGCGTCAGCGTGCCCGCCTGATAAATAGATTCCGGGTTTGAGCGCTCGTCAAGCATATGCAACCACTACAGGGGGAGGGCCTTTTCTTGAAGACATATATAGAAGAAAGAGCCGTTGAGGTAGCGAACTTCATAATCAGCAGCAATGCTACAGTTAGGGAGACAGCCAAGAAGTTCGGGATTAGCAAATCCACTGTACATAAGGACGTGACGGAGCGGTTGATCAAGATAAACCCAACTTTGGCCAGCGAGGCCAGGCGGGTCCTCGAGATCAACAAGTCAGAGCGCCACATCCGCGGCGGGCTTGCTACCAAGGAAAAGTACATGACCCTCACCGGCCACGCCAGGCTGAAGAACTTCAAGTAGCCAGGGCGGAAAAAGATCAGGATGACATATCCCATGCCAAGCACGTCCCAATTTTTGGCTTGCAAAAGTCACGCGCTAAACCTCGCATGACTTTTGCCGCCTTAGACAATTTTGGGATGCGCACTTAAAGGGCGGATATGAACCAAGCCTGGTCTTTTTTTCGCGCCTTAGGGGTGCTGGCACCCCCTAAGGGCGCTGGGCTCCAGTGAGTGAAAAGAGCTGCGCTTTCGCTCACTGGATGCCTTGCATCTAAAAGGCCTGCGTTTGCCTCAATCTTTTATCGCTTTGACGTAAAAGCTTCTTTTCCTTGGCCCGTCGAACTCGCAAAAGTATACGCTTTGCCATGTGCCTAGGACTAGATGCCCTTGCTCTATTATCAGGGTTTCAGAGACGCCGACGCAGCTGGACTTTAGATGCGCGTGGCTGTTCCCTTCGGAATGCTTGAACTCAGGCCTGTCAGGGAAAGCCTTGTTTAGCCCAAGGGTTAGATCCCTTGTCACGTCTGGATCGGCGTTTTCATTTATGGTTATGGCCGCTGTCGTATGAGGGCAGAAGATGACACAGATGCCGCTGTCTATCCCCGCTATGGCCTCGCGCACTTGCGAGGTGATGTTTATGAAGCCCTCACGGGGCGTGTCTAATTGAAATTTGCGAAGCATAGGCTCCTCCTTTGGATGAAACGAATAGTCGGTTGGAACGAAATTTGAGGGAAATACTCTGTTAAAACGAAAAAGGCAGATTAAAAAAACGGAGCTCAAACCCTTGAAGAGAGCTTAGGGGGAAGACGCATCCAGCATCTGCTTGGGACAGGCTTAATCCGGCGTGAAAGTGAAGACCACATCTCCAATCATCCCGCGATCATCAGTGCCGCTGCCTTTGTACTGAGCTTCAGGCTCAACGGTCACCACGCTTTCCCCTATGTTCATTACAGCTTCGTACACTACCTGGTCCTCTTGCCTAAGTGTTGCTTCAAGCACAATTTTGTACTCTCCGACTGGGAGAGGGTATCCGTACTCGCCAACAAAAGGCAATGAGAATGACTGGGCGCCTGACTGAGGGGTTTGAATTGTTATCGCGTCAACCTCGCTGTCTGTCCTGGTTTCGGGCTTGAAGCGCTGGATCCAGGAGGGCAGGGCGTTTTCGCGATATGTCCATCCTCCAGTTGAGGTGAACCTGGTGGAAAAAAAGGTCCTTACATAATTGCCTTCTGCGTCTTCAACCCAAAGCGCGAACTGGTTGGATCCGCTTCCTGGCATCTTCTCATATGTGAACTTTGCCGACAGGGTTCCTTGGATAAATGGGCCTGTAGGGGCAGGAGTTTCTGTTTCTTCTTCTTCTGGAATCGGCAGATTGGCTTGGGCAGTCGCTTCTGGCGGAGCATAGGGATCAGCTGCAGTGACAGCGCCGCAGCCAGCTGATAGCGCAGCCAGCGTTATAAAGACTGCCAGCAACCTCGCTAGGTTCATCGCGGGCCTCTCTTTCTTTGTTTCTCTCTTTCTTTGTTTCATTCGTTCTTTGGCCTTTTAAGCGTCAACAACTGCAAGCGGTATAACGTTTAAGACTGGCTCCTCGTAAGGGTGAACGGCTCTGACAAACTCAAGAGCCCTTTTTAGATCCTGCAGAGGGCAGTTGACCTCAACCTTAAGCTCGTCCGCCTCACATAGCTTGCCAATCTCGCCGTTATAGGGATTCGCTTCCTGCATGGGCCGCCAGCGACCTTTGACTGGGGTTGCGCTCAAGCAGCTGTCATAGTTTCCTATCTTGCCAGCGCCAGCCTGTCTCAAGGCTTCAGCTACATTTTCCAGGCTTTCGGGAGGCAGGAAGATTTCAAGCTTGACCATATCAGCTTTGATGAGCTTCATAAGATCCTCCTTGAATGCTTCGAATCGAACAGGCAAAAGGGGTCGCCTATTAAGAGCGCTTGTGCTGTGGCGAAAGTATTGTGTGCCTTGATCCAAGTTTATACTACAATCGATTTGAATGCAAGAGGGTTGGGCGCAAGATCAGAAGCAAAAAATGAAAAAAGCATGATAAATATTAGAAGTGAAATATAGAAAAAAAAGGAAGACTGCGCGAAAAGCGCTATGTTTTCAGGAAGGCCCGAGCGGCAGGATTTGTTTAATTATTTTGCAGGATAAGAAAGCAAAAGGCCCGGATGGCGCTCGCGCCTACCCGGGCTACATATGTGATGGCGTCTAGCCCTGGATGGTCCGCTTCTTTTTGGCCTGTTTTACAGGCGTCATCTCTTTTTGCAGAAGTTTCTCGGCTTTCAGGGGAAGCGCTTTGACGCTGGCGATTGATCCGCCCAGCGGTCGGTATAGTATGCATTCCTTCCAGAATGTCATACTAAACTTTTGGTTTAGCACCAATCGATTTTCACTCCTTGTTTTGCGTATTTGAGCGTAACCCCAAAGATCGGCTGGAACTGAATGCAACTGAAGCAGATCTAGGAATTCGTCTGCGCAATTTACGCCCGATTGGAGCGCAAGTTCATTCATTGCTTATTTCGTCTTTGTGTGACCTCGCCTTGAATGCAAAAAATGCCACGGTTGAGGAATGCGCCTGATTTAGAGCATTGGGCTTTAAGGGCATTTCAAGATATGCGCTTTTCTTTGACTTTAGGAGTTCAGCGCTAAGATGGACTTTAAAATGGCATCATCCAGATCCTGATATGTATTGACTAGCATATGCTCAATGTCATGAAATTGCCAGGGATGCTGCCCCGATTTCAACTTTTTAAGGCGTGGCATGATTGCTGCTTCCAAGACGCTCTCACTGTCAGATTACAGGCTTGTTTCGCTGGTTCTTCCTATCGCCAGAGGCATTTCCGGGACTAAGATTTTAAGCGCAACCTCTAATGAGAGAAAAGAACAGCGGTTTTGCTCAAGTCGGTTGTTCGCGAGCGAAAACGAATAACAAATCTTGCTGATGTTTTCTCTCTCACGTACAATCAATAGTATAGATCAGCTTAGTCTGAATTTCAAGCGCCAAATTTAGCTGCTTTGCTATGGTTTATTGCCAAAACAGAGCGTTTTTCGATAACAATGGACGGCAAGTGCGCAGAAAGGGAGTTTAGGCTGGAGGAGCTTATTCTTGAAAGCGGTGCGGGAGTAGGGAAGACGCCTTTAGATAGCGCTGGGTTGCTGTTACCTCAAGGGACATCAGCAAAGGTTTTTTTTGTGACATATCGTTTTGAGGGAAAGGCGGATTCAAGCGCTTTAGGTAAGAGGCAGCAATTGAAGATATGCCCCAGGGGAGAGGTGGTAGTACAAACATATCGTTTTGAGGGAATAATTGCAGAGTTGCGCCAGGGGGAGGGTAGTAGCCTAAACATATCGTTTTGAGGAAAAGTCGATTTCATTTGCTTTCGGCAATAGTTCGCAATGCAACTGCCCCGATGGAGAAAGGACAACCGTCCAAACATATCGTTTTGAGGGAATGGCGAAATCAGGCGCTCTCAGTATGAGCTAACAATTGCGGATTTGCTCCAGGGAAGGGTAGCCGTCCAGGCATATCGTTTTGAGGGAATGGTGATTACCAACGTGCTCCAGGGAAGGTGTAACCGCCCAAACATACTTTGTTGCTGATTCGTCTGGGGCGTTGCTGATAGGCTAGCAGGGATTCAGAGTACGGCCCTTTATCGAACGAGGATAGTTGGTTCGCCATTCCTCGCGTGGCTTGCCAGGATATTTGCGAGGCTCTCTCTAAAATTATTGACTGGGGCTATTCGCATCGCATAGTTTGTTAATCATACTGTAATAGAGCACAAGAAACCCCTTTGCCTGAGCAGGAGATCCCAAAGGGCATATTGGGCATACAGACGAAGGCATCGTCGCGCTTGTTGCTGGATGCTGGCTTGGTCTGGAGCCTTTCCGATAGATTGACTGGGATTCCGAGAGCGTGCGCGGTATATTTGCTTATGGGGCATTCCTTGATTCATATTACAGTATGATTAACAATTTATGCGATAATGGCATATGCTTGGCTGCCTACTGCAACCCTCTTTTCCTAAAGCTCAAATGAGGGGGGCTTCTATTCCTTGATCAAGCGAGGATGAGCAAGCAGGCATCTGGCGAGGGCGATCAGTGACATTTCCGCTTTCAGGGACAATCGCGATCAGTGACATTTCTGTTTTCAGGGATAATCGAGTTCAGTGACATTTCCATTTTCAGGGATATTTGCGTTCAGTGACATTTCCGCTTTCAGGGAAAATCGCGATCAGATTTCCGTTTTCAGGGAAAATTGCGATCAGTGCCATTTCCAATTTAAGGAGTATTGCGATCAGTGACATTTTCGTTTTCAGGGACAATCGCGATCAATGCCATTTCCGCTTTCAGGGACATCGCGATCAGTGACATTTCCGTTTTCAGGGATAATCGCGATCAGTGACATTTCCGTTTTCAGGGATAACCGCGATCAGTGACATTTCCGTTTTCAGGGACATCGCGATCAGTGACATTTGCATTTGCAAGAGTATGTGATCAGTGACATTTCCGTTTTCAAGGAAATTCGCATTCAGTGACATTTCCGTTTTCAGGGAAATTTGCGTTCAGTCATTTCCGTTTACAGTGACAATCGCGATCAGTGACATTTCGGTTTTCAGGGACAATCGCGATCAGTGACATTTCCGTTTTCAGGGAAATTCGCATTCAGTGACATTACCAATTTCAGGAGTATTGCGATCAGTGACATTTCCGCTTTCAGTGACAATCGCGATCAGTGACATTTCCGTTTTCAGGGATAATCGAGTTCAGT
>JAISWZ010000443.1 GCA_031270945.1 Clostridiales bacterium | reverse complement strand
CCCTGAAAACGGAAATGTCACTGATCGCAATACTCCTGAAACTGGAAATGTCACTGAATGCGAATTTCCCTGAAAACGGAAATGTCACTGATCACGATTGTACCTAAAAACAGGAATGGCCCTGAATGCAATACTCTTGAAATTGGAAATGTCACTGATCGCGAATTTCCCTGAAAACGGAAATGTCACTGATCGTAATACTCCTGAAATTGGGAATGTCACTGATCGCGATTTCCCTGAAAACGGAAATGTCACTGATCACGATTGTCCATGAAAACGGAAATGTCACTAAACGCAATACTCTAGAAAATGCAAATGTCACTGATCGCGAATGTCCTTGAAAGCGGAAATGGCACTGAACGCAATTCTCTTTGAAAATGGAAATGTCACTGATCGCAATACTCCTGAAATTGGAAATGTCACTGATCGCAAATGTCCCAGAAAACGGCAATGGCACTGAACGCGATTTCCCTGAAAAACGGAAATGTCACTGATCGCGATTGTCCCTGAAAGCGGAAATGTCACTGATCGCAATACTCCTGAAACTGGAAATGTCACTGATCGCGATTGTCCATGAAAACTGAAATGGCCCTGAACGCAATACTCCTGAAACTGGAAATGTCACTGATCGCGATTGTCCCTGAAAACGGCAATGTCACTGATCGCAAGAAATGTCACTGAACGCAATTATCCCTGAAAACTGAAATGTCACTGATTGCGAATTTCCCTGAAAACGGAAATGGCGCTGAATGCAATGCTTCTAAAAATGCAAATGTCACTGTCACTGATTGCAATACTCCTGAAATTGGAAATGTCACTGATCACGAATTTCCCTGAAAACGGAAATGGCACTGATCGCAATTATCCCTGAAAACGGAAATGGCACTGATCGCAATACTCCTGAAACCGGAAATGTCACTGATCGCAATACTCCTGAAACCGGAAATGTCACTGAATGCGAATTTCCCTGAAAACGGAAATAGCCCCAAGGCTTGTCGGGCACCACGGGCTTTTTGCGATGCTGAAACTGAATGAGCGGTTTTTCAGTGTTGGAAGCTCCACGCTTATTATCGGGATTACATGAAATTTCCGATGGGTCCGTTTTTAGCCCGAAAGGTCGCTCTTAACAAACGTCACAAAGAGAAAACGCCTAATCTCTCGCATTTCTAGCGCCGCCAAAACTGATCGGGCCATTTTTCAGCGAGTGGAGGCCATACTGAGGCGAAATCGGTGCCCCTAAATATATCCAAATGATTCCGAAGTGTTGGATGCTCCATACGCTTATGACAATTGGCTGATGCTTTGCCGACGCAAGGCAAAGCCAGCGCTGCAGCGCGTCACAGCCTCCCTAGCGCTAGCAGCGCGTCACAGCCACCCCCGCAGCGCAGCGCTACCACTCCAGCGCCAGGGGGCGCTGAACGCACTCAAATATGAAGGCCAATTGGAATCCATACGCTTCTGCCACAAAGACTCCAAAAAGGCCATGAAATCAGGGTTTTGGCTAATATCTAGCGCGGCGGCCAAGTATCTGTTCAGGCCATTTGCCTTGCTTGATCGGCGGCTGGACAAACCAGTTTTTTTTCAATTTTTTTTCAGTGAAAGAGGATTGAAAGAAGCCTGAAAGTGGATTGAAAGAAATTTGAAAATTTCTTGGAGGAAAACAGGTGATGCCATCTGCGCGGTTAACCATAGAATGCTAAATTGGTCTTTGAGACGCAAGGCGTTTGCCTTGCTTTTTTTGTGCCAGCGACATATGTGAGCGAAATCATATACAATAGCTATTCTTGAATATCCTGATTTAGCGAGTATTATATCGAATTGAAAGTCCAATAAATTTCGCTCGCCAAGGTTCTTTGAGAACGTCAAAGCTTTCAGTTTCGCCCTTTTTGTGAGTTGAAATTGGAAGTCTGCGTGGCAGGTTACTTGGTGATCGCCACCAGAGCGTTTTGAATTATTTGAAAATTTTTTGAAAAGTCCGGAATTAGTTTGAGACAAAGATGGTAAGACAGCTCTCTGGAATCCTTTTATAATAAGTATATGAGGATAGCGGCTTCACAGCGGCCAGATGCATCGGGTTTGCATGAGCATGTAGAGAGCGTATCCAAAAATTTCTAAAGCGGTACAGCCGAAGTCAACATGCTTTTGCGCATGGCTTAGGCAAAATTTAAAGGAGATTGGGATATGCTCATAGGCGCGCGCCAAACTGTGAAGCTGCAAGGGAGGACATAGAAAAATGATAGGAAACGGCAAAATCATAGATTTCAATTACCCGTTTGCCAAGCTCGGGAAAGAGAAGTACAACCTCGTTGTCAACGATCCTGACTTCGATCTGGATGAAGTAGGGAAGTTGATAGTCAAGGAAATAGTAGGCCTCAAGCCGGTCGGCATCTCAAACTGCATCAAGAGCTACATCTGCATGCGCGAGGAAGAGAACTTCATCTGCATGAGCGGCGATTGCAACTTCGATGCCAGGAGCGAGAACTGCAAGAAAGTCATCCTGGCTTCCTTCAAAAAAACTGGCACGCCGTACTCGTTTGAGCCAAGCGCCATTAAGCCTAGCCAGCATGTAAACAACTGGTTGAAGCAATCCTCAGTTAGCCGCGACACCGTTTTCCTGATGAGCTTCGCGCTTCAAAGCTCGCCGGAAGAGACATCTTCATTCCTAAAGGACGGGTTGGGGAAGAGGGATTTCTTTTTTATGGATCATCACGAAGCCTTCGTTTGCTACTGCCTTAGAAAGGGCCTGAGCGCCTCCGATGTTATCAGGCTGGAAAAAATCTTTGACAGCTCTCCGGGCACCTATAACGGCACAAAAGTGTCTGAAGAGAAGTTCAGGGACGCATCCATGAGAGTCGACGATGAGCAGTCCTTGATGGACCTTCACCTGACGCTCAAAGGCGGCCCCGCAAGGGACAGCAACGACACAGCGCATTGCGAGTTCGTGAAGCTTTACAGAATGGGCCAGGAAGCGATAGCGGCCAATTACAACAGGGATGAGGAAGAGCAGGGAAAAAAGGCCCGCTGGAAGCCTGAAGACATAACAGAGGCTGACTTTGAGAAGTTCTTGTGCGATGGAATGCCAATGGATAACGGAAACCTCAGAAAGCTGTCATGCTCTACCCTCAACAAGATCGTGAACTTCAAGCGCCCCAGCAGAGGTAGGCTGGCAGAGGTTCTGTCCCGCAAGTCGGACGTGGATCGCACCGACCTCATCAACCTCAGCTTCTTGTTGGCCAGCGAAGGCTGCAAAGCAAGGGAATACAAGCCAGCCGACGTCAGCTTGGACGAGTTCGTAGATCGCACAAACAAGATTTTGAACAAGTGCTACTTGGGCGAACTGAACTTTGCCAACCCGTTCGACTGGTGCATCCTCATCTGCATGCGCACAGATGGGCCTTTGGATACATACACACACATCTGGTTAGAGGCGTTCCAGAGCGAGGTCGCCATCTAAGCGAACCCTCTCACATATCCCTAAGGAGTTTTAAATCCAGAAAAAGACCGGATTTTGCTTCTTTAGAGAACGTTTGCAAGCTTAATAACATGATAAAAAGGCATTCAGGCGCGTGGAAGCGATTCTACGCGCCTTGCTTGTTATGTCTACGAGGATTTCTGCTTTTCTTGCGCCGCTAAAATTTTAACGCGGGGAGGGTAGCGCCAACATGCCTGACAGCGCTTGCCAGCAGGATATCGCAACGCCAGAAGAACTAAATGGGATTTTTTAACATTTAGCCGTCAGCGCCTAAGCATTATGCAATAGATTGTTAAGCTTTCAGAGATTAACCACAAGCGCTTCCTATGCAAAGAAGTCAAAGTAACACATAACTCCGCATTGGGCCCAGGCGATACCGGATTTCAGGCCCTCTGGCCCCAACCCCTAGCGCCCGAACTGGATCAATCCTATATTAAGCGCGGCCTGGGAAAGACATGCGCCAAAGCATCGCAAAGGCTTTGTCGCCGCCATAAGCGCCCGGGAAGCGCCCGCTTGCGAGCATAGCTCTTTTTGTATCAAAACCTGGCAATCAGTCAATACTTTTACTGCCAGAGAATGCCAGTGTGTGATCAGCAGTCATAGACTTGCTCGCCAATAAGTGATAAAATGTATTCAAGCATCTAACGCATGTCCCGAAATATAGCGGAGCAATGCTTGCTCTTGGCCTCAACATGGCGCGTTTCGGGCAAAATCTGGCCTTTTTGGGACACGCAATCGCGCGTTTGCAGAAATTGCCCTATTTATCTTGCGAAAGGACTTACACATTGAATCAAAAGCTGCATAAAAGTAATTGAGCGGCTAAGGCGCAAAAGGTTGCGAGGTCGCATGGTCGGCATGAGCAAATCATTGCAAAAGCTTTTCAAGCGCTTCGGGGCTGCCGGCACAACCCTGGGCTGGAAAGCAAAAGCCTATGCGCAAATACAAAAAACGGCGTTTTTAGGGGTTCAAGGCACTAGGCCGTTCTGTCAAAGCGCGTTTAGAGCATCAAAGAGCGCATCCCAAATAGGTTTGGGATATGCTCTAAGACTTGCATTCAGAGATGCACCCGCGAGCGAGATGTGAATCGCTTGTGAGCAACCTCCAGCTTGGGCGAAAAGTGCTTTCGCTCAGTAGAATATCAGGAGCAGTATCGTGGGCATGCCCAAATGCTTTGCTTTAAAAGCATCGCATGCCCCATGGAGCGAAAACATGGTTTTCTCTCCTGCCAAAGGTTGCTCCAAGCTAAAACTCGCGTTTTCGGCTTGCGAGCGTAGACGCTCCAGCTCGCTTGGCTATCGCTTGCGGGCATCGCGCGTCATTGACGCGAGACAAGCAAAGGCAGCCAAGCGCAAGCTCGTTAACCGCGCCTAGGTACATAAGGCGGGCATAGGCGAATGTCCAAAAGCTTGAGCTGGGCCTATGCTTTGCGCGCTCCAGATATGCACTATGCTACCTGGGGTTGGCGCTTCAAGGAGAAATTTTGCAAAGGGGCAAATGCGGATGGATTTTGTTCATTTTATTGGGATTGGCGGCGTCAGCATGAGCGGGCTGGCGGAGATTCTCCATACCAGGGGGATCAAGGTTCAGGGCTCCGACATGAGAGAGTCCGACGCCACAAGGCACCTGGAAAAGCTGGGAATCAAGGTGTTCATTGGGCACAGCTACGACAACGTGACCGACGGGCTGGATCTCGCGGTCTACACGGCGGCTGTGAAGCTGGATAACCCTGAGATCAAGGCGGCCCAGGACAAAGGAATAAAGATTATTGATCGGGCTGAGCTCCTTGGCGGCCTGATGGAGGACTTCGAAACCCCCATCTGCATTTCTGGGACGCACGGAAAGACCTCCACGACATCAATGGTAACAGAGATACTCCTGGCGGCTGACATGGATCCTACCGTGTCTGTAGGAGGGCATCTGGACTCCATTAACGGCAACTTCAGAATGGGCTCGAACAACCACTTTGTGGTAGAGTCTTGCGAGTACTTCAACAGCTTCCTGAAGTTCTACCCGAAGATCGGGGTCATCCTGAACGTTGACAGCGATCACCTTGACTACTTCCATAACCTGGAAGAGATCCAGGAGTCGTTCAAGAAGTTTGCTGGAAACATCAAAGAGGGTGGCACCCTGATCATCTGGGCGGACACCCCTGGCATCGAGAAGATAATCGAAGGCTTGACATGCGAAATCATAACCTACGGCGCTCCAGGCGCTGACGTGGTAAGCTATGACGTGGCCTTTGACGAGGATGGCTACCCCGAGTTCGGGATCATCTACAAGGGCCAGGATCTGGGAAAGATTAAGCTGGGCGTCCGAGGAGATCACAACGTGCTGAACGCCTTGTCAGCAGCGGCGGCAGGAATGATCGCCGGCGCTCCCGTAGAGAGCATAGCCCAGGGCCTGTCGCGCTTTGGAGGGGCCAGGAGGCGCTTCGAGCGCAAGGGCTCGTACAAAGGGGCGCTGGTGGCTGATGACTACGCGCACCACCCAACAGAGATAAAGGCGACGCTGGCGGCTGCCAAGAAGATGTCCCAAGACAGGCTTCTGTGCGTGTTCCAGCCGCACACCTACACCAGAACCAAGGCCCTGATGGACGACTTCGCGGGAAGCTTCACAAACGCTGACCAGGTGCTGGTGCTGGATATCTACGCGGCTCGCGAAAAAAATACAGGAGACGTGCATTCTCTCCAGCTTGCGCAGAGAATAAAAGAAAAGGGGAAAAACGCGATCTATTTTCCCTCTTTCCAAGATGCGGAAATTTACCTTCGCGAAAATCTTGTCCCCAGGGACCTGTTGATAACTATGGGGGCTGGAGATGTCTATTTGATAGGGGAAAAGCTCGTCTCCGAAGAGTTATCCACATTATCCACAGGCAAGACGGGCTTGGCCGAGTGAAGTTGTCCACAGGCCGTTTTCGTTGATTCTAAGCCATTTCTGGCTTTTTCGAGTCTCAAAATCGAAAAGTTTTCCCCAGAAGGCTGTGCAGAATTGTTCGCTATGAATCTTCTTCGAAAAGGTATACACTAGTACCTGCAGAAGGGCAGGCGCAGACGATGGTCAGCGCCTGCGCATACAGCGCTGCTTATGCGGCCCGCAGGGCCGCTTATGCGGCCCCTTGGGGCCGCTTGAGTGCCCCCTTAAGAAGGCCGCCAAAGCGGCCTTTGAGGGGCTGCAGGGCAGCCCGTGGGGCCGCTGATGCGGCCCGTTAAGGGCCGCCAAAGCGTCCTTCGAAGGCGTATTCCAAAATTTCGAAAATGGCGCAGGAAAAACATTGCAAGCGTTTTTGCGAAGCGTTTACCGAGCTGTTTTAAGAAAATTCTGGACATGCCTTTAAGGCCGTAGCAGTCTAGGGGGTTGCTTCTGCCCCTGAGGGGGCCGCATCTGCCCTTTAAGGGGGCCGCAAAGCTTTGCGCATAAAACCGGGCACCGGAAAATCGGGCTCAGCAGGACTGGGGGATTCAAAATGTCCAATATTGCAATGAAGATGAGGGAAAGCGGGAACACCCCGATTTCAAATGACTTCATAGACAGCTACATGCTAAAGGCCAATCCAGTTTATTCCATTTTATATATTTACGGCCTTAGGAAATGCTCATGCGGCTGCCCGAACATAACTACCGGGGAAATCATGAAGTCCCTTAACATCCTGGAGTCGGATGTTCACAACGCATGGAAATACTGGCAATCGCAAGGGCTTGTCAGCGTGTCCGGCGATGGCCTTGACCTGTCCTTGGAGTTTCTCCCTGTGCCGCAGAAGGCTGAAGAGCCCGTGTTGGCGCCAAAGCAGCAAGCGCAGCAAGCACCTAAGCAGCAAGCCCCCAAGCAGGAAAAAAGGCTGGGCACCAAGAAGACTTATGACCCTGAAGAGCTCGAGTTCTACAAGACAAGCAAAGCCGGCATACAGGAGATCTTTGAGAAGGCTGAGGAAGCGATGCGCTCATGCTTGCATCACGAAGATCTTGCCATTGTGTACTCGCTATACGACTGGCTGGGGCTGCCTCTGGACGTAATCAAATGCTTGCTGGAGTATTGCTCCAAAAGGGGCATCAAGAGCTCCCGTTACATAGAGAAAGTTGGCATGAACTGGGCAGAGTCTAATGTGACCTCGATTGAGGAAGCCGAAGCGCACCTGAGGAATTACGAAAGGCCTTACAGGGAAACTCTGAGGGCTATGGGCCTCAACGCGAACTACCCGACCGAGAGCCAGAAAAACTTTATAGACAGATGGCTGATAGAGTTCAACATGCCATTGGAAGTGGTGAAAGACGCAATATCGAAGGCCACATACAGGCAAGGCACGGCGACTTTCCCATACATCAATGGAATTCTCAAGAGATGGAGCGACGCTGGGATTCGCACGCTGGCCGAGTGCGCCTCGCAATCAGCGACAGCGCCGGCATCAGCAACACCAGGCAAGAGGTCGGCTCCCGCAACGAAGAGCAAGTTCTCGAACTTCGCCCAGCATGACTACGATTTTGAGCTTATAGCAAAGCTTGATTACGAGAGCAACCTGAAGTTTGCAGACGTGGAGATGGAATCAGCTACAGTTGGGTGAGATATGCTCATAATTGGGACATGCCCTTTGGGCAAGCGCATATTGCAAGCACAGAAAAATGCGCGCAAGGAGAAAAGATATGGAGTACAAAGACGCATATGCTGAAATCATGCGCATGTATGACAAGGACAGGATTGAGTGCTTTCACGAGCGCAACAGAAGGCGCGACGCGGCGTACGCGGAGATTCCAGAGCTTGAGGGGGTAGACGGGGAGATAGCGTCATTCGCTATAAAAGCGGCAAAGTACATCCTGGAGCATCAGGGGGATACCACGAGTGAGGGAATAGCCCTGGCGCTTTTGAAGCAGCGGCACGAGGAAGTGTTGAAGGAAAGGGCTGAGCTCCTGCAGAAGTGCACACTTGGCCCCAACTGCCTCGATCCTGTTTACAAGTGCCCGAAATGCCAGGACACTGGCTTCATAGAGAACCAAAAGTGCGCATGCTTTCAGGCTAGAATGATAAAGCTGAATTATTCCAGCTCAAACCTGGAGAACATCCTGCAAAAGGAGAACTTCGACACTTTCAACTTAAAGTTGTTTTCGGAGCTGCCATTCGATCCCAATCCTAAACCCAAACCCGATCCCGATCCCAAACTCGATCCGGATCCCAAATCCAAGCCGGATCCCAAATCCAAGCCCGAACCCAAACCCAATCCCAATGAGGGCAAAGATTCCGACCTGGCAGACCCTTCTGGCAAAAAGGCGGAGGACAAGCATCTCAAGGTCCCGCCTCGCAAAAACATGAAGTCGATGTATAATAGGTGCAAAAGCTTTGTTGAGAACTTTGGCAAGGGCACTGGAGACAAGAATCTTTTCATTCACGGCAAGGCCGGATTGGGAAAGACATTTCTTTGCAGCTGCATAGCCAAAGCGATACTTGACAAAGAATACGTGGTTATATACAACACGGCGCCAGCGCTCTTTGACATGCTAAGCGACGTCAGGTTTGGGAAAAATTTGGAGAGGGTGCCGCCTAACCTGCGAAGCGACATGGAGACATGCGACTTGCTGATACTCGATGATCTGGGTTCTGAGATGGTGACGACGGCCACCAATTCTGACTTGTTCGCCATATTAAACGAAAGGCTCAGGATGAACAAGTCCACGGTCATATCGTCAAACCTGAATCCACAGGAGATGCAGGCAATCTACACTGATCGTATTGTTAGCAGGATCTGGGGCAATTACGCAAGGCTTGAGCTCTATGGACCCGATTTAAGGTATCGGAAATAAGAGCGCAAGCCAAATTCTCGGATAGATCCGCAGGTTTGCTTGAATTTTGGGCAAACGCCGGAATTTTGAGATATGCGCTAAGCCGCCAGGCCCCCGCGCAGCACTAGGACAAGCGCAAAAAGAGCGCAAGCCAAATGGCTTGCGCTCTTTTTGCATTTTATTTTTTGGTTTAAATTATTTTTATTTTTTATTTTATATTATTTTTATATTTTTTATTTTATTTTTATTTTATTTTATTTTATTTTATTTTTATTATTGTTTTCAAACCGCCATCATCACTATTGACAAGTTGTAGGCATGGTTATGGAACGAGCCGTCAATGGCAGACGTAGGGCAGAACTCGCCCATTCCGTAGAATCCGTTCATTGAGATCCCCTCAGGAAGCTTCTCAACAATGGCCTCAACCTCTGTTTCCGGTGTTGGGGTGTTGACGATGTAGCGGCCAAGGCAGCTGACCACCAGCATGGCTGAGTACTTGTATCCGTCAGTCTCGTTTTCCCTCATGGCAGCGATAAGCCGCTCCACGCATTCTCCAGCTGATATGGCCACATCCGGCCTTTTTACGTAGCCTACGCTTATGGCGGCCCCCATGGGAATGTTGCCGCTCATTCTTGCGGATCCTGCCTTTGAGTCAAGACTCATAAGCATCCTTGGCAATATGTCCATGTCTTGATCCTTGTTTCTGATTATCAGAGGGCTTGAGGTCAGGGTGTAGGAGCTGTTTTCCGGCTCCTGCAGAAGCTTGTCAACAGGGAAGCCGTACTCTGAGAGAAAGTCCAAGGCGGTCATGTCGTCTATCATGTATATGGTGTCCCCGGAAGCGCCAGTCACTTTGTGCCATTCCTCGGTCATCATCATTACTGAGTGCCGGACTGCGAACACTGGCCTGGTGTTTCCCAGAATGGACAAAATCATGATCCTGTCTTTGCGAGCCTCGCCTAGGACAAGCACGTCAGCGTCCTTTGCCGCAGGATCAAGGCCAACTACGATGCCTCCAAATAGCGGGGACTGCAGGTGGAAATACTCAGCTATCCTGATGTACTCGTCAAAGGGGACATCCTCGAAATAGGGGGCGAAAGTCAAAACCGCCGTGATCGAGCTAAGGAAATCCGCTTTGGCGATAGTCAGGAGCTTTGCGACCTCATTCTTGATATTCTGGGGAGTGACCGTATCAGTGCAGTCAATGTGAAACGTCTCGCCTTCCCCTACTATTACCTGAAGGCATATCGCCATGTCCTGGTATCCCTTGGATGTGATTATTCCGCCAGAAGAGCTCACTCCCACGGTTGGTATGGGAAGGACCTTATGCAGCTCTTCAAGCAGCTCCACGTGATCCATCGCTGAGTCGCAGCAGATGAAGCCCACGCAGTTTGTTCTGGTGGAGTATGGAGTTGGCCCTGTCTTGCGGGTGATTGGCGTAAAGCTGATCTGGGAGTTGATCTGGTCTGCCAGTTCCCTTGCCGCCAATTCCAAGTCGTCTAGTTCCTGGGTGATAGCTAGAGCTGATTGCATACAATCCCTCCCGAACCCAAAGTCTCAGGGCTTTGGGGGTGTCCGGCATGCCGGTTAAAGATATAAATCTTGGTTTCACTGCATTTCCCGAAATTTTTATGAATTAATTGCGAATCCAGGAGCAAAGCCCGCGATTGCCTTGATTGCGAATCCAGGCGCAAAATCCCGCGATT
This sequence comes from Clostridiales bacterium, assembly GCA_031270945.1. Classification (GTDB taxonomy): domain Bacteria; phylum Bacillota; class Clostridia; order Lachnospirales; family WQUN01; genus JAISWZ01. The sequence continues at coordinate 10,299 of JAISWZ010000443.1, read as the reverse complement.
GCTTTGATAATGCGAAATTAGGGGTATGCATTTATATTCTGCTCAAGATATTGCATTCGATTTAGGGATAGCGAGGCAAATGAGGGGCAAAATACCTATGAATTCAGCTGAAAGGCACACGGTTAGGCTTTCGCAGGCAATATAGGATTTAAATGGCATAAATAAAATATAATTCCTTAATATGTGCCATCCTTGTAACTTCATGCATTGCAAATTTATGGCAAAGTCAAGAAACAGGGGAAATTTGACGAAAATATAATAGGAATAGATGCATATCATAAATTTTATTTTTATTGCATGCGCTAGGCGCGTATCGAAAGCTTGCTATATGCGCTAAAGGCATGTCCTGCCGAGAGGCGAAACATGCAATTATTTATTGTCACCCGCCTAGGGCAGATGCGATGCAAGTGAAACGCAAAGTCCTCCCTCGGACGCGATGGATCTTGAATATATTTCTAGACAAAAGAGCGCGATTATATCTTAAAAAATGCGCACAATAAAAGCTAGCGCGTATCCCCATAGGTAGGGATATGCAATGCGGGAGTGCAAGCCGCGCCCCCCAAGCGGTTTAAGCATATCCCATCAGGCGGGTCTGGAATAACCGGGCAAGTATGCTCGTTGAGGCCTTCGCAGACTTTTCCGCCATATTGCTAAAAGAGCATATCCCAAAATTTATTTTATGGCGCGGGAAAAGCCACGCGTATATGCCACTTGCGGAATTTTGGGATATGCATCTAGGAGGTGCATAATGTTTTCTTTCACGGTTTCAACCGAGGAGCAAGAAGACTCTGAGGTTGTGCTAGAGGAGCTGGTTTCGGGCTTTGAGAGCCGAAAAGGCGAGATAGGCGATTTAGGAAAGTGCGTAGGGATTTTGTTTGTTGACGCAAACCTGGAATATGGCGAATTCATAGGAGAGCTTGAAAGAAGGCTAGGTTTTCTTGTTTTAGGGAATACAGCGGTGTCCCTTGTGGGAGATCAGGCTTCGGACACAGTGAGCGCGATACTTACGGTAATGTGCGACGCTGAATTTGGGGCGGCCGCAACTGGGCCACTCGACATCGGCAACACTGAGGCGGAAGTTGGAAACGCCTGCAAGCGGGCGCTGACCGCGCTAAATGGAGATCCCAAGGCAATATTTGTCTTTTGCCCGATTTACGCTGATGTCATGATGGATGACATAGTTGACAGCATGGAAGCCGTCGCTGGCAAGATCCCGGTTTTTGGCGGCGTAGCCTCCGACAACCAGCTGGATCGCCCAATCAGCATGTTTTACGGCGGGGAGGAAGTTCCGCAATCAACGATTGTGCTGGCTCTGGGAGGAGACATTGATCCAGTCTTCGAGGTGGCCAACACGCCTACCATGTACTCGGAGAAAAAGGGCGTCATAACTGAAAGCGGCTGCGGCTTCATACAGAAGGTTGGAGACCAGACCTTCAAGGAGTTCATGGAGTACTGCGGGCTGAGGACGGACAAGGAATACCAGACCGGCCAGATAATGACCACCTACGCCACAAATCCTGTGAAGTTTTTGATCAAGGAGCAGGAGTCGGATGGGGTGCCGGTCATACACAACATATTTGATCTTAACAGGGACACTGGATCCATATTCTTGGCCGCAAGGATTCCCGAAGGGTCGGAGGTCTCGCTCTGCCTATTGAAAAAGGACAACATCAAGAGCTCTACCCAAGCGGCGATGGAGGGCCTTGTTGAGCAGATGAAAGAGCGCAAGGCCAAAGGGAGCACTTACAGCATGCTTTTCGCCATTTCCTGCGGAGGGCGGTACTTTGTATTGACAGGCGCAAACTCCATTGAAAGGGAGATCCTGAACGACTTCCGGGAAGACGGGCTGTCAATAGCGGGCTTCTACGCTTCTGGAGAGATTGGGCCCACAAGTGTCAGAAGCGAGGGCGCGATGAACAGGACGCACCATTCGTCCCTGGTTCTCTGCGCGTTTTAGGTTTTGCCATGGACAATAAAACGCTGACAATGGCAAATAAAGAGATAGAGAATAAAGAGCAGGGAACAGAAAATAAAGAGCAGGCAACGATAGAAAAGCTTCAAGCCGAGCTGAAAGCGGTTCAAACCCAGCTGAAGATGTCAAACCGGAAGCTGTTGAGGCTTGAGCGCGACAACAAGCTCTTGGCCAACCTGACCGAGAACGCCGACCGTCTGCGAGAGGTGTCAGAAGCCGAAAAAGAGCTGCAGTACATGTACAACAGGCTTTTGCTGGACACATGCCCTGACATCATCATGTTCTTTGACCAAAACCTGAACTACGTCATAGGCGCTGCAGTGGCGGTCAAGTTCCTGGGATACCAGGATCCCTGGGAAATGAAGAAGCTTCCCCTTGAGAAAGTGTTTGGGAAGATGCTTGAGCAGGCATGGATCATAGCGACTAAGGACGCTTGCCACAAGGTTATGGACAGCGGAACCGCTTACATCAACACTGGCAAGCTTTCCTATGGAGACTTGGGGCGCGAGCTGTTCATAGGCACCTACATCTCCCGCGCCAGCGACAAGGACGGAGTTTGCAGGGGTGTTGTCCTTGTTCTCCATGACATAACAGAGCTGACAATCGCCAAGATAGAGGCGGAAAACGCCAATTCGGCCAAGAGCGCGTTCTTGGCCAACATGAGCCACGAAATCAGAACCCCCATGAACGCCATAAAGGGCATGAGCGAACTTTTGCTTATGACCAGGCTTGACAAGGTTCAAAGGGAGTACGCCAGCAACATCATAAACGCGTCTGAGTCGCTATTGAAAATTATCAACGATGTCTTGGATTTCTCGAAGATAGACGCAAACAAGATTGAACTGCTGGAAGCGCCGTACGAGACAGTCTCGTTCTTGACCAACATCTCAAACATCATAAACCTGAAGGCCGCTGGAAAGGGCATAAGCTTTATAATAGACGCCTCGCCAGGCATACCTTCAATGCTTCTAGGCGATGACGTCAGGCTGAAGCAGGTGCTGCTAAACCTCTTGGCCAACGCCGTAAAGTTCACCCATGAGGGGTATGTAAAGCTGGCCGTGCAAGAAACAAAGAGATCCGAAGACACGGTCAGGCTTGACTTCGAGGTCGCGGACTCCGGCATAGGAATAAAGGAAGAAGACATCGGAAACCTGTTCCAAGCCTTCACCCAGTTCGACCAAATGAAAAACCGCGGCATAGTTGGAACAGGGCTTGGCCTTGTGATAAGCATGAGGCTGGTACAGCTAATGGGCGGAGAGATGGTGGTCGAAAGCGAATACGAGAAGGGCACAAGCTTCAAGTTCTGGGTTGACCAAAAGATAGTGAACAAGGATCCGATAGCGGAGGTGAACAGGCCCGAAGCGATAAAGGTTCTTGCCCTTGGGGACTCATACCTTGGAGAAAGCCTGGAGAAAATGCTCTCTGACTTGTTCATACAGCACGACTTCTGCGACCGCGAAGAAGATCTGCCCCAGTACGCGAAGAAAGAGTATTCCCATATCATTTACTTCTTTGACAAATGGCACAATGAGCTTCAGTCCAAGACAAGCCTTCTTGACACCACAAGCTTCGTGGCGGCGGTCAAAGACATTCGCAGGGCCGCTGTGCAATACACTGAGCCAAAGATCGAAGTCATATACGAGCCCTTAATGGTCTCTTTCATAGCCAGGGTCTTGAACCAGGAAGAAAGAGGCATGAGAACCTATAACACAAGCACCGAGCGCATTGGCGATGTCCAGATGACCTCGGACACGGACATTCTTGTTGTAGACGACAACGAAGTGAACCTCCTGGTCTGCGGAGAGATGCTCAAGCACTGCGGCGTCACCCCGGAGCTTGCCACCAGCGGCGAAGAGTCCATAGCCATGTGCTTGAGGAGAAAGTTTGACATTATCTTCATGGATCACATGATGCCAGAAATGGACGGTATAGAAGCCGCAGAAAGAATAAGAAAGCACGGCGCAAGCATGGACGTCCCGATCATAGCCCTCACAGCCAACGCCATAACAGGCATGCGCGAGATGTTTCTTGACAACGGGATGAACGACTACATCAGCAAGCCAATCGAGATAAAAGAGCTCAACAGGGTCTTGAGAAAGTGGATCCCGCAAGAGAAGATCCTTGAGAGGCCGAAGCTTCCAACAAAAGAGGAGCTGGGATTGCCAACAAGCGCCGCTGCCGATTCAGGCATTTTCTCTTCCCTCCCCCTCAACGCGGCAGAGGCCATTGAAAGCCTTGGAGGCAATACCCAGGCATACATGTCCATCCTGAAAGCGTTCAACACCGCCCTTCCGGGCAAGATAAGGCTTATCAAAAAGCTGGGCCTCCTTGCCGAGCCTGATGACATGAAGCTCTTCAAGATTGAAGTCCACGGGATGAAGAGCGCCTTGGCCAATATAGGCGCGAAACCCATTTCAACAAAGGCCAGAAACCTGGAAATTTCCGCCGCCGACAGCAAATCCGCCTACATCAAGGAAAATCTAGAGTCTTTTATTATGGATCTGGAAAACCTGTCCCACAAGCTAGTCGCCCTTTTCCCGGACAAGCAGGATGACACCCCCAAGATCACAGAAAACAAGCCGGATCTTCACGAGTCCCTCTCAGCAATCGCCGCTCTAATCGAAAACCTTGAATTCGACGAAGCCCTTGAAGAAGCCGAAAAGCTGCGCAAATACTCGTATGGCTACGATATCGACAGCAAGCTCAAGGACATTTCGGCCAATATAGAGAACTTCGACTTTGACCAGGCGGCCGAGACGATAAGAAGCGTCGCGAATGCCAGATGACGGGTTGGCATGCGTTTGGATCTGTGTTTGGCGGAGTAGGTTTGGCTGAATAGGTCTGGCTGAATAGGTCTGGTTGAAAAGTTTGGCTGAAAACTTTGGATCATTAGAGCTGAGCCAGCCAATAATAAGTATTTCAGCCCCATTTTGGGGCATGCTATAAAGGCATAAAACAATTTGCTCCTTAGGGCGGATCCTGAGCTAAATATTCCAGGAATCCATGCCTCTCTGGCGTCAGCTTTTCGCAACCCGAACTGGAATAATATGAAAAGAATAATAAATAATTGCTTTATTATATAGGATATTTTGAATGCAGGATGTTTTGGATGCTTTAGCGCTTAGAATGTTTTATTCAAGATTACAATTCAAAAGACGCAAAATCGCTCGAAAACAATATTTAAGCATTATGCGAAATTTAAATTTTGGATACGCGCTAAAGCATGACTTTCTCTCATAAACTAAATTCACGCTAAATTCAATTGCTTTTGCTTTCCAATAAAGGATATAATGCAATATGCTCTAAGAGCGCATCTCATCATGCAAAGCCCGGCGAGGAAGCTCATGAGCGAAATACTGGGCTTTGCTTTTGATCCAGATGCGCTCCAACACCTTTCTTGATGGAGGCGGGAACACGTGGATACAGAGTTTGTCGCTAACCGCAGCGTATTGGTGGTGGATGACAACGCCACAAACCTGAAGATGCTGCAGGCAATATTGAAAAGCCGCTACAAGGTGTTTCCCGCCCCTAGCGGGGAACGGGCTTTGTCATTTCTGGAGAAGTCCACGCCGGGACTGATACTCTTGGACGTGGAGATGCCGGGAATGAGCGGCTATGACGTAATAGAGAAGCTCAAGCAGGATGAAAGGTGGCAGGACATACCTGTCATATTCCTGACGGCCCAGGAGGGCCGGGCTGGAGAGGAGCACGCGTTCCTAATGGGCGCTGTGGACTACATCCTCAAGCCCATTTCAGCTGGCGTTGTCTTGAAAAGGGTCCAGCTTCACATAGAGCTGCAGAACTACCGCAAAAGCCTTGAGCGCCTTGTTGAAGCCAAAACGAACCAAGTGCTCAAGAGCCAGGATACGATCCTGGACATTCTGGCCAATGTCACAGCCTACAGGGACAACGAGACAGGCGGGCATATCAGGCGCACCACAGTTTACACAGAGCTGATAGTTGAGAAGCTTTTTGCGGAAAAGAACCCAAGGTACCACATGACCAGGAACTACGCTGACAATATCATAAAAAGCGCGAAGCTTCACGACATAGGCAAGGTCGCGATAGCGGACTGCGTATTGCTCAAGCCGTCCAGGCTGACTGACGCCGAGTTCGGCCAGATCAAAAAGCATCCGGCCCTGGGCGCTAAAATGATAGACAATGCCGTGAGGCAGCTGGGCGATGACTCGGATTTCCTGCTTGTGGCCAAAGAGATTGTCTTGTCGCACCACGAGTGGTGGAACGGAAGAGGATACCCTTTTGGGCTGGCGGGAGAAGGCATACCGCTTTCAGGAAGGATCATGGCGATAGCGGACGTGTACGACGCGCTCATATCAGATCGGCCATACAAGCGATCCTTCAAGCACAGGCTCGCCATGGAACTGATCTGGGAAGAAGCCGGAACGCACTTTGATCCGTACCTGATGGAAATTATGAAGGACTCATTCAAGTTCTTTAACAATGTGGTATACCAGTACGATGAAGAGATTGAGTTGCAGGGTGAGGTAGCCAATGCAAGAAAAAACAAATGAACTGGCCTTTTACAAGAAAGTCATAGATCTGGCGAATCGATCAATGCCGCCTAGCCAATTCTTGAAGGAAGAGCTTTACGAGAAAATGAGCGAGGCGATCTTCAGGCACTGGATCTCTGCTTGCGAGCCATCCTCAAGCAGGGACCAGGTTGTTTTCGCTATGAGCCGATGCTACCATGAGCTTCACAAGCTTAACCTGTTCGTAGAAATGATGCTTGTGGATGAGTTTGACAACTTTCTTGTCTTTGTCATCGCCGAGAGATTCACGAAAGATCTGCAAGGGCACAAGGCGCTTATTGGCGCCTCGGCGGAAGACTTGTCTGAGCTGGTCTCCGACAAGGTTTGGGATGAATGCAGAAAATCTGACGCCTACATGATAAACCTGGAGCGGGATATTGCCAAGTACATGTCAAACGCGGTAAAGCTCAGGTTCTATGGATCAGAGTCAGTGTCGGCGGATGAGGTCGTAGCTTTCATACATGAATACTACAGGGTTGAAAAAGACAAGAACGAGCCTGTGATGGAGCATGATCCCGCAGTTCCCGAAAAGCCCCAAACCAGAGGCAAGTTTGCGGCCTTTTTCGAAGCCTTGCGGGAAAAGAGGAAAAGCGAGCTCACTCTCCTGGAGATAAGCAAAAGATGCTCTATCTCAAAGTCCATGCTGGAGGCGTTTCTTTCAGGAAAGGCCCATCCCAAGCGGGATACCGTCTTCAAGCTGGCATATGGCCTAAAGCTTTCCCAAGCCCAGCTGGTAGAAATGATGGACGCGATAGACCAGGACCTGAAGAGCAAGGCGGAGCACAAGCCCTACAAGATCAACCGCTCAAACCCCAGGGACATGCTCCTCTTTAACGAGTTGCCAAACAGGCTCTCGATAGAAGACCTGAATGCCAGGCTGGTTGGGTCAAGGTTTCAAGCTTTGGATCAAACCCCGCTTTCCAGGGCGTTTTGAAGATTCGCCAAAGGGCGCCTGAGGCGCCCTTTTTGTTTTGGGGTTGGGGGGGTTGCTTTTTTTGTTTTTGCTTTATTCTTAACGTAACTTGATATCCATATCGGATTTAGTTTTAAACTTATATTAAATTTATATAGATTCTCGATTTAAAGTCTCTACCTTATTATCATTGCCCTGCATCACATCCCTAGATTTGCCAGCAATCTCCCGCAAAAGTCACTCATAAAAGCAATGCTATGACTTTTGCTGCGCGTTTTTGAAATTTTGGGATACGATAGTTTAAAATTTGTCATCTTGGTGCTATACTCCTAATATGCAGCCCAAGCGCAAGCGCTTGAGGCTTACGCCAAAGCAAGCGCATCCCAATATTAAGTATAGGGCGGAAAAGCGACGCGTTGAAGCATCGCAAGGCTTTTCCCTTTTCGGCAGGGATGCGCTATAAGCATATCGAGAGGAGAACCATGACTATCACAGGCAAGTTGCGCGAGACGCTATTGAAATGCGAAAAGCCCGGAAGATATACCGGAAACGAGATCAACATGGCCGTAAAGGATCCTGGAAGCGTGGCGATAAGATACGCCTTTTGCTTCCCGGATCTCTACGAGGTCGGGATGAGCCATCTGGGCTTGCAGTTGCTGTACTCATTCATCAACGAAAGGGAAGACACCTATTGCGAAAGAGCTTTCGCTCCTTGGCCTGATATGGAGGGCGCAATGAGGGAGGCTGAGATCCCGCTCTACGCGCTGGAGACAGGGGATCCGCTCAAGAGCTTTGACATGCTGGGGTTCACTCTCCAGTACGAGATGTCTTACACCAATGTCTTGAACATGCTTGACCTGGCAGGGATCCACCTGTTTGCCTCGGAGCGGGGAGAGGACGAGCCGTTGGTGTGCGCTGGAGGCCCTTGCGCGGTAAATCCGGAGCCCTTGGCCGACTTCATGGACTTCTTCTGCATAGGTGAAGGAGAGCCAATGCTTGACGGGGTGCTGACAGCCTACAAGGAGAACAAGGCTTCGGGAGGAACCAAGCTGGATTTCCTGGAGAGGATAGCAGGGCTAGACGGGGTATACGTGCCCAGGTTCTACGATGTCTCCTATAATGAGGACGGCACTATCAAGGAAGTCAAGCGGACAAACGATCACGCGCCTGAAAAGGCCAAAAGGGCCTGGGTCAAAGACTTCTCCAGAGCCTACTATCCCAAGTCGCCGCTGGTTCCGCTCATAGAGGTGGTGCATGACCGGGTTTCAATGGAGGCGTTTCGGGGATGCCTCAGAGGGTGCCGGTTTTGCCAGGCTGGGTTCATTTACCGCCCTGTCAGGGAACGGGATCTGGAAAGCCTGATGGAGCAGGCGGAAGAGCAGCTGAAGTCCACAGGGCATGAAGAGATATCCATGTTGGCCTTGTCATTTAGCGACTACGGCAAGTGTGTGGAGTCAATCAACAGGCTGACCGGCCTGTGCACTCCGTCAAACGTGAACATCTCCCTTCCGTCACTGAGAATCGATGAGGTCTCCATTGAGCTCATGTCAAAGACCAGAGAGGTTAGGCGGGCTGGCATCACATTCGCGCCGGAGGCGGGAAGCCAGAGGCTCAGGGACGCCATAAACAAGGGATTGAACGAAGACGACATTCTTAATGGGGCAAGCCTGGCCTTTAACGCGGGCTGGAACAAGGTGAAGCTGTACTTCATGATAGGGCTTCCGACTGAAACGCTGGAGGACGCCAAGGCCATCGGGGCGCTGTCTGACAAGATAGCAAGGGAGTATTACAAAGTTCCTAGAAAAAGGCCTCTGAGCCTTAAGGTTAGCGTCTCCTGCTTTGTGCCGAAGCCATTCACCCCATTCCAATGGGCGCCTCAGGATACGGTTGAAGAGTTTGAGAAGAAGCAGATGGCCATAAAGCAGAGCATAACAAGAAAACAGGTCTCTTACAACTATCATGAGGCCGAGGTTTCTTTCATTGAGGCGGTGCTTGCCAGAGGGGACAGAAGGTGCGGCATGGCTCTTTATTACGCCCATAAGCTGGGCGCCCGCTTTGAGGGATGGACTGAGTACTTCAAAGGAGGGATCTGGGAGGAAGCGTTTGCCAAAGCGGGGCTCGACCTTCAATTTTTCGCCTGCAGACAGAGAAAAAGAGAGGAAATCCTGCCGTGGGACATAATAGATATAGGCGTGTCGAAGCAGTTCTTCTCCCGCGAGATGGACAAGGCTGAAAGCGGGCTGACGACGCCAAACTGCCGGGACGGCTGCGGAGGATGCGGGCTCAACGAGAGAGGGGGCGCTTGCGTTGGCTAGATGCTTGGCATGCTTCAAGAAAACCGGCGCAATGGTTTTCATAGGGCACCTGGATCTCCTGAAGGTCTTGCAAAGAGCGGTAGCCCGCGCCAACCTGCCAGTGGCTTTCTCCCAGGGGTTTAACCCTCACCAGGAAATGTCCTTCGCGCTTCCGCTCCCGCTTGGAATGGAAGGGCTAGGTGAGCTGGTGGAGATTGAGTTCGCCCAGCCGCTTGAAACAGATCTCGTTGTTTCATCCCTCAACAAAAGCCTCCCTAGCGGGCTCAGCTTCACGGATTGCCGCTTTATGGCGGATGGTGAGAAGCATTCCGCTTCCCTAGTCGCGGCAGCCGAGTATGAGCTGGAAGCGAACAGCCAGGCAGAGGAAAAGTTGGCAGAGCTCATGTCCAAGCCTGAGATCCTCGTTATGAAAAGAACAAAGAAAGGCACTTCTGAAGTTGACATCAAGCCCGACATATTTTCCGCCATGGTTTCCGATGGAACGCTTAAGATGACGCTGGCCGCCGGCGGCGCCAGGAACCTGAAAGCCGAGGTTGTGGCCAAGGAGCT
>JAISWZ010000407.1 GCA_031270945.1 Clostridiales bacterium | reverse complement strand
TTGGTCTGCGGAGACACAGTTTCCCGCTCTTTCGCAATCAACGATTGCGTCTGGGAAGATTCAATATGGAAAACCATAAACTTTCTCTTCTGTGAGCGTTGCGGTTGCGAAGTGCCCGGAAAGCATTACCTCTGCCATGCCGACGTAACGATCAGGCATGGAGATCTCTCTATCGTGGCCAATGGGGGTTGGCATGACGCAGGAGACATGACCCAGACAACTACCAATACAGCGGAGTGCACTTACGCGCTGTTTGAGCTTTTGGCAAATATAAAAAACAACAAGCCCTTGCATGACAGGGTTCTGGAAGAAGCCAAATGGGGCCTGGAATGGATCCTGAAAACCCGCTTTGGCGATGGCTATAGAGTCCCAACCTCAAGCAAGTCCTGCTGGACCAACAATATCATGGGCGACAAGGATGACATCTATAGAGAAGCCGCCTACGAGACTATAGAAAACTTCATGTGCGCAGGCACCGAAGCCCTGGCCTCGAAGTATTTAAGAACCCACGATCCGGTTCTCTCAACCCATTGCGCGAAAGTGGCGAAAGAAGACTGGAATTTCGCCTGGAACCACCGTTTCGAAGAAGACTTCTGCAAGCTGGACGATCCAAACCGGATCTATACCTTTCTCCTAAAATACTCAGCCGCCGCTTGGTCTGCCCTTGACGTTTTCCAGGCGACCAATGATGAATATTTCAAGGAAAAGGCCGTCTTCTGCGCCCAAGAGATCATGCAATGCCAACAGCAAGAGCTCACGGATTGGGATGTCCCCTTCACTGGTTTCTTCTATGATGACAAAAGCCATAAGCTCATAGCCCATTGCAGCCACCGTTGCCATGACAATGAGCCGATCCAGGCCCTCTCAAGACTGGCCCAAGCGTTCCCGGAACACGAGAATTTTCCAGACTGGATGTACGCCATCAACCTCTATGGCGACTATATCCAAAAAGCGTCGAGATTCACGGCCCCCTACAATGTCATGCCTTCGTCGATCTATCATGAAGACGAAGCCTATCATGCCCAGGACTATGACATGGGCATGATCAAAAAGTACCTAACAGATGATGAGTGCAGGGAGAACTATAAGCTCCAGGTTAGACAAGGAATCTCTCTTGGCAAAGGCTATTATCTAAGAAGAATGCCCGTGGCCTTTGAGCATAGAGGCAACCACGCGGTTACCCTGGCAGGCGGAAAAGCGGTGTCTCAAGCCGCTATCGCCAAGAACGATTTTGATCTCATGGAGCTGGCCAACCGCCAGTTTGAATGGATAGTCGGCAAGAACCCCTTTGCCGAATCGGTCATGTTCGGAGAAGGCTATGACTATTGCCAGGAGTACGCAGTCCTCCCAGGAGAGATGGCAGGAGAGCTAGGAGTGGGCTTCGCTTGCCTGGATGAGCATGACTCTCCGTTCTGGCCCCAAGTTAATACCTGTGTCTACAAAGAAGTCTGGATCAGGCCGCCCCTTCTCTGGACGTGGCTTGCCGCCGACCTGCATGGACCTGCCTTTGTATCTGGCATAGCAAAACCAGGATCCAAAGTGACCTTCACCGAAAAGTCAACAAGAGTTGCTTATGTCATTCAAGCGTCTCCCAATACCGGCTGGTACCAGGGAGAGCTTCCGTCAAGCGAATACCAGGTCAGTTGCGATAACAGCTCAAGAGAGATCACTCTCCTGTCCTCCAGAACCTACCGCATGGACACCCCGTTCTATGACTTTCGGATAACAGCTAAGAAAACTGGAACGTCCGTAGAGTTCGAGATCCAGACGTCAGGCGAAGGCCTGGCAACAATCAGTTTAAGGTCTTCAAACCTGGATCTCAAGCCGGAAATCCGTACAGTCAAACTAGGCGAGGCGATTGCGGTCAGGGCTGAGCTCAATGATCCTAAAAAGCCCTATTACTTGGTTCTAGCGCCAAAAGACAACCCCAGGGACATTTGGGAGGCGTTTGGGTACTAAACACTAAAAAAGCCAAATTAATGTCGAGCGCTCCGTCTTGACATATCAAAAATTCATCCAAAGCCGTAGCGCAGCTGCGGCTTTGTCTGTGAAAGGATCGCTTATGTCCAACCTAATGCTAGACTACATCAAAAGCCAGCCCGCCTTGTGGCTGGAGATGCTTGACAATAGAAAAGCCATAACAGAAGGCTTTGTCAGCGCCTTCGATAATAAGCCTGTCAAGAGAATAATCTTAATCGGATCAGGCAGTTCCAACGGAGCTGCCAAAATGGCCGCTGAATTTTTCAATCGTTCGCAAGGCGTTGAAGCGACTCCAATAGAGCCAACCCGGGTTGCGCCTCTCCTGGATATCCTGGATCCAAGCCAGACCCTGGTCTTGGCCTTGTCCCAATCAGGAAAAAGCGCTTCTACGCTTCAGGCGGCGATTGAAGCGAAAGCCAAGAATTTCGCCGTTGCAGGTGTCACGGCAGATCCTGCTTCTCCAATAGCCAAGCAATTAAAAAACCATCTTTTGATCCCCTGCGGAGAAGAGCTGATAGGGCCTAAGACCAGAGGAATGACCGCAACTGTCCTGACACTGTACCTGGCAGGGCTTGCGCTTTGGAAAAAGGATGACTTGCTTATCCAAGACTTGCGCTCTTCCTTCAACCTGGCCAGCCAAAACATCGAAGCTTCGGAAAACTGGTGCGAAACAAATAGTTTTGCCCTGGCGTCCCGCAATACCTTCTATCTAATAGCAGAAGGCACAGACCTTCCCATAGCGCAGGAAGGCGCTCTGAAGCTCCTTGAAACCATCTATACTCCTGTCCACTACTATGAGTTTGAAGAGTTCCTCCATGGAGTGCACTGCTCTGTCAGCGATTTGACGACTTTGATCTTAATCAGTGACTCCAATGGAGACCGGGAGCGCATGAAAAAGCTCGATAATTTTGCAAAAACTCATTCAAGCGCTGGATTCTTTATAAGCACAGGCACCCCCTCCCATTTGGATAACGAGCTGTTCATCCAGACCAGCGGAAACGAGCTGACTCGCCCCTTTGAGACACTTTTGCCTTTCCAGGTGATGAGCGCCCTAATATCAAAGAAGAAGGGCATAGACTGTTCCAAGTCGCCATTCCCGAACTTCGGCAGCGACTACAAGACAAAGATATAGATGGATAAGTGCATATCCCAAAATTCCGAAATGGCGCTGGAAAAATCCTGGCGAACGCTTCAATGCCGGATTTTTCCAGCGCCTCGGATATAATTTTGGGATATGCACTTATTCTATCGGGCTGGATATCGGAGCGACTCACCTTCGCATGAGGGTGATGGATTCCAAAAAGATCCTGTCTGAGGTAACTGGATCCGGCGCTTCCATGGTCTTCTCAGGATATGAAAAAACCAAGGAAATATATGAAGACGTGATCCTATCCGAGCTCCAAAGGCTAAATTTGAAGCCCTCCGCTTGCGGAGGGCTCTGCGCCGGGGCGGTTGGAGTGGACACCCCGAATCTTCAGAGCTCGTATATAGACCTGTTTTGCTCCCTTGGCTTCCCAAGAGAATCAGTCATGGTTTGCAATGACTGTGAAATCCTCCTGAATCTCTACCCCGATGAGCCTGTCATTGCAGTGGCTGCAGGAACAGGCGCTATCATCGTAGGAAGGGGCGATTCAAAGGATATCGTCAGGTATAGCGGCTGGGGGCATCTTCTTAGCGATGAGGGCAGCGCTTTCTATATAGTTGGAAGAGCCTTCGAAGATCTGGACGGAGAAGACAATTGTCCTGAGCTTTACAGCCTTTTCAAGAAGGAGACCGCTCTTTCGTCCCAGCAGGAGATCGTTGAGTTTTACCGTGATCACATATTTCTTAAGCAAAAGATAGCCCAGTTTGCGCCACTTGTGGAACAAGCAACCAAGACCGACAAGATCGCCAGCTCGATCCTGGTTGAAGCTGGAGAAAAGCTTGCCTATGGGGTATCGGCAGTAGCGAAAAAGATCCTGACAGAGAACAAAAAGGCTTTTGTCTTGCTGCTTTGGGGGAGCGTCTTGGCGAATTGTGCGACGGTAGGGGAGGCGCTGAGGGAGAAAGTCAAGGAAAAGCATAATGAGGCTAGGATTGAAACGCCAAAGATGGCGGCGCTAGATTGCGTGTCGATTATCGCTTGCAAAATGTGAATTTTTAGTTTATGATAGACGTGGCAGGGAAAGGCTTGCATACGTCAGAATAATGCAAAACCCCCTGGGCAGCCCCAGGGGGTTTTAATAATATTTGGTTTATATTGTAAATGAGCGCCTGCGGTTTTTTTTATGGCGCGCAGCATGGAAGGTTACGTAGGGAGATTGCGTAGTTTGAAGAGCGAAAGCATTTGACTATGCGTTCTGTAGACTTAGTGCATATCCCAAAATTCCGTTAAGGCGCAGAAAAATTCCTGGCGAATGCTTCAACTAGTTTGCTCGGGCTTCTGCGAGCAAACATCCGGAATTTTTCAAGCCATGGAATTAATTT
>JAISWZ010000337.1 GCA_031270945.1 Clostridiales bacterium | reverse complement strand
TTTGAATAATCCTTCCACTCGCGTTTAGGCAAATCCTGCGGCTGATGCGTTGCTCGAAAATAAGAAATGCGACACAGCGATGCTTCAAATGCTAATTTGGGATATGCCATTATAGCACTTTAGGAAACTCACTCGATTTCAAGATGTAATAAAGGTCCGAAATTATCCTCAGATTTTCCTCGGTATATACAAACCCTGACCCTGTTATAGTGTCCCCGGTTATAAAAATCGAGCTTCCGCCCTTGATTTCCCAATCATCCAAATTGGCCTTATAAAAGATGGCCGGAATGATCAAGGTCTTGAAGGAGCCCATATGCAAGGGCACTTGCGCAAGCGGATCGCCCTCCATTATTGTTTCTCCGTAAATCACATCTAAATGGAGCCTAACCCATACTCCGTCTGAATAGAGATAGCTAAAGCCAGTGTCTGTTACAGAAGCTGGAAAGATCAGTTCATGGGTATAGTCTTTCCAAGGCGCTTCTTGGCTTCCTGGAAATACGCTCTCCGCCGTTTCGTCCCAAAGCAGAGCAAGATCTTCAAGCGCTGCGTATACGGCTGCAGAGGTAGGCACTTCGTTTGAGGAATCCTCAGTGATCGCTGTCGCCAAGGAGTACTCAGAATCCTTCAGTTGACCTTGCGCGTTTACTGCGACGAAATCCCCTTCTACTGGGTTGTCGATAAGGCTGACACCCTTGGGAGGCGCCCACAGGCCATTGTCTGCAGTGAGGGAGTTCCCTGCTTCAGACGACAAAATGAAGGCGCCTGTCAACCCGGATGAGTTGTCAAGGCTGATAGAAGCTGTATCAGAAGCAGTCAAGTCTCTGCCGCCGTATTCAGCTGTCCAGACATATATCTTTCTGGTGTCGGTTATAAAGTAAAGGGTATCCTCATCTTTTGTCGCCAAGCTCAGATATTGCTCGTTTGTGAGCTCCTTTTTGAATTTTGCCAATCCCATTTTAAAATCTCCTTGGAGCATATCCCAAAATTATATCCGAGGCGGATGTTTGCTCGCAGAAGCCCGAGCAAACTAGTTGAAGCTTCGCCAGGATTTTTCCGTTGCCATTTCGGAATTTTGGGATATGCTCTTGATATCAAGCGCTAGATTTCATATTCGCCAGTGAAAACAAAAAAGCTTGAAAGATCTAGATTGGAATACGAAGGGATATTTCGATATCTAATGGCGCCAAAAGTGTCTATGCACAGGTAGCCGCTTTTTTCAAGAACCTGCAATTCAAAAAATTCACCAGGAGGATCGGTAAAGACTGAGAAAGAGAAAAATTTATTTTGTTTTGGCGCCAGCTCTGCCGGGAATTGAAAAAATACAGTTGACAGATTGACATCAGATAGATAGCTGGAAATGCAAAACCTTACTGTAGCTCCATTGGAAACCAAATAAGATCGGATATCCAAAAATGGAGCGTTATAGTCGGTAAGTTTATCAGTATAATCAAGCCACTCCCGCTTGGGCAAATCTTGCGGCAGGAAACTGTCATCTACCGTGTCTGAGTTCCATTTTGGCGCAACCTTTGAAATGGCTTCATAAACAGCGGCTACGCTTGGCACCATCCAGTCATTGCTGTTTTCGTTGATTTCGTCTACAATGGCAATGCAGGAGTCGTCAACGGCGTCGCCTACGGAAACCACAAGGTCATTGTCAAAAGGATTTTCAATAAATGGCACAGTGGCTGGAGGGGCATACAAGCCGTCAGCCTTGAGCTCTAAGGCATTGCCGTCTTCGAATGACAGGATAGCCGACGCTTCCAACGTGTCATCTATGAAAGTCAGGCCGATGCTTTCCGAATTTTCAACAAAGATGTCTTTGCCGCCATATGGGGTGTCTCCAAGGTAGATCCTGTTTGTGTCGTTCAGAAAATATATGGTGTCTCCGTCTTTCTCGGGAAGCGCCATAAATGCATCATAGCTAAGGTCTTTCCTCAATTTTACCAAGCCCATAACATAGGCCTCCCATTTTGAGTCCGTCAAAATTTATTTGATTATCGCGCGCTCGCGAGAGAAAACATATTTCTTGTTTTCGCTCGCGAGTTGCGACCTATAATAAGCGCATATTCCAAAACTCCGAAATGGTGCCGGATAGCGTTTGCCCAACGCTTGCTCGTCAGTGTGTTATACGATATAGCCATCCACTACAGTGCCAGCGGGCAAAGACTTAAGCATATAAGAGCCAGATATGGCAAGTCTGGTGTTTGTGAGTTTCGGGCTCGTCTCGTTGGTTCTATATATGCCTTTCATGTCGCTTATCTCAATCGCAGAGTTGTACTCGAAGCTTTGCCTGACTGTATTGTCTTCAGCTATGGGTGTGCAGGCAAGGACAACCCTGTTTGGAGGGCTAAGGAACCTGGCCATCTTGAAAAGCTCTTTTCCAGGCGCATACTGGTAATCTCCAAGCTCCAAGAGCAAGCTCAGCCTGACTTCTCGCCCATCTGACTCAAGGAAGGAGTCCGGGTCAATAGTCACATTTTCAGCTAGCGTCAACTTGGACAGAAAGCTTCTCCAATTGTGCCTTTGCCAGTTAAACAAGTCTTCAGGGGTTTCGATGCCTTCCCAAATGGGGGCGATTCTCAAAAGCGCTTCATATACAGCGGCGGCGCTGGGGATCTGCGAGTTTGTGCTCTCGCTTGTGATTGATGTCGAGAACGAAAGCCCTGAGTCAGCTATATTGCCGTCTGAAGTTGCAAAGATGAAGTTTCCCGGGGTAGAGCTTTCGAGCAGGCTGATTCCTGGAGGGGGAACGTACAATCCATCAGCCTTGACTTCGAGTGAGCCTTCCTCAGTGGACAAAATGGCTGTCGCAACGAGCTTGCCGTCCACGATATCAAAGGAGATCGTGCCTTCGGCGTCGCCTGAGCCTACGTCAAAGAGGTCAGAGCTGCCGTAGCTCTTGTCGCCTAAGTATATCTCATGGGTATCTGATATGAAGTACAGGGTGTTTGAATCCTTTGGCAAAAGGGCTTGAAAGTCTTCGGATGTGATGTCTTTCCAAAACTTGACTAGATTGCTCATGGAAAAGCCTCCAAAGAAAGCGATTAATGCATATCCCCAGTTGTTTGTTTTTGGGATATGCATGCTGACGAGCGGTTAACCGGCTAATGGCACTACAGGGAACGCTTTCGATGCCAAGACATAACATGCGTCCGCAGTTACACGCATGGGTTCCGACGTAAATATATAAGTGAAACCGCGAATTATGGTGCCTGACATCATAAGCGCACTGCCGCCCTTAAATTCCCACTGATCCGCATTAGGGTAGTAGAAGCTGGCTGGCAAGACAAATTGCATAGAGGTATCCATATGCGCTGGAACCTTTACCAGGTTAAAGCGCTTTGCCGCGCAAAACGCAAAAGTCATCACGATGCTTCATGGCGCTAGAGGAAACATTTTAGGCTTTATGACGTAATACAGGTCTGCAATTATTTCGAAGGTTCCTGTCGTAAACGAAGGAAATGCCCCTTCTACGGCGTTTGATTTAATCCAGACTGCATTGCTGCCCTTAATAAGCCAATTATTACCAGTGTCACTTTTAAAGATGACAGCTGGAAAGAGTAAAGCTTTATGAACGAGCATTCCAGATGGCACTTTCAAAAGCCCAATCCCATCTGCAAGCGCTTTTGAGCAAACTACATCTAGATGGAGCCTAACCCAAGTTCCATTGAAATGGAGATAGGTTCGGCCTTTGTTCGTCACGGAAGCTGCATAAGCTATCTCTTTGGTATAGTCTTTCCATGGCGCTTCGCTTTCGGAGAAGTCTTCTATTTCAGGCTCATCTTCCCAAATGAGAGCCAACTCTTCAAGAGCCGTGTATACGGCTGCAGCGGTAGGCACTTCATTTTCAGAATCCTCAGTGATTTCTGTCGACAAGGAGTAGCCTGAATCCTTCAGCTGCCCATTGCCTGTTGCTGTGACGAAATCCCCCTCAACAGGATTTTCAAGACGGGGGACATCTATAGGAGGCACCCATAGGCCATTGTCGGCTGAAAGAAAGTTGTCCGCTGCAGACGACAGAATGAAATCGCCTGTCAGTCCGGACGAGCTGTCAAGACTGACAGAATCAGTGTCAGCTACAGAAAAGTCTCTGCCGCCATATTCAGTCGCGCAATGATATATCTTTCCAGTGTCAGATATAAAGTAGAGAGTATCCTCTCTCTTTGGTTCCAGACCTTGGTATTGCTCGTTCGTGAGCTCTTTTTTGAATTTTATCATTTATAAAATCCCCAGACTTTGCCTTTTGAGTAGGCCTTTGACTGCTTGCTTGATTAACCAAACTATGCCGCAGGCAAACTTTTATCTGCCATAACGTAATACAGGTCAGCGATTATTCGTACGCTTCCAGTCGTGAACACTGGGAACTCCGCTTTTACCGCGTTATCAGATATGCTGAGCGAACTGCCGCCCTTGATTTCCCAATTATCCAAGTTGGTGCTGTAGAAGGCTGGAAAGAGCAGATCCTTGACAGCGTTCATGTGCAATGGCACGAACATAAGCTCCACATCGCTGTCAAGAGGTTTCGCGCAAATCACGTCTATATGGAGCCTGACCCAAGAGCCGTCTGAATGGAGATAGGAAAGGCCTGTGTCTGTCACGGAATCTGAATAAGTCAAAGCGTGGGTGTAGTCTTTCCAAGGCGAGTCGCTTCCTGGAAAGATGTTTTCAGGCTCGCCTTCCCAAAGAAGCGCCAGCTCTTCAAGAGCCGCGTAAACGGCCGCAGCGGTAGGCACTTCGTTTTCGGAATCATCAGTGATTTCTGTCGACAAAGAATATTCTGAATCCTTCAGTTGCCCTTCGCCTGTTACCGCGATGAAATCCCCTTCTACAGGATTTTCGATAGGGGCGGCACCCTCAAGAGGCGCCCAAAGGCCATTGTCGGCTGTGAGGGAGTTGCCCGCCTCGGATGAAAGAATGAATTCGCCCGTCAGCCCTGAAGCGTTGTCAAGGCCTATAGATGCCGTGTCAACGACTGAAAGGTTTCTGCCGCCATATTCAGTCTCGCAAAGATATATCTTTCCGGTGTCAGTTATGAAGTAGAGGGTATCTTCGTTTTTGGTTGACAGGTTTTGGTATTGCTCGTTTGTGAGCTCCTTTTTGAATTTTACCAATCCCATTTAAAAATCCTCCAGACGTTGCCAGGCCAGCAAAAGTCATTGCCATTCTTGCTTGCGATATGATTTAGTGCATATCCCAAAATTCCGAAATGGCGCCAGAAAAATCCTGGCGAATGCTTCAACGCCGGATTTTTCTGGCGCCTCGGATAAAATTTTGGGATATGCTCTTAGAACGAAGTGCCAGAGCCTAAATTTCATATGAGCCGAAGATAGTTACATAGTACTGGCCAGTAGGTTTAAAGGTATACTCGCTTTGAGCTGTTACATAGCCAAGGGTGTCTATAGCGACGTAGCCTCCCTTTTTCATCAGCGGATCTGCCTCTTGATCAAAGGCGGTGCAACAGGAAAAAGCGAAATACATGGTATTTTTTGGAGCTAGTGCTTGAGGGAAAATAATCGGCCAAATCTCTATATCTCTGTTGTCCCACTTTAAAATGTACGTGATCAAGAAATTGACGGTTTTGCCATTGGAGATCAAGTAGGAGCATTTGGCCTGGAAACTGCTTTCGTTTGCAGTGATTTTCTTTGTATAATCCATCCATACCCGTTTGGGCAGATCAGGCAGATAACTGTCATCAACCGTTTCGCTATCCCAGTCTGGCGACACCTTTGAGATCGCTTCATAAACAGCGGCCACGCTTGGCACCATCCAGTCATTGCTGTTCTCGTTGATCTCTTCAACAATCCTAAGGTTGCAATCTTCAACAATGCTCTCATAAGCGCCAGCAAGCTCGCCGTCAACGGGATATTCAACCCGGGGAAAGACGGGGGTCGGCGCGTGCAAGCCGTCAGCCCTAATTTCTAGAGAGTTTCCGTCCTCGCCTGATATAATGGCTGTCGCTTCCAGCGTGTCATCAACAAACGAAAGCCCAACGGTTTCCGAGTCTTCAACAAAGATGTCCTTGCCGCCATAAGGCTTGTCGCCAAGGAAAATCCTGTTTGTGTCATTGATGAAATACAGGGTGTCTGCGTCCTTTTCGGCCAATGCCAAGAAGGCGGAATAGGAAAGGTCTTTTCTGAATCTAACCAAGCCCATTTAGAAACCTCCAGACTTTGCCGCTAAATTTCATATTCGCCGGTGGCGGTCGCAAAGTACTGGCCATAGGCTTGTAAGCTGTATTGGTTTTTAATTATTACTTCGCCAGAGGTGTATATGCAGAACCATCCGCCCTTTTCCATCAATGGATCAGGAGCTTCTGCAGAGCTGGCGCTGCAATTGTAAGCGAAATAAAGATCGTGTTTTGGCATCAGAGGTTTAGGGAAGGTGAATGGCACTAGCGGCGCATACATGACTTCGGCCCAATTTATAATCCAGCTGATAACGAATCTGACTGTTTTTCCGTCAGAGGCCACAAAGGATCTGTCAATCTGGAAGATGTTGTCAGTTGTTGAAATTTTATTTGTGAAGTTCAGCCATTGCCGCTTGGGCTGATCAGGCAGAAAGCTGTCATCAACCGTATCTGAGTTCCAGGTAGGCGCAACCTTTGAGATGGCTTCGTAAACAGCGGCTACGCTTGGCACCATCCAGTCGTTGCTGCTAGAGTTGATCTCTTCAACAATCGAAATGTTGGAGTCATCAACAACGCTACCGGCGGAAATGGCGAGATCTCCGTCTTCGGGATATTTAACCAGAGGAACGGTGGCTGCCGGGGCGTACAAGCCGTCAGCCTTAAGCTCTAGAGCATTGTCATCCTCGCTTGATATAATGGCGGTCGCTTCTAGCGTGTCGTCAACAAACGAAAGAGATATGCTTTCTGAATCTTCAACAAGGATGTCCTTGCCGCCATAGGGCTGGTCTCCAAGGTAAATCCTGTTTGTGTCGTTTATGAAATACAAGGTGTCTTCGTCCTTCTCGGCCAACGCCAAGAAGTCATCAAAGGAAAGGTCTTTCCTGAATTTTACCAAGCCCATTGAAAAACCCCCAAGGAGTCTGC
>JAISWZ010000314.1 GCA_031270945.1 Clostridiales bacterium | reverse complement strand
GTGAGAACGCGGACGATGGGGATTCAAGCGTTTTGGATGAGCTAGAAAATCCCGAAGAATAGCCCTCTCAAACTAGTCGCGAGCGAAAAAATTAATTTTCGCTCGCGAACGCAAGGCTGAGGGCCCGTATTCCTTAAGCTTCAGCTCATAAAGCAATCTCTTCAGCCGCCAGCTTAGCCACAGGGTTGAATTGGTCGGATTCCATATAGTCCAGGATGGATTCACGCAAAGCTCGAACCTCTGGATTGGCAATCCCCTCTTCAAGCCCCAGGCTTGAGACCATAAGCTTTCCGTTTCCTACCATTGCCTCATACAAAAGCCCCAACCTCCTTAGGGTTGAGAATCCGTCTATCACCTTTACCAAGGGGACGAGATCTGCCAATCCGTCAAGGATCATGGGTCTGCCGTTCTTGGTTAGGTTGAACCATTGGAATGATGAATGGGAGAATGTCGGAAATTCCTTGAAGACTGGATGCTTTGGATCTACGCTTATTCCCAGCGTTCCCGCGCCAAAAATAGTAGACCAGAACGCAGTCTCAAACTGGCCTGGCACACTTTTTGCTATTTCGCAGGGGTTGGGGCTAAGCAGAACCTTCCCTCCGCTTTCAAGCCTAGCCAAGGCTTCTTCTCCCAGGCTAGAAACTATCAAAACGTCACGGACGTCTCGGACGTCTCGGACGTCTGAGCCGTCTCGGGAATAAACGGCAAACTCCGGGTAAACCCAGATGTCGTAGCTAGCGTTTGCGGTTTCAAAAGCCAGCTCAAGCGTCAGCCTGGCAGGTTCCAAGACGCTGGCAAGAGAAACGCTGGCTTTTTGGGCTCTGGTGAGCCTTCCTTGGGGAGCGCTTAAGTGTTCTGAAGCTTTTGCCAAAATGGCGCCTGACTCAGCGCAAAGCTGCCAAGAAGCCTCGCCCGACAGATCAGAGGGGCCATAGTTCGCCACAAGAAACTCAAAGCTGAATTTATCCGATGACTTCCAGACAAACCTTGAAATCTCCGCCAATGCTGCAACTGGAGCGAAAAACCGCTTGAACCTGGCTGGATCAGCAAACGGATATGGCTTGGGGTTGCCAAGCGCGTTCATCATTCCCACAAGGGCGGTGCCTTGGCCTGGAAAGTCTTGAAGCCCCAAGAGGGAAATGCCTGAAAGGCCCGGCGTGCGAAGCGCCGCTTCTATCTCCTGCCTATAGCCCAAGAATGAAAGCTCGCCTGAAGCCTCTATCATCGTTGATATCTCTGTGTCTGAGAACCCTTTCTCCCTTAGGCTTTGCAGTGTCTGAGTGAAGTTTCTTGGCTCAAGGGGGCCTGTGTATCTGGCTGGCTCATCAAGAACGTCAGGGAACACTTGATACTGTCCAACCTCGAAGCTGATTGCGGGAACAGAAAGCTTTTTCACTGCCGCTTCATAGTTGAAGAGGGTCTCCGGAGGCTTTTCATAGATCTGTCCGGTGTTGCCTGAAAATGCGCCCCTTAGGGGAAGGTCTCCAAAGGTCTGCGCATGAAAGTATTCGGAATGCTCTGTTGGCGGCTGGTATCCGTAATAGCCGTTTGAAGCGAAAGTGTAGAGCTTGCTGGGATCTTTTTCTTTAAGTTCCTTTAGCAAATGGTCGGCGTATTCAAGCCCGTTTTTGTCATTGAGAGCATATCCCAAAATTTCGTCAGTGGCGCAGTGAAAGTCATCGCGATGCTTCAACGCGTGACTTTCACAAGCCATAAAGTTAATTTTGGGATATGCTCTGAGTATCGTATCCGAAAACTTCAGCTCATTTCCAAGGCTCAGCATCAGGAACGAGGGATGCCCTCCGTACGTGTCAAGGATCGCTTCAGCCTCTGCTTTGTAGTAGCTGCGATCTTCTGCCGTTCCAAACAGGTTCTCGCAGTTCCAGCACGAAAGCTCCGGCTGAAGGTATAGCCCCATCCGGTCGGCAACCCTGAAAGCCGCCTCAGGCGGGCACCAGCTATGAAACCTGACCGCGTTCACTCCGTATGACTTGTAGACAGCAAAGAGCTTCTCCCAACTTCCCTCATCCATGGGAGCGCAACCGGTAAGGGGAAAGACCGCGCAGTTGGCTTCTGATCTCAGGAATATGCGCTTGCCGTTAAGGCATAGGCTTGGATCCGAAGAGGCAATCCTAAGCCCAAAGGTCTCTTCCAGGCAGTCATGGCCCAGGAGACATGCTTTCAAAACGTGCAGCGTTGGCTCAAACTCGCTCCAAAGGCCGGGAGTTCCTTTTGGTTCCAAGACGGCTTCTACCTTTTCTCGCCCTCTTTTTTGGATGGAGACATGAATAAACATTTGCTTAAAGCCGTCAGAAGCGAGCTCTATGGTTCCCTCGCAATTTTCATCGCTGTCGTTTGCCAAGAGTATGGCGACCTTCGCCTCGTTATTGGATCCTGCTTGGACTCTCAATCGGTCAATCCTGATCTTTGGCAAAACCTGAAGCTCAATGCGGCCTATCAAGCCATTCCAGTTGGTCTGGGTTTCCTCGGTGGCGGCGTGGCTAGAAAGGATGGCGCTATCTTCGAAGTTGTTGTCTACCTCGACATCAAGCCTATTGGTGCCAGGCTCGATGCCCTCTAGCTCATAGATGTGGGGGGTTGAGAGCGAACGGCTTTCCTTTGAGAAAATTTCTATTGAATTCAGCCACGCCCTGGTAACCCTTGTTCTTTCAAGAAACAAGAAAACGCTTTTGTTTTCCGAAAAATAATTGAAGTCTCGCGAGAAAACGGCTTTTCCTGCAAACATGTTTTTCCTGCTAAGCTTCGCAAGGTCAGGAGAGCTGTTGGGCTCGCCTATTCCAAGCAAGTCCAGGGTGGCTGGAAGATCAGCCTCATAGGTTTTGCCATTGACTTTTACAGTCCATCCTTTTTCCAAGCCAATTGCAAGCCTTTCGCTCATGACAGCTCCCCTTTCAGATACGGGTCAAAGTTCAGGCTGAT
Source organism: Clostridiales bacterium (assembly GCA_031270945.1). GTDB lineage: Bacteria > Bacillota > Clostridia > Lachnospirales > WQUN01 > JAISWZ01. Next base: position 2,379 of record JAISWZ010000314.1, on the reverse strand, counting down.
TCCGGCATGTCCTGGCGACATCTCAAGAACGCTTTCCCTCAGCCTCTTTGCTTCTTCGAATTCACCCAGCCCCAGTTTCCCCAAGGCCATCATATACGCGCAATGGATCTTGTTCCTTTGATCCAGATCCACGTCAAGGATCCCGAAGTCAGGCAAGCTTACAGCAAAGAAGTCATAGCGCTGAGCTTTAAGCATGTTCTTGCGGGCAAAGGCGACGAGCTTGTTGAACCTGCTTTTTGCCTGGGCTTCCTCTCCCAGCTTCAAGAAGGCAAGCCCTTGGTAGAACACCATGTGCGGGGGTTGGTCATTGTAGTAGATGGCGGCGGCTGGCTCGCTCTGACCTCCTGAGGCCAGCTCGTAATTCTTTCTTGAAAGCTCTGGATCCAGCTTTTCATAGGCAAGCCCCAAGCAATAGCGGATGTTGTTTTCCGGAGTCCCAGGAAGCGTTCCTTCTCCAAAGCTTTCTTTGGCTTCAAGAGCCTGGAGCAGGTGCGAGACCGCTTCCTCGTTTTTGCCCTTTGCGATCAGCTGCCTTGCCAAGCCAAGCCTAGCTTCTTTGTGCTGGGTTGTCACTTTTCCCTCTCCGCCTTCCCAGGGATGAAACTTTCTCCTTAGAATAAGCTTCAAGGCGTCTTCATGCCGCCCGATGCAATTCAGGTCAGCGCAAAGCGCAATGCATGCGTCATCCCTGTCCAAGACCAGATCCAAATGCTTTTCGCAATCTTTCACTATCTGATCCAAGGGCTTTCCGCTATCTCTCCATAGCTCCGCCAGCTCAAAGAAGACCCTGGAATCAGTCGGATCTAGATCCAAGGCGTTCTGCATCAGGCAGACGCAATAGTCCAGGTCACGCATTGGATTCTTGCCTTTCGCGTACGCCAAGGCTAGGTTTCTTCTTGAAGTCGGGAAGTCTCCTTTTATCTTTATTGATTTCTCCCAAAGGGCCATTGCCTCTTCGCGCCGCCCTTTGTCATAGAGCAAATTTCCCAAATAGTACATAGCCATAGGAAGGGCGTTCTCCTGGGACAACGCCTTTTCAAGCACTTCCATGTCCCTGAGCGAGTTTGGAAAGCAAGTGTACGAATCCATTTCCTCAGCTCTTTGGATAAACCTGACATCTCCGCTGTAGTCCGCCAGATAGTAAAGCGCCATGGGGCTGGCAGACTTTTCGGATTGCTTGATGTAATCCTCAAGAATCAATATTGCGTCCTCAAGCCCCCCAATTTCTCTGTAGCTTTCCGCCAGGAATATGCTGTTGTGGACTTCCGTTCCCAGAAGCCCGTCCAGCTCTCCAAGCTCCCGTCTTGCGAACAAGTCCGTAATGTCTATAGAAAGCGTCTCTCTGTTCAAGCGTTTGGCCTCTTCAAGCCTTCCTGTCTTTTTGAGCATGAAAGACACCAGGTTTCTGGCTTTCAGGTTCCTTGGCGAAACTTCAAGGCTTCTCTTCCCAAAGGCGAGGGCTTTTTCGCAATTTTCCTCTTGCGCCTTGATCTGCCCTAGCTTAAGATAGGCTCTGGATTGCTGAGCGCCAGACCAGGCAGCCTTATAGTAAAAGTCAAAAGCTTCTTCCAGCTTGCCTTGCCACTGCAAAGCCTTGGCCAGGTTGTAAAAAGGCTCTCCATCAATAGGGTTAAGGTTTCTCTTTGTCAATGCCTCAACCGCTATCCTAAAATGGGTCTCGGCCTTATGAAAAAGCCCTTGTTTTAGCAATAGGTTTCCGTAGGCCCCATTGAGCCTTGAGTCATTCTTGTCCCGCCTAAGCCCTTCCAGGTAGTAGTCTTTGGGATCATACGTGGCATGGCGGTACTGCTCCAAGTGCAACCCAGCCAAGTACAGGCTTTCCGTGGTAGGAAGCTCCTCTGGCAGCCCCAATGGCTCAGCTGGCTCTGGATATGGCTCAAGAATGGCTTTTTGAGGCTTGTATTCCACGATTGCGTGTCCTAAAGAATCCTGCAATGAAACGCTCAAATCCGATTCTGGCTCGTCAGTAAGCACTTCCGCAATAACAGCTTTTTCTGGGGTTAAGTCAAAAGCCTTAATCGCCAAGACTCCTGTTTTTCCTCCAATTATCAGCCTCGCGCCGCTAATCGTCCTAAAAGCCGAGACAACGGCAACCGCCTTTGTCCCAATTTTTGATATTCCTATAGCGGCGTCGGCAGTGGCGTTCTTCACTGCTCCCACTTCCTTGTAGGGCATGAACCGCTGGGTGAACACCTTTTCCTCGTATGGCTCAATCCAAGTGAAATCCGGCTGGTTGTCTGTGAAAACCCCTGTCATGATCTCAATGTAAGGCCCGTCTTCATCAGTCAGGTTTCTGTCCCAGGCCACTCCGAAGTCTCCGCAGCCCCAAGTCCATTGCTTCTTTCCAGGAGAGACCTG
>JAISWZ010000271.1 GCA_031270945.1 Clostridiales bacterium | reverse complement strand
GGAATGCTTGGCCTCTCAAACGACAGTTTCTCTTCCACCTTGAACTTTGTGTATTTCTCCAATTCATGCGGGATGAATTTGATTCTCTCGTGAAAATACCGTTCGCATGAATTGCATATGAATGTTGAAGCGTAGAAAAGAAACTTCACAGTTTCACCTTTTCGATCACTGGCTTCAATGCTCATGTTCACGCGTGGGCTGCAGTACTTGCTGTCGCTGTAGGCGACCCTGACGCTGGCTGAATCGCAGAACGGACACTTTTGGTCTTCAAGTTTAGGGGGCTTCTCATCTGTGAACCTGTACTTAACACCTTTGCCGCCGTCGACAAGGGATAGCGCCCTAAACTTGAGCAGCTCCAAAAGTACATTGTGTGGCACGTTGACCTTGACGCCCCTGTCAACAAAGCCCGTTATCCGGCTGTTTTTGGTTTCCGCGTAAGACGGTCGAGGGTCAGTGCACGTGACTATGACTGGAGTAACTGACTCGGTGGATTTAGCATTCTTGGGAGCTGAAGAGTCCACAGCAGACACCGCAACCTGAACGGCAGGATGCTCAACCTGAATGGCAGGTTCCTCATCCTGAAAGGCAGGATCCTCATCCTGAATGGCAGACTCATCTTCAAGGAGCAGCTGCGTACCGGGCGTTGCGTCTGGAGGTGCAGCGGGATAGCTCAACAAAGCGAGCTCAGCCAGCTTTGCAATTGAATCCTCCGCCGCGAACGGCAAGCGCTCCTTTATCCGAAATTTCTTGCAAGTACCATGCGCCAGCTCAAGATGTTTAGGCTGCGAGAAGTGCGACGCACCGCATGTCGAGCAAAAATAGTTCACTCTGTATACTTTGTACTCCACCAGAGCACAGTTCTCATCCAAGGCGAATATGCTTGAGCAAATCTTAGCATTGCTCGATTCTAATACACCGCCACAAGCTATGCAGCAGATCCCCGCAAGTGCTTTTTCCTCAAACACGTACACATGCTTGTGCATCGTGCCATTGCTATCATCGCGCAGAAGGGTAGGCTCGCCCATCATGTGGCAGTAATCAACCAGCAAGGGAAGGCTTGCTGTAAACTCCGGCTCAAGAATTATAAAAGGGTTTTTCAAGCTGGAATCTTCTGTTGTCGACATGTCAGCCTCCTCCGATTGTTTGCTTAAATGCGCTTTCATGGTAGCACATTTAAACTCAGGATGCAAGACTTTTTGTTTTGACGAAATTCGCCGTATGCAAAACACGAGGCCAAGCGCTGAAATTTGTGTACAATTTCACAACAACAAATCAGTTAAGTGAAAAAAGATCAACAGACATTTCTGCGAGCCATTAATAGCAAGAATATGTTGTGTTACCTATATTTGTTATTCGGATTTCAGCAGACAAATCCGCTCTTGTTGGTAAAAAACGCCTTCAAACCCATATTAACCAATTCGGATAGGGCGTAAATTCATCAGGATTATTATGGGTTTACTGTTAATACTAGCAATTATTTTTCAATCATCTGACACGAAGTGCTGTTCCATATTGCAACCTGGTGTAAAACGGATAGTATACAGAACTTGGATAAACCAATAGCGATATTTGGCTGTGGTTACTACGGCATGGAGTTGACCAAATTACTTAACCATGATATTCTTTGCTTTATTGACAATCATATAATTGATGGAACTATAGTTGAAGGGTTGAGGGTTTATAATCTTCCTCATTTTCTTGAAGAGTTTGAAACAAGAAACATTATTATCGGGAGCATGAATTTTTACGCTGAGATTAAAGCTCAGCTAAACGCTATTGGTATTACTGAAATACCATGCCTTAACCTTTCCTCAACTAAATTGACTCAATATTTTGACCTGCCTCAGCTTTTTCATGCTGAGAATGAGGTTTTCATTGACGGTGGCGGGTTAGATGGAGAAAGCTCATTGAATTTCTTGAAGTGGAGCGAAGGACACTCCAAAGCCAGAAAAATACTGATTTTTGAGCCTTCCGTAAAATCAGCAGAAGTCTGCGAGGAAACCTTGAAAGGTGTTAATGTAGACTGGGTAGTAATTAGAAAAGGGCTTTTTGACAAAGCTGGAACGCAATGTTTCCAGACATGTCCTCAGTCTCCTCACCAAGCAACTATACGCTCAAACGGAGAGACCATAATAGAAGTAGATGCTCTGGATAACATCTGCTATAACGATCATCCTACATTCATAAAATTAGATATTGAAGGAGCAGAATCCAAGGCAATTGAGGGAATGAAACATATTATCAGAGACTATAAACCAAAGCTTGCCATTTGTGTATACCACAAACCACATGATGTATGGTCGATCCCCCTTGAAGTAAAGGAAATTAGGAATGATTATTCATTTTATTTGCGTCACTACAGCATGTTGGCGTGCGAAACGGTACTATACGCTGTCTAGCTGGCAATTAAATGTGTTTCGACAATTACGCTGTATCGCTAGAAACAAAGGTTTCCGTCTGCCTCTTTTTCCATCATATCCACATCCATTTATTACCATTTCATTTGCCCTGCCATAAAATTTTTTTGGAAATGCCATTGCTTTTAGTCTAATATCGTGTTATACTTTTTGAAGCATAGAGTAACGCGTGATAAGAGTGGGTATGCGCCCACTCTTATCTTGCGTTTTAGGCAAATTTCGAAAGGGCGCAAACACATGCCAGCAAAGAATACGGCATCAGTTGTCAGAGAGCTTATATCTCCTTTGTTTGACGGGCAGGAGTATGAGCTGTACGACTTGGAATACTTGAAAGAGGGCGGCACATGGTGCCTTCGCATCTTCATTGACAAAGTCGGCGGCGTCTCGATAAACGACTGCGAGGCCGCAAGCCGCAGAATTGAAAAAGTCTTGGACGAAAAAGATCCAATAGAGCAGTCCTATACGCTTGAGGTAAGCTCTCCAGGCATAGATCGCCCGTTGAAGAAGGATGCGGATTTCGAAAGGCACAAAGGATCTTTGGTTGATGTCCGGCTCTATAAGCCTATAGAAAAGACAAAAGAGTTTCGCGGGACGCTCGAAGGCCTTGCAGACGGCGAGATAGCTATTGTGGACGAATCCGGGAACAGGCTCGCTTTTCCAAAGGCGGAGGTTGCCTTAGTGAGGCTTGCGGTAGTGTTCTAAAAGAGCATCCCAAGTCTAAATTTACTAGGAGCGCCCTCTGTCGACTAGCGTTATATGAGCGCCTCCAAGACCCAATTAGTAGCAGGAGCCCTCCATACTCACTGAAGCAAGCCCAGGTCTTCTACTGCGTCTGCGCCTCCGAATATCCGGGATGGGCCAAGCCATTTGCGGCGCATTCGCACTAAGCGCATGCGGGATTTAAAGCGCTTTCACACGGAAGACATTGTGTGTCTTCTGAGGGTTGCCGCTCTCGGAGGCTTTGCCGCGCGAGTTTTTAGAGCGGCTAAGCCGCAATATTTCCAAGGATCTAAATAAACATTGAAGAACATGGCAAAAGAGCGCATTTTGCAGCCCCACATGCGCCAGAATAACTACAGGGCCATCAGAGAAGCCCGAGCTTTCTGTTTATGCCAACTGCACTTCAGAGGATCCCAACGAGCGAGAAAAAGCATAAAGCTCGTTTTAGCCAAAGAGAAGTTGCAATCAGGAACATGCCCCCGAACTAGCAGACGCTGCGAAAACCTCATAAAGGAGGAGTCAGGAAAAAAATGAATCAGGACGCCGAACTCATAGAAGCGCTAAAAGAAATATCCAGAGACAAAGGCATTGATCAAAGTGTCATATTCGAGGCTATCGAAACGTCTCTGGTCACTGCATGCAAGAAAAATTTCAGTCCATCCTCCAACATAAAGGTGGTGATAGATCAGGATTTAGGAAAAGTTCAAGTATATCTTCAAAAGACAGTAGTAGAGGATGTCGTCGATCCAAACATCGACATAGGCCTCGATGACGCCAAAAAGGTAAATGTGCGCTACGGCCTTGGCGATATTGTGGATGTGCCTGTCACACCCAGGGACTTCGGAAGGGTTTCGGCCCAGACCGCCAAGCAGGTGGTTGTCCAGAAGTTCAGGGAAGCTGAAAGGGAGATCCTCTACAACGAGTTCTCCGCCAAGGAAAGGGATGTGATCACCGGCCTTGTCCAAAGAAGGGATCGCAAGAACATCATCATTTCCCTAGGGAAGCTGGATGCCGCACTTGGGCCTTCAGACCAGATCCCTAATGAAGAGTACAATTTTCAGGACAGGATAAAGGTATATGTCACCGAAGTGAAGCAGACGCCAAAGGGGCCGCAAGTCAGCGTCTCCAGAACCCATCCCGAGCTTGTCAAAAGGCTGTTTGAGCAGGAAGTGCCCGAGGTCTATGTCGGCTTGGTGGAGATAAAATCCATCTCCCGAGAGGCTGGAAGCAGAACAAAGGTAGCTGTCCACTCCAAGAATCCGAATGTTGATCCAGTAGGCGCTTGCGTCGGGCAAAACGGATACAGGGTAAATGTCATAGTCTCTGAGCTCAAGGGTGAAAAGATTGACATTGTTCTTTGGAGCCGGGTTCCCGAAAAATACATCGCGGCGGCTCTAAGCCCCAGCGAGGTGATGGCGGTTGTGGCTAACCCAGAGAAAATGAGCGCCAAAATCGTCGTCCCGGATTACCAGCTTTCCCTTGCCATAGGGAAAGGTGGACAAAACGCGAAGCTAGCCGCCAAGCTCACAGGCTGGCGGATAGATATAAAGTCATTGTCCCAAGCAAGGGCTACCGAGTTCATACCAGAGGATGCCTACGCTAGATACAATCACCTCTACCAGGAAGATGACGATTGATGAAGCAGAGAAAGGTTCCTCTCCGCAAGTGCGCAGGCTGCGGCGAGATGAAGGGCAAAAAGGAGCTCGTAAGAATCGTC
>JAISWZ010000168.1 GCA_031270945.1 Clostridiales bacterium | reverse complement strand
GAGCCCGAGAAGCTCAAGACTGTGATCAGGCATCCCGTGCGCAGAGGGTAGGATACAGGGATTTGTAGCTGATAGGAAATCAACAGAAAAGCCCCGCATGGCATGCGGGGCTTTTTATTATAGCATAAAACAGCCCAAACTTTTGTTTGCTTTCAAGCAGCTTTATGGTATGCTAATAAAGGCTTCCAAAAATGAGAGCCAAGGAAGGGACGCAGGCAAAAAATCTCAAAGCGGGGATCAGTGAGGAGAATGGCCTATCAGCAATGAATACTCAGCAAAACAGATTTGGGTTTTCGCTCTTGTTTCAGGATGCTTCTTCATGGGATGCAACGCGGTTTCAATCATAATACCGCTGCGCATGGCGGATCAATCGCTGTCTTACAGCAGTATTGGAGGAGTCATGGCGTCCTTCTCCGTAGGAATGTTTGCGATAAAGCTCTTCATTGGCAGACATTCCGATCTGGTAGGGCAAAAGGTGTACGCAGTGCTCGCGCTGTCAACTGCCGCATTGTTTGTCCTGCTGATAGCGTTTGCCAAATCCACAACGCACTACATAGTGCTGCTGGGATTGGTAGGGGTCTGCAGGGGCGCCTTCACGTCAATAAACACCTCATATACCCTTGAGCTTTCGAAGCAGGGAGAGCAGGGAGCTGGATTCGGGAAGATCCTTGGAATAACCTCTCTGCTTAGCGCTCTCGGAGGAGTGATGGCTGGAGCGCTGTACAAGTTTCAGCAAGGAAAGTTCGCCTTTATTGCTGTTTCAGTTCTTCTTGCCCTGTCAGCGACGTTTACCGTCATATTCATGAGGAACCCCGCCAAGAAAAACAGCGAAAAACTTGTAAGCAAAGGGTTGTTCGCAAACATGGACAAGACAGTGTACCTGTTCTGCGTGGTCATGTTCCTTCAAACCTTCATTACGTCCCCCATGTGGAGCACCATCGTGCCAATGCATTTTTACAAGTCTTTCACCTATACGGCGCTGGCTCTCGGAATCGCCATGTCCATGGACGAGTTCATCAGCTCCCCTGTCAATATGATAGGCGGATACATCGCGGATAGGGTAAATGTCAAGAAGATGATATGCATAGGGTATGTCTTGGCCGCGATTGTGGGGGCGCTTATGCTGCTTGCTGGCCACGCCTTGATCTTTCTTGCGATATTCCTCGTTTGCAGCGTTTTCGTAACCAGCACGTATATTAGCGTTCCAAAAGCTGAGTCCTACTTTGTCCGGGATACTGCCAAAGGCTTTGAGTTTACACTGATCTCCATTTGCGCAAGCGTAGGTGACGCGCTGGGAAATGTTGTACTTGGAAGGGTCATGGACGCGTTTTCCATAAAGGCTGGAATACTAATGTTTTCAGTTACATATGTGATTATTGCGGTCATTGTTGGAGTGAAGCTGAAGATAAAGACGGAATCATAAGATTTTTGCATTTGAGTTTAAAAAGCAGACGAAGGCGCACTATGCCTTCGTCTGCTTTTTATATATGCTTTGATGATTTGCATCAATTCTGGGTTTCTGGCGCCTCGGTCACAAGAGTGCCGTCTAATGCTGGCAAATCAACGCCTTCATTACCAAGCGGAACTTCACTAGCGATCAGCTGGCAACTCCACGTCGCTGTCTCGATCTACGTCCCATCCCCCGACGCCCAATGGCAACCCTTCGCTAGACGGAACTGCAATAGCGACTGGAGGCAACTCTGCGTCGCTGTCCCGGTCTACGTCCCATCCCCCGAAACCCAATGGCAACCCTTCGCTAAACGGAATGTCAATAGCGACCGGCGGCAACTCTGCGTCGCTGTCCTGATCTACGTCCCATCCTCCGGCACTCGCTACCACACCTTCTTCGCTAAATGGAACTGCAATAGCGACAGTCTGCAATTCCGCCCCAGTTGAATCCAACGTCAGGTCAATTCCATCTGGCAAGGCGTAAGCCAAAGCAACGCCAGACGCGCCCAGGATTAAAGCTAAAGCAATCGACAACGCAACAATGCGCTTCTTTGTTTTCTTGTAATTCATCATCTTGATTAGTCTCCTTTTTACACTTTTGCCAGCGGAGCCCATTCCTGCGGCAAGCGCCGCGCGACTCAATGCGCCACTTTCAAGGGTTGACAGTATCAGCTCTCCGTAAAGCTTCCGCTCCGCTTTGCTCATTCTGGATACAACGCATTCGTCGCATGAGGTCTCGCATAGCTCTTCAATGTCCCTGGCCATAAAGTGCACTAACGGGTTGAACCAGTGGATAGCTCTGGCCAAGAGCAACACCAACTTAACTAATGTGTCCCTGCGGCGAAAGTGAGCGAGCTCATGGGCCAGCGCCATCTCTAGCGCCGAATCGCTGTATGCCTGAGCGGGAAGGATCACCACAGGCTTTGCGACGCCCAGTATCATTGGCGTAGAAGCCAGAGGGCTCATGACTACCCTGCAACGGCTTGCCACCCCAAGCGGCTTGCTGCCTATCAGCAGGAACTGCCGAACCTTTGCGTAAGAAGCCAGGCTCACTGACAGAAACACTATAACACCAGCCAGCCATGCGAAAGCCAGAAAAGGAAGAGCAACGCGTAGCCCTGCCAGAAAGGGGATAACAAAGGCATCCGTATCCAGCAAAAAGCCCGTGAAGGCTGACTGGCCTGCATCGCTTTCATCAAACGGCCTCAGTGCCTCCGCCGTTTCCTCAAGAGCTATTGCTTCAGTGACAGCCGCGCCTTCAGCCGCGCCAAGCCTTGATATTACTCCAAACCCAAGCTCTGCCGGGCTTGCCATTCCCAGAAGGAATGCAACAGCGATAAGCCCAGCGTAGTAATGCCACGCTTGAGAGAAAAGCCTCCCTGTCAACGGCCTGAGGCATAGAAGCGCAATCCACGCGCATGACCCGATCAAGGAAG
>JAISWZ010000607.1 GCA_031270945.1 Clostridiales bacterium | reverse complement strand
GTCTTGCCTTGCCTGCGCTTAGATGCCAACTTCCAAAGCCCAGTAAAGACGTGGTGAGCTTGGAAATCCTCTGGCTCTAAGCTTGTGACTCATTTAGTCTAAAGAGCATGAATCTAGCGGAAAAAGGCCAAAGACCAAGGCTCTAAAGCTTAGCCCGGCTTATCCCCGCCGTTGCTTGGGCAGGGTTTTTTTCCTGGAGCTGGACAGGCCTGCGCCCAGCCCAAATACGCGGGGGCGGCTATTACGATAGCCGCAACCAGCAACCCTTTAGAAATCTTCATAATTGTCTCCTCGTTCTTTTGGCTTTCTCCGCTTCTTGAAGCGCATCCCAAAATCTAAGCCTGACATAAACTTCGGGACAGCACTGGCCGTCTTGGCTGCATAAACCAAAGACGGCTTCCTTGATGATATTTTGCCTCAAAGCGCACAAAAAACACGTGGAGAAGTGCGCAAATTGCTGCATAATAGAGCTTGGCCGACTATAATTCTCCAGCATTCGGAGAAAAGCGCAAGTTTGCTATTGCTAACTCCAAAGCGCCTCTGTGGATCAAGACGCTTGACTGTCAGTCTGCCGTCAGTGTAGAATGAAACAGAAAGCCAAGCATTGTTCGAAAGGGGACAACAATATGAACAAGTGCTCAAGCGTGGCGCAAAGGCCTCCAATGGGCTGGAACAGCTGGGATTGCTTCGCTTCCAGGGCCACTGAGGAAGATATCTTGAAAAACGCGGAAGTGATGGAGAGAAGGCTGAAGCAATACGGCTGGGAGTATGTCGTTTGTGACATCCAGTGGTCAGCTCCTCCAACCGCAGTGAACGATCCGGTATACAAGCCGTTTATCAAGCTCAAAATGGACAGCTACTCAAGGCTTGTCCCTGACGAGATCCGCTTCCCCTCTTCATCCTGCGGAAAAGGCTTCGCTCCTTTAGCTGAAGCGATCCACAACAAGGGCCTGAAGTTTGGGATTCATATCATGCGCGGAATACCAAGGCAAGCGGCGCACTCCGGAACAGGAATACTGGGGTCAAGCGCGACCGCTTCTGACATAGCGGAATTCGGCTCAATCAGCAGGTGGAACGGCGACATGTACGGGCTAGATCCCGACAACGCGGAGTCCCAAAAGTACTATGACTCGCTCTTTGAGCTTTACGCCCAATGGGGCGTTGATTTCGTGAAGATAGATGACATCTGCAACACGAACATGTTTCCGCACAATCCGTACTCAGCTTCAAGGGAAATCGAAATGTACTCAAAAGCGGCCCAAAAGTGCGGCAGACCAATGGTCTTAAGCCTCTCCCCTGGGCCTGCGGTAGTAGAGCAAGCATGGCACTTGACCGCAAACGCTCACATGTGGCGCATAACAGATGATTTTTGGGATGAGTGGAGACTGCTAAGGGACATGTTTGATCGGTGCGAGAGGTGGCAAACGCATGTAGGCGCTGGTTCTTGGCCGGACTGCGACATGATTCCGATAGGAAAGATTGGCGCGGGATTCGGAAGCCAACGAGACACGCTTTTCACAAAGAGCGAACAAGTCACCCTCATGACTTTGTGGTGCGTCTTCCGATCCCCGCTTATCCTAGGTTGCGACTTGGCTGCCACGGAGAATGATGATTGGACCATGAGCCTTTTGACAAATGAGGAGGCTCTCGCGGCAAACCAGGAAGGCTGGAATCCAAGGCTTGCCGACAAAAGCGAGAGTCTCGTAACGTGGATAAGCACAGGAGGAAAGTACGCCGCCTACTTCAACATCTCAGACGAGCGCATAGAGGTTGAGCCGATTGGCAATTGGAACGTGTGGAAAAAAGCTGGGCTGGGCAAGGCTGAAAACATTGAGCCCCACGGCGCACTGTTCGCCATGAAAAAGGAATAGGCTTGATTAAGCCTTGCCAAGGCCCGCGTTTGTTGCAGGGCGCGTGAGCGCCCTGCTGCTGTCTCGGATCAGAAAAACCCAAATCATTCCTTCGCCAGCGCAAAAGGCTTGACCTAAGCCTTGCGCCTTAGTACATGCTCGAAAGATAGCAAAGAACCGGAAAAGCTGCGAGCGAAAACGAATATATATTTTGGGTTTTGATTAAGAAAACACAATCGTCAGGCGCTAGCTATTGCCATAATTCCAAATACAGGCCAGCGCTTGCGGTATTAAAACGGATCTGATTTACCATTACGCACCACACTCCAGCGCCTCGATTTTGCAAAAATATAGCGAAAATCTCAAATCGCTCGCAATTAACGTCTATGAAAAAGCAGATGGTCGATCTCGAACAGCCTAACAAAAAGGCCGCTCGTCAGAAAAGCCCTGTTCGCGCCTGCTCACGTTGCAAGCGATTCTCCAACCTCACAACAAGAGCATGATATCGGGCTTAATCTAGATCATATGACCTCTGTCTCTTCCATCTCTTGGGAATACTCGGAGGCATATTGAAGCTCTGCCCTGCTAAAGCCAGCTTCACGGTAGCCATCAAGAATTTTGCCATAGTATTCATCACTCGGCCGGTTCAGGGGGCGACCTGTATTGTTCATTATGTACATCACCCCATCGACAGTCTTGTTCCTCATCTTGGCAACTACCTCTTCTCTTCTGTATTTGTATGGATATCCCTCATGACGATCAAGCAGTTCTACATCGTTTGGCGTCAGCTCCCAGATCCTGACGGGAACCGTTCCGCTTTCAAAGGGCTCTACTGTAGCGACAGCGCTGCCATAGGGCCCTCTAAAAAGAAGTCGGTACCCAGATATGGCTCCATTCCCCACAAGCTTTGATCCAGGGCATCTTTCTTCCATCTGGGTTTTGTTGATGTTTGAGCCATAAGCAAAATAAAGAACATTTCCATCTTTCATTAAAAAAACCTCCTTGCTGCCTATGCAGCTGATGATATGCCAAATATGCGCGAGCGCCAGCAACGAGCGCGGGCGCGTTCGAAAACGCACATGAAATGCAAGGCAAGTCCATAAACGCACAAAAATCGCGCATTTTAGCGCCTTGACAAGCTGCGCGCCGACGTTGGCGCAGGGATTCACACAATTCATTATACTATACAATGCTTCACATGTAAACATCCAGTATTTAAAGCATCTCCCAAAAAAGCGCGAAAAGCTTGAAAATAGGGGATTCTTAAATTTTCATGGCAAAATTCTTCGCCTATCCGGGCCTGTGGCAAATCGGCGCTGAAAGTTTACAAGTGAAAACATCTGTTAAATCTTATTCAGGTTTTGCCTTGAAAACAACCTTCTAGAAAAATTCATGGGATCGGGGCGTCGCGATCAGCGCCTAGCGCCTCTGACAAATTCGCATGTTTTTCGATATAATATGGCAGGAACGGCAAATCAATAAAACATGCGATAATAATACAAGAAAATGGCGCTTCAGCGCCTCGTCGAAAGAAGACGCAAAATGGCCTTTGAAGGCAAGTCAAAAATTTACAGCGCTCAGCCAGGATACCCTGATGGGGTGGTTGACTATGTGCTTTCCAGTCTTCCCAATTCATTTAACAACGCCCAGGTGGCGGACATTGGGGCTGGCACTGGCAAGCTTTCGGCGCTGTTGGCCGAAAGAGGCGCACCCTTGATTGCCATAGAGCCAGATCCGCAAATGCGGGAAGAGCTTTCCCGAAACTTAAACGCATACAGCAACGCGAAAGTTGTGGCAGCAAGCGCCGAAAACACCGGCCTTCCCGACAAAAGCCTTGATATAATAGCCTGCGCCCAAGCCTTTCATTGGTTTGACGCAAACGCGTTCAGATCCGAATGCGACAGGATCCTCAAGCCAGGCGGCAAAATCTTTGCAATCTACAACCAGCCTGACATGGAACCCCTGGAAGAGCTGGCGTGGCATCGGGCTAACTTTTCTGGAGGCTCTTCTTGGAAGGGCCTTTGGAAGTCCATTGAAGATTTTTTTCATTCCAACACGGCGCCTCGCTTTTTCTCAAGCTCGATCTCCTACTCCCAGCCCGCCTTCCTGTCTCTCATGCTCTCTTACGCCCAAGCGCCCAAAGAAGGGGATCCCAATTACGAACGCTATGTGAACAGCGTCTTGTCAGCGTTCGCCAGGCTGAGCAATAACGGCATCTTTGAGCAGCATTGGACAACTCGAGTTTATTCTGGGAGCTAAAAAATATGGCGCAACATCGCATGGCCTCGCGGCGCTGAGTTTGCGTCAAACCAAGGCCCCATCCAGGAGGTGCCAGTTGAAAAGCCCAAGAGCGATTCTCAGAACCCTCGTAGGCCTGGCAATAATAGTTGTTTCCTTAAACCTAGCCTATGGGTGGCTGGAGGATTCCAGCTTGGAAACAACGGCAGAATCCGTCCGGGAGATAGCGCTTGAAGTCGCGGCCAGGGAACAGCCTGAAAAAACCCAAAAGAACGCCATCCTGGCTCTTCGCCAGGAGTTCGGAAACGATGACATAATGGGCCATCTCGTGGTTGACGGAACAGGCATTGACTATATAGTCACCCAGGCAGAGGACAACAGCTTCTACTTGACCCATGACATATGGAAAAACGATAGCGTGGCTGGCTGGGTCTTTGTTGACGCCTACTCCTCTCTTGATCCTCCCAGCAAGAACATAGTTGTTTACGGCCACAACATGAGAAACCCAATCATGTTCCATGAGCTCAGGGAATTCAAGAAATCTGGCTTCTTCTTTGACCATAGGGAAGTGACCTTTGACACCCTCTATGAAAGCGGCAAGTACAAGATATTCGCGTTTTACGAGACAACTGTCGACTTTCCCTTTAACACATCAAGCTTTTCCTCTGGCGAAGACTTCCTGTCGCTAATCGC
>JAISWZ010000118.1 GCA_031270945.1 Clostridiales bacterium | reverse complement strand
TCCGTTTCAACTGTGTCATTCGTCGAAATCCCTTGTTTCCGCCATTTCCTGCAGACAACTAACGCTTTGAAGTTGCTGTCTGCATCCCAGCTTCGACCAAGTGGCGGGCGCTCTTCTATGGCTCTACCTCAGGTATGTATCTACTCAAGCCCCCTAAACTTTTGCTCAACTCAGTCTCCTTGGCTTACTTTTCATCGCGCCCAAACCGCTTGTTTCCGCCATTTCTTAAAATGGCTAAGCAAACTTTGACTTCAATTTCTCTCAAAGGGGCAAGAAGTCGATGATTTTCACAAATTCCGTTTCAACTGTGTCATTCGTCGAAATCCCTTGTTTCCGCCATTTCCTGCAGACAACTAACGCTTTGAAGTTGCTGTCTGCATCCCAGCTTCGACCAAGTGGCGGGCGCTCTTCTAAGGCTCTACCTCAGGTAGGTATCTACTCAAGCCCCCCTAGACTTTTGCTCAACTCAGTCTACCCGGCTTACTTTTCATCGCGCCCAAACCGCTTGTTTCCGCCATTTCTTGAAAGGGCAACGCAAACTCTGAATTCAACTTCTCACAACGTGGCAAGAAGTCGATGATTTTTACAAACTCTGTTTCAACTGTGCATTACGTCTAGATCCCCTATTCCCGCCTTTTCCCGCAAACTACAAATGCTTTGAAGTCTGCCCTCTCATCGGTATCTAGCCAGGCCCTCCGTGGCCAGATTAGCCCCGCCATCGTTTCTAAAACAGCCTGGAACACGCTTCGCTCAACTCGATCTACCTGGCTTACTTTCCATCGCACCCAAACAGCTTGTTTCCGCCATTTCTTGAAAGGGCTATGCAAACTTTGAATTAAATTTCTCTCAAAGAGGCAAGAAGTTTATGATTTTCACAAATTCTGTTTCACCTACATCATCTGTCCAAATCCCTTATTTCCGCCATTCCCTGCAAGCTACAATTGCGTTGAAGTCTGTTTTCTCCATCGGTATCAGGCCAGGCCCCCCCGCTAGATGTTCTCGATATCTCCATATGCAGATCAGCCCCGCTATCGTTTCAACGTCTGGAGCGCTTTTTGCTCAGCACAGTCTCCTAGGCTTACTTTTCAACGCGCCCAAACCGCTTGTTTCCGCCATTTCTTGAAAGGGCAACGCATACTTTGAATTCAACTTCTCTCATAGGGGCAAGAAGTCGATGATTTTCACAAACTCTGCTTCAACTGTACATCGCGTCTTAACCCCTTATTTCCGCCGTTTTCGGCAAGCAACTAATGCTTTGAAGTTGCTGTCTGCATCCCAGCTTCGACGATGCGGCGGACGTTCTTCTCAAGGCTATACTTAAGGGTAGGTATCTACTCAAGCCCGCGTTGGATGCCCTTGGTACCTCCATTGCCAGATTGGCCCCGCTATCATTTCAACCGTCTGGAGCGCCTCATGCTCAACTCAGTCTACTTGCCTTACTTCTTATCACGCCCAAACCGCTTGTTTCCGCCATTTTTTGAAAGGGCTATTCAAACTTTGACTTCAACTCCACTCAAAGGGGCAAGAAGTCGATGATTTTCACAAAGTCTGTTTCAACTGTGTCATTGCATCTAAATCCCTTATTCCCGCCATTCCTCATAAAATACTAATGCTTTGAAGTTGCTGTCTGCATCCCAGCTCGACCACGTGGTGTACGCTCTGCTTAAGCCCCCTAGACTTATGCTCAACTCAGTCTCCTAGGCTTACTTTTCATCGCGCTCAAACCGCTTATTTCCGCCACTTCTTGAAAAGGCTATTCAAACTTTGACTTCATTTTCTCTCAAAATGGCAAGAAGTCGATGATTTTCACAAATTATGTTCAAACTGTGCATTGCGTCTAAATCCCTTGTTTCCGCCATTTCCCGCAAGATACAAATGCTTTGAAGTCTTCCTTTCTATCGGTATCTGGCCTGGCCCCCCGTTAGATGCTCTCGGTACCTCCGTGATCAGATTAGCCCCGCTATCATTTCGAAACCGCATGGAACATCCTTCGCTCAACTCGATCTACCTTGCTTACTTTTCATCACGCCCAAACCGCTTATTTCCGCCATTTCTTGAAAAAGCTATTCAAACTTTGAATTCAACTTCTCTCATATGGGCAAGAAATCAATGATTTTCACAAATTATATTTCAACTGTGTCATTGCGTCTAAATCCCTTATTTCCGCCATTTCCCGCAAGATACAAATGCTTTGAAGTCTGCTTTTCCATCGGTATCTGGTCAGGCCCCCGTTAGATGCTCTCGGTACCTCCGTGATCAGATTAGCCCCGCTATCATTTTCTAAACCGCCTGGAACACCCTTCGCTCAACTCGGTCTACCTGGTTTGCTTTTCATCACGCCCAAACAGCTTGTTTCCGCCATGTGGCGGGTGCTCTTCTCAAGGCTCTGCCTAAGGTAGGTATCTACTCAAGCCCCCTAGAATGCCTTTTGCTCAACTCAGTCTCCTTGGCTTACTTTTCATCGCGCCCAAACCGCTTGTTTCCGCCATTTCTCGAAAAGGCAATGCAAACTTTGAATTCAACTTCGATCATAAGGGGCAAGAAGCGAGTACTCTCCACTGACTTTGTTTCATCTGCATCATTGCGCTTAGATCCCTTATTTACGCCATTTTCGGCAAATAACTAATGCATTAAAGCCGCTTTCTCCATTCCAGCTCGGCGATGTGGCGGGCAACCTTCTCAAGGCTATGCCTAATGGTAGGCATCTACTCAATCCTTTCCTCCCACGTTAGATACACTCGATACCTCCATTGCCAGACTAGCTCCGCTATCATTTCCAACCCGCCTAGACTCCCCTTCGCTCAACGCAGTCTTCCCGGCATACTTTCCACTACGCAACAAACCGCTTGTTTCCGCCATTTCTCAAAAGGCATCCCCTCTATCATTTTAAATCGCTTGAAATGCCATTCGCTCAAAACAGTCTACAGATTTTCTTTTCATTGCGCTTAAACCCCATAATTGCACCTGAACCCCTTATTATCACCATTCCCTGCACGCAATTAGCGCCTTAAGGACAGCTTTCTCCTTCCCTGCCCCACAGAGCGGCTAAATGACGGGCATTCTCTCTAGGGAACGGTTACCCCCCTTCTCACAGCCGCATCATTCCCTCGCTGTTACCGTTAACCTAAGGCGCTCAGATTAGTCCCGCCATTCTGTCCAATGCGCACGCCCCATTATTCCCGCCATTTCTCGAAGCCTTGCCAGCGCCCCTACTCCTAAACCCTTTAGATTCAGCATTTCTCCAGGCAATCAAAACCATGCAATCAGATCGGTTCAGCTATCAATTCCGAATCCGTCTAAGCTATTAAGCAACACCTGCAAATTGCGCGTTTGCATTAACGCTAATGTCCATCATAACGCTGTTACTTGAGACTCCGCTCTCTCTGTCTCTCTGTCCCTCTGTCTCTACGTTCCCTCTATCCTTTTCACTAGCGATCCCTTCCTGCCTCAGCCTCGCTATAATCCGCCATTTCTCAGTTTAATCTCCGTTTACAATCGCATATTACAATGATGCCCGAGGTGGTAGGCATGGCAAAAATCCTAATCGTTGACGACGATCCTTTCATTCGGGAGCTGGTCAGGAAAAACCTGCAAAATGGCGGCTTTGAAGCGGTAGAGGCTTCCAACGGCCGTGAAGCTCTCGAAAAAGTTGAAGGATGCGACTTGGCGGTCGTTGATATAATGATGCCGAAGATGGACGGCTTTCAGCTCTGCGAACGGATTCGCAAGTATTACGAAAACTTGCCCTTGCTTTTCCTTACGGCAAAATCAGGCTTGCCCGATAAGGTGAAGGGCTTCAACCTTGGCGCTGACGACTACCTGACTAAGCCATTCGAGGCTGAGGAACTTGTCCTTAGAGTCAAGGCGTTGCTGCGCCGCTACAAAATTGAGTCATCGCAAGTCATCACTGTCGGCAAGTTGAAGATAGACCGCAATGGCATGAGTGTAGATGGCGAAGTGATACCGATGAAAGAGTTCGAACTGCTGTTCAAGCTGGCGGGCTTTCCTGGCCGGTCGTTCTCGCGCGACCAACTTATCGAGGACATTTGGGGCTATGACTTCGAAGGGAATGAGCGAACCCTTGACGTGCATATCGGACGGCTTCGCGACCGCTTCCCGGAAGAGAAGTACGGATTCAAAATTACTACGTTAAGAGGGCTTGGCTATAAATTGGAGGTGAAATCGTGAATGAGAGCAGGGAACGCCGCTCGCCGCCAAAAATCACGGTAGCATTGTGCACGGTTGCGTTCTTTTCAATCTTGCTTGGCTTTATCATGCTGGCATACTGGGGATTTCGCTATGCCAAGTTGATCGAGCCGATGACAGTGCTATTGTCCGGCCTTGTAGGGAGCGTTCTGTTTTGCGCATTTGCCGCCACGCTATCATCAATCTTAGGGCACAGGATGAAAGACAACCTCACCGATGCGTTGCGTGACACGGTATTCTATGCCATTGACCAGATTTCCAAAGGGAATTTTGACGTCTTTATTGACTCCAATGCGAACACGCCATTTTCGGATCTCAGCGAGGCTATCAACAAAATGGCGCAAAACTTAGGCTCTCTCGAAACAATGCGCCAGGACTTCATAAGCAACGTCAGCCACGAGATTCAGTCTCCGCTGACCTCGATTAAGGGGTTTGCGGCGCTGCTCCAAAACGACGACCTGCCTCCGGTTGAGCGCAAGCGCTACGCCGCGATTATCGAGGCAGAAAGCCGCAGGCTGTCTGTAATGAGCGACAACCTGATGAAGCTTTCCGCGCTTGACACTGGCAACAATCCTCTGAATGTTGAGGACTACAGGCTTGACAAGCAACTGAGATCCGCCGTGCTTGCCCTTGAGCCGCAATGGTCGGAGAAGAGCATTAACATAGATATAAAAGCCGACAAGCTCACAGTGACCGCTGACAGCGCATTGCTTGCGCAAGTCTGGACTAATGTCCTGTCCAACGCCATCAAGTTCACGCCAGAGGATGGGACAATTGAAATCTCCGCGACAGAAGACGGAGTAATCATCACAGACAGCGGCACTGGCATTGCCGAAGAGGACTTGATTCATGTATTTGAGCGGTTCTACAAAGCGGACAAATCACGCGACCGCAGTTTGTGCGGCAACGGGCTTGGGCTTGCTATTGTAAAGAAAATTGTGGAGCTGCACAGCGGAAGCGTTGCCATCACAAGCTCGCTCGGCGAAGGCACAAGCGTGAAAATTGGGGTTCCGGGGTTGCGATCTGTTTAATTTTTTAGGAGGGCGTTTCATGGGCAAAGCAATCTTGGAGGTCACGGATCTCGTTAAAAAGTACTCAAAGACTCCAATCCCTGCCGTTGACAGCGTTTCGTTTTCCGTTAGCGAAGGCGAGTTCTTTGCCTTCCTAGGCCCCAACGGAGCAGGGAAGACTACAACCATCTCAATCCTAACAACTACTTTGAGCAAAACGAGCGGCGAGGTAAAAATCGCTGGCTACGACATTGACAAGCAATCAAAGCAGGTGCGAGAAAGCATTGGCATCATATTTCAAAAGCCAAGCATTGACGTCAACCTGACAGCGGAGGAAAACATTCGCTTCCACGCCTGTCTGTATGGCATATACGGCTACCGCCCTTTTTTCAAGCTGATGCCCAAAACGTATCAAGAGCGAGTTCTTCGCCTTGCCGAGGTCGTAGGGATAAGCGATCAGCTCTGGAAGCCTGTCAAGAAGATGTCAGGCGGGCAGCAAAGAAAATTTGAGATCATCCGCAGCTTGATTCACACGCCGAAAGTTCTCTTCCTCGATGAGCCGACCGCAGGGCTTGATGCCGTATCGCGTCGCGACGTATGGGAGTACCTGAACAGCGTCCGGAAAGAGTACGGGACTACCGTGTTCCTCACAACGCACTATATCGACGAGGCTGAAGGAGCTGACACAGTCTGCATTATCAACAACGGAAAAATCGCGGCATGCTGCAGCCCCACCAAGCTGAAAGCCACGCTAAAATATGACCCGACTCCCCGCGTCTGTCTGCCTACGCTTGAAGACGCCTATGTGGAGTTCTTGCGAAATCCTGACCAGAAAGCTGAAAAGGAGGCCTAACGCAAATGACTACAGCGGCTGAGCGGCCTAAAATCAAATCCGCGTTTGCGCGGGAATTAAACGCGATTGTCACCCTTTTCATGCGCGGCATGGTGGTTTCCCTGAAGTCTCCGGGCACGGTAATCATGAGCCTTGCGATGCCTATCGTCATGATGGGAATGATTGGCGGCAACCTCTCCGAGAACATGGCCGGAGGCCTGAACTATGAATATGGGCCTTTCATGCTCGTGGGCATGCTTGTAAACATGCTCTTTATGCAGACGGCTACTGGCATGTCCAGCATAGTGGAAGACAGCGAGGACAACTTCACGCAAGAGATTATGGTTGCGCCCATTTCCAGATACAGCATAGTAATAGGCACGATACTTTCATCCGCGTTCATAGCGATTGTTTCAAGCGTAGGCACTTTGATAGTAGGGCTTCTCATGGGCATTTATATCGGAATTCCCCAGCTGCTCGCCTTCTTCGCTTTGTCTCCGCTGATGTGCCTTGCGGCGGGAGCGTTCTCCATGCTTCTAATCGGCGGCATTAAGAACAAGACAGCCTCCAACATGGCGGTCATGCTAACCACAATGCCCCAGATGTTTCTAAGCGGCGCAATAATCCCAATTAGCAATTCCAGCGGTATCCTGTTCATTCTCTCGCGCTGCCTGCCCATGACATACTGCCTTGACCTTGTTCGAGCTGTTGTGTACGCGGGAACATCAGAGTATTCATCGGTTGTGCTGTTCAACCCAGCTGTCACTCTCGCGGCTATCATAGGCCTTACGATTGCGTTTCTTATAGTCGGGACGTGGCTCTATGCAAGAAGCGAGAAGAACAAGTGATGCGCTTGCCTTGGAGAACGCGCTCTGCACCTAAGGCTGTGAGCCTTGCTTGTCTCGACTTCTCTCCAGCCACTTGTCTCGATTTCACGCCTGTTATTGCCTATGTCTGCCTTCCCTGCCCTCTAACCCATAAAACCTCTTCAACTTATCGACAACCGGCCCGAGTAGGAACTCATGCGGGCCTTTTTAAATGTCGAAATATTGAATAAGAGTGCAATAATAGGAATTCCAAATGCATCAAGTAAAGACCAGAGGCTGGAGAGGCAGACCCTTTGCGCTTGCTGCATAATATCAAGTTATATCAATATTTCGACATTTGTGGTTGGAGGGCGAACCAGCTCCCAACTCGACGGTTTGATTTGGCCAAGACCCCATGTCCGCCTTCCTGCCCCAAAGCAAGCAACCAAAAAAGCGCATGGGATCCTAAGATCACAAGCGCTTTTCAGGCCCTGGGCATCAGTTGCACTTCTCCAAAAACTTCTCTATGCTCTCTCTGTCCGCCGCGACAGATCCTTGAACCAGCTCGCTCTTGCCGCCTCCGCGTCCATTGAGGGCTGCGTTCATCTCAGCTGCGATCTTCCTGGCGTCAACAGAAAGGCTTGCCAGCGCGTACTTGTGCCCTTCACCCGCTTTGGAGAAAGCGGCCGCAACAACAGCGCGTTTGGCTAGAGCCAAGCTCAGTAGCCTCAAGTCATCTGGCGCCATGTTGTCTTCAAAGAAGAAGGCAAGCTTTTGGCCTTGGGGGATGGAAGCGGCTTTGCGCTCATCCTCCCTGCGGTTCATCTGGTAGATCTGCTCCTTCAGCCCGGAGATTTGCTCCATCAAGCGCTTAACGGCACCAACCGCGTCGTCTTGCTTGGAGGAAAGGAACGCACCTATCTCAGCTACAGCTTTGCACTTCTTGGCATAGTCCAGGTAGGCCATATTTCCTGCCAGCATGGAAATGCGGACTCCGCTTTTCCATTTTTGCAGTCCCACTATCTTGACAATCCCGATTTCTCCAGCGTTTGCGACATGCAGTCCACAGCATGCGCAAAGATCAGCGCCTGTAATCTCGACTATCCTCACTGCGCCAGAAATAGCCTTCTTGGCTCTGTAGGCCATGTCTCTGAGCTCTTCCTCTGGCGGAAACCTGCATATGACCTTGCGGTTTTCCCAAATGGCCCTATTCGCTTCAGCCTCTACGCGGTAGGCTTGCTCTTCGGTCAATGGGCCGCTAGTGTCTATGGTAACGAAGTCTGTTCCCATATGGAAGCCTACATTGTCCAGCTTGAAAAGGGCTTTGATGACTCCTGAGACTATGTGCTCTCCGGAGTGGCTTTGCATAAGCTGAAAGCGCCAAGGCCAGCTAATTTCGCCTTTAGCGAGCATGTCGGGCTCAATCGGCTTGTCGGTTAGATGCAGTATCCTGCCGTCTTTTTCCTTGACGTCAAGCACCTGAACCTTTCCGGTTTCGGCCTCAAGGGTTCCCTTGTCAGCCGGCTGCCCTCCGCCTTCCGGATAGAAGCATGTCCTATTGAGCTCCAAGGCGTATCCATCCGAGCTCTTTTCGCAGGAAACAACTTTGGCTTCGAAAGCCTTCTGGTAAGCGTCAGTATAGAAAAGCTTTTCAGTCTCCATTGAAGTCCTCTCTAAGAAAGTGTTGCCGCCAAGACGGCCTTTATGGTATGCATGCGGTTCTCAGCTTGCTCAAAAACAACTGAGTGGGAAGATCGGAACACCTCGTCTGTAACCTCGCGAATATCCAAGCCGCGCTTTTGAGCCGCCTTTGCGTTTGTTGTCTCAAAGTCATGAAAAGCGGGAAGGCAGTGCATGAAAATGTAAGCGGCGCCTCCGATCTTCTCAACTAGGCTTAGATCTACCCGGTAAGGGGACAGCAGCTTCACTCTCTGCTCCAGCTGGTCTTCCTCTCCCATGCTGGCCCAAACGTCAGTGTATATGACATCAGCGCCAGACACGTTGTCAGACGACTCTTCGAACGTTATTGATCCGCCTTCCAATTTGGCCAGCTCGTCCAGCTTGCTGACAAGATCCTTGTCTGGATGAAGCGCCTTGGGGCCAAGCCCAACATAGTCAAACCCCAGCTTGGACGCCGCTATCATCCATGCCAAGGACATGTTGTTGCGGGTGTCCCCGACAAAGACTACCTTGCACTTGTCCACTGGCTTCAAGAGGCATTCTTCCATTGTCATGAGGTCAGCCAGGATTTGAGTCGGGTGGTCAACGTCAGTGAGCCCATTGTATACAGGCACTCCTGAGTGCCTGGCCAGAAGCTCAACAACTTCCTGTTCGTATCCCCTGTACTCTATGGCGTCATAGAAGCGGCCAAGAACGTTGGCTGTGTCCTCCAAGGACTCCTTCTTGCCCATTTGGGATCCAGCCTTGTCAAGGTAAGTGACGCTCGCGCCCAGGTCATAAGCCGCCACTTCAAAGGCGCACCTGGTTCTCGTTGACGCCTTGTCAAAGAGAAGCACGATGTTCTTGCCTTTGAGCTTCCTCTTGCCCTTGCCTGCCTTCTTCTTGTCTTTGAGCTTATGCGAAAGCTCAAGCAGGTCTTTTATTTCTTCCTTCTCAAAATCGGAAAGAGTCAAAAAGCTCCTTCCCTTCAAGTTGATCATTGGCGCCTCCTCCTATCTTTAGAGCACTTTTCAATCTCGATTCGCGAGCGAAAACAGCAAATGCTTTCCTGCTGTCTTCGCTCACGTATGCATACCCGCCGTTTATCGAGTATACGCCCTAATTATACGGATAAACCACCCAAGATGCAATGGGAAGTTGAAGGGCTATTTCTCTTGACTTTATAAGCCGATTAGGCTATTGTAATGCAGAAAGGCTTGCGAAAACGCTCAGGAGAAAGCTTAATGCACAAGGGCATGCGCCTCTTCGGCGCAAAAATCCCATATGAAAAGAAAGGGCAAAACCAATGGAAGCAGTAACATTGCTCAAACCAAGCGAAAATGATGCCGCTGAAATATGGCACAGGCTCCAGACAGAAGCTTTCGCGCCCTATTTGAAACACGATAGCAAGGAGGCAGCCCCAACGGCTGATGGAGCGCAAGCGATATCAGCCCAAATGCAGGACCCGCTCTGGCGCCACTTTTACATTATGCGCTCAGGCAGCCCAGTCGGAGGAATAAGCGTCTATCAGTGGAAGGGCACCAAGCGGTACACGTTGGGAAGCATATTTGTGACTCCACCCAATCAAAAGAAGAACATAGGAGCGCTGGCGCTGCAAGAGGCTGAGAAGCTCTTTGTTGACGCCAAGTACTGGGAGTTGGTCGTTCCTTCGCACGAGCCAAAGATTCTCGACTTCTTCAAGAAGTCAGGCTACAGGGAGTTTGTAGGCAAGGATGCGATAAACGACGCGTCATCTGTTGTCATTTTCAAGAAGCATATGCCCTTTGAGACAGAGCGGCTTGTGATGCGCCCGTTTCTGCCAGAAGATTGGCAGGGAATGCTCGCCTGCGACATACAGCCGTTTGAAAAGGCCCGAAAGTCAGAAGAAAACGCGAAGTCCGAAGCTTTGCGCTTGTCAAGCCGCCTTGAGCATTTCGCGATAATATTTAAAGAGACAGGCGATCTTTCCGGATGCTTGTTCCTGTCTGACCACTTATACCAATTCGGTGTTCGCTGCTCCATGGATCAGGGCCGAACCGCGCTTACCACGGAAGCGCTGGAAGTTGTGCTGGATCGGCTGTTTGATGACTTTAACGCGCCTGAAGTTTTTGCCGAGCCTGGCTCTGACAAGCAACAGGACTGGATGTACCTGATGAGCATGGGCTTTAGCTGGGAAACTGAAAGGCACAAATGGTTTTCAACCGCAGTCAAAAAGCGCAATTACCACATTTCCGCTAGCGACTGGATGAAAAATAAGCAGACGAGGGCAAGCAAGGAGCAATAGATAGGCGCTTATGCATGCAGCAGCGCTGGACAGCGTTTGCCCAACGCTCTAGGAGTTATAGATGCCCGCAAGCGAAAAGTTTTCGCTCGCGGGCATATACTGACGAGCGCTCAAATGTGGAATTTTCTTATCGTTGCCCGCTTCAGAACCCAGTCGGGCCGCTTCCGCTAACGATAAGAATCACACCGCTCATCATTAGATTAGGAGGATTTTTATGGCTGGCGTCAATATTGGAAGCATCGCGATTGACAGTGTAAACCCGAAAAAGCTTAGGGACTTTTACGCCGGGGTAACAGGCTGGGAACCAGCGACATTTTGGGGTTCCCCTGCCCTGGCTTTTGGCGGCAAGCTCGTTGTTGTTTTCATTCCCTGCGACTTTGACTACATTCCTCCAGTATGGCCAGAAGAGCCTGGACAGCAGCAAAAGCAGATGCACTTTGACTTTGAGGTGGACGACGTGCCCTCAGCCGTGCAGGACGCTATAGCCCTTGGCGCTACAAAGCCTGAGAGCCAGTACGGAGGAGAGCAATGGGTGACGCTCCTTGATCCTGAAGGGCGCCCCTTCTGCCTTTGCGCAAAGTAAGAGCTGAGACTTTAGGAACAGCCGTTCCTTTTTCTTATAAATCGGATTCCATATTTTGCGCATCATCTGATTATGATGTTGCCACAGACGTAGCGCTTTCTTTAAGCGATTCAAATAGGAGGCTTTTATGCTTTACCCTCAATCAAAGCAAGCATTTAGCGAAGACCTGTTCAAGAACCCCACCAGCGAGTACCGGGGCACCCCTTTCTGGGCTTGGAACTGCAAGCTAAGCGAGGAAGAGCTGGTGCGCCAGATTGACGTATTGCGCGACATGGGCTTTGGCGGCTTTCACATGCACGTGCGGACAGGCATGGCTACGGAATACCTTAGCGACGAGTACATGTCCCTCATTTCCGCTTGCGTTGAAAAGGCGCGGGAAAACAAGATGCTGGCTTGGCTCTATGACGAGGACAGGTGGCCCAGCGGAGCGGCTGGCGGGTTTGTCACAAAGAACGTTGAGCACAGGCAGAAGTACCTGCTTCTGACACGCAAAAAGAGCTCTGGCAGCACTCTTGTCGCAAGCTTTGACATAGTCTTGGGAGCGGATGGCACTCTTGAGAGCTACCAACCCGCAGAAATTGAGTCAGGGAAAGAAGAAAAAGGCTTCAGGCTTTTTTGCTACCTGAAGACGTCGGATCCTTCCGGCTGGTTCAACAACCAGACGTACGTTGACACTTTGAGCCCAAAGGCCATAGCCGAGTTCATAAACATCACCCATGAGCGCTACGCTGAGCTATTTCAGAAGGACTTTGGCGGAGTCATCCCTGCCATCTTCACGGACGAGCCTCAATTCGCCCATAAAGGCAACTTGGCTTTCGCCAGGGAAGAGCTGGATGTGGCATTGCCTTGGACTGACGATTTCGCAATCACATTCCAGCAAGCCTACGGGAGCAACATACTTGGCGCTTTGCCTGAGCTTTTGTGGGAGCTTCCAGATGGCGCTTCGTTGGCAAGGTACCAGTACCATGACCATATAGCCGCCAGGTTTGCCGAGGCATTCGCTGACCAATGCGGAGAGTGGTGCGAGAAGCATGGCATAGCCTTTACTGGGCACATGATGGAAGAGCCAACCCTTTGGTCGCAGACCAGGGCTTTGGGTGACGCAATGCGCTCTTACAGGGCATTTCAGCTGCCAGGAATAGACATGCTATGCGACTGGCGAGAATTCACGACAGCAAAGCAAGCGCAGTCCGCAGTGCACCAATATGGCCGCGAGGGCATGCTAAGCGAGCTATACGGAGTGACCAACTACGACTTTGACTTCAGGAACCAAAAGCTCTCTGGAGACTGGCAGGCGGCTCTTGGTGTTACGATACGCGTCCCCCATCTATCCTGGGTTTCCATGCAAGGAGAGGCAAAGAGGGACTATCCGGCCACATTCAATTACCAAGCCCCATGGTACAAGGAATATCCGTATCTTGAAGACTACTTCTCAAGGCTGAACACTGTGCTGACTCGCGGAAAGCCTGTAGCCAGGGTAGGCGTTATCCACCCAGTGGAAAGCTACTGGCTCTATTGGGGGCCAGAAGAGCAGACAGCGCAAAAGCGGGCGCAACTGGATGACCAGTTCCAGAGCCTCACCAACTGGCTTCTTACAGGCTTTATTGACTTCGAGTTCATATGCGAGTCAAACCTGCCAGATCAGTGCAGTCTTGATCTCATATCCGAAACGTTCCCTGTTGGGGAGATGGCGTATGATGTTATATTAGTTCCTCCTCTGGAGACGATCAGGAAGACAACCTTCGAGAGGCTTGAGCTCTTTGCCAAGCGCGGCGGAAAAGTGCTGTTCTTGGGCACAGCCCCAAAATGCCTGGACGGATCCCAAAGCCCTGTTGTGGAGCAGTGGAGACAGGATTCTTGCGAAACCATTTCTTTTGGCAAAGATGACTTGCTAAACGCTCTTGAAGAGTACAGGCTTATAGACGTCAAGCTTTCAAGCGGAGGCATTTGCGATGAGTTCTTGTACCAGCTAAGAGATGACGGCGAGTCTCTCTGGTTTTTCGCGGCTCACGCAAACAGAAGGGACAACAAGGACGTCCCATTTGGCCAGGAGTGCCGCTTTACTTTTGCCGGTCTTTTTGGCGTCCTGGAGTATGACGCCCTCACAGGTGAGGCCAGACCTATCGCTTGCGAGCACTCAGGCAACAAGACTGTAGTCAAAAAGACGCTCTACGAGCATGACAGCCTTCTTCTGCGCCTTGAGAAAGGGGCTCCCGCAACCTCAATCGAAAATGAATCCGCTCCAGAAACTTCAGACCCGATTCTCTTTCTGGACAAAGCGCCTGTAACCCTGGACGAGCCCAATGTATTGCTGCTTGACATCTTCGAAGGCGTCTTGGACGGGGAGTCGCTTGGCAAAGACGAGATTTTGCGCATAGACGGCAAAGCGAGAGCGAAGGCCAATTACCAAGCGTCAAAGGGGCATGGCGCCCAGCCTTGGATTGACAAAGAAGACATCCGTGACCACGAGATAAAGCTGATCTACGAGATCAACAGCGAGATAGACGTTGAAGGCGCAAAGCTTGCGGCAGAGTGCCTGGAAAACGCCAAGCTGACCCTTAATGGAGCGGATGTTCCCGTTTCAATTGACGGCTGGTACGTAGACAAGTCCATTGAAACAACCTCTCTTCCAACAATACGCAAAGGCAAAACCGTCTTGGAGCTCTCCTTCCCATATGGCCGCAAAGTGGATCTGGAAGCCATGTTCCTTTTGGGCGACTTCGGGGTAAAGTTAGAAGGGATCCATGGGGCGCTTACGGAGCCTGTCAGGGCGCTGGCCTTTGGAGACATCACAAGGCAGGGGCTTCCCTTCTATGGAGGGAACATCACCTACCATCTGCAAGCCGACTTTGAATCAAGCGTCCTTACTGTCTCAAGCTTTCGCGGGCATCTGCTCTCTGTCGCCGTTGATGGCGCGGCAGCTGGCAAAATCGCGCTCGCTCCCTACAAGCTAACCCTGGCTTCAGAAGCCGGGCGCCATGAGATCGACATTACCCTTTTTGGCAACCGCATCAACACCTTCGGCCAGATCCACAACTCAGACCCGTCATTGACTTGGTGGGGCCCGCAGTCGTGGCATACAAGGGATGAAGGATGGAGCTATGAATACAAGCCCCGGGAGACAGGAATATTGAAGTCTCCTGAGCTTGCCTCGATAATCCGCTAAGCGCCAAGCCAAGGCCCTGGAGCGCCCAGGGCCTTGGCAAGATTTTAATCTTATGAAAGCGCGTCCTGCACTTCTTGACCGTGCGTCCTGCACTTCTTGGCCGTGCGTCCTGCACTTCTTGGCAACTCCTGCGCCTCTCAGCCGCGTCTCCAGACCAGCGCCACCTACCAGCGCCCCGGCGCATATTTTTTTTAAAAAGGGCTTGACAAAAGTGAATAGTCGTGATAAGCTCTTATTTGTGAGCAAACGGTGGCCAATTGAGGTTTTGTCCCATAATTTGGCTTTTAAAAAATTTAAATTTGCTCTTGCGTTCTGCGCCAAGCCATGTTATAATATCAAAGTTGTCAAGTGCGTGTAGCTCAGTTGGATAGAGCGTCTGGCTACGGACCAGAAGGTCGTGGGTTCGAATCCTGTCACGCACATATTTGGTGGGCAACGAATGCCGGTTTGACGGGCTTTCCCGCCAACCAGGAAGCAAGAAAAGGAACGGCATATGCCGTTCCTTTTTTTGGTATCCCAGTATAGCGATTGCCCGAAAAAGCCTATGATATCAAGCAAAACTCGCTTCCATAATATGGGATGCCAGTATGGATCGCCGCTATCGCTAGCGGATTGTGTCATAGTGGGGGACTTTTCTTGTTTTTTTAGCGTAAGTTTGGCCTAATCCCCTTCTTTTTGGAATAAAACATTGATAAAGATTGGCCCTGAACTTTCATCGCTGGCTTGTTCATAGGACAAACTCACGTCCTTGAACCAACCAGTAAATTCTGAAGCGTCGGTGACCTTCCCGCTTTGGATCCTCCCCTGCCCGAATGCCTTCCGCCTAAGCTGGAAAGATGATTTTGTGTCATCGTGTCAAAAGGCAGGTGATTGCTTTGATTCTGCGACCTGCATATATTGAAAAGATTATGGCGTATACGGATGCGCCCTTTGTTAAGATTTTGTCCGGCGTTCGGCGCTGTGGCTTCAGCAATGCTCGCGTCCTCAAACCAGCTCGTGAACAATGAACCGCTTGCAATCTTGCCTCCTGAAACCTTTCCGGCCCGTATGCCTGTGGTGTTGAGCAATGCCGCAACCCCTATTGAGACTAACGGAAGCCACTCGCTCTTAATTTTGATTTTCAGCTTAAGAGTCAGAAGTAGTTCCTGCCTTGGCATTGAGCGGATCCCGTTGCAGCCTTAAAGCGCTTGAAAGTACCGCTTTGTAACTCATACTGATATACATAGCATCAATCGGGTGTGATGTCCAACGCTAAAAATGCAATTGCCAGTTAAATAAGCGCCAAAGTTTTGGGCTTAAAAAAAGCCGTATTTTTAGCAGATGTCCACATATAGACGGAGGGCTGCATGAAAGACAATAAAGTTCCAGACGCCAAAGCCGCAGGCGCCAAAGCTGAATCAAAAAAAGCTTTCGCTTATGAAGTTTCAGAAAGAATCAAGTCTCTGTCAAAATTAAAAGGCTTGGCCGTAAGCAATGCGATTGTTGAATGCGGGCAAAATTCCGGCTTTGTTACAGCAATGACAGTTCGCGGGTCAGTCCCATCCGCAGACGCGTTTATCCCCATTGCTGACTACTTTAACGTGTCTTTGGACTTTCTTTTTGGGAGGCCTCCGAGGGATCTCGAATACGCCGAGCTATTGCTTGGCTTTGAAGAGATGGCAAAGAGCGAGGGATTGTCGGATAAGTCCATAAGCCAGGAAAACCGGGAGGCTTATTTTGATATGTTGAAGACTGCGACGGCTCTTTTCCTGAAGACTATTGAAGTTGGCGGTGATGAATCCGATGAGTGACCTTGATGAAGAGAAGCTCCAAGAAGAGAAGCCTCAAGAAGAGAAGCCGCAAGACGAGACAAATGACGCGGATAAAAGGAAAAAGGCTATGGCCCTTGAAATAGCTGAGAAGTTCAGGGCTCTTGCGAAAAGCAAAGGGCTGTCAGTCAGGGGTGCCCTCGCTGACATGGGCATCCAGCTAAATTTTGTTTCGTCGATGGCAAGTCGCGGGACGATTCCATCCGCAGACTCGCTTTTGCAGGTAGCCAATTATTTTGGCGTGTCGCTGGACTATCTCGTTGGCAATCCTGGAAAATCCGATGAATTTGCTCTGTTGGATCTTGGGTTCATCGATATCCTGAAGCGCCATGGCCTTAACGACAACTTCTTCAAGCAGGAGGAAGACAGGTTTCTTTATTTGGAGTGGCTTGAAGCGTTCACTGAGATTTACCTTAAAACCAAGAAATTGGGCAATCCAGGCCATGACGGGGAACAAGGGAAAGAAAAAAGCTAAATTCGTGAAATAAAGCTTTGGCTGGATCCGCCGCTCAAGGACTGGGCCATGGAATGGTTTGCCACCAAAGCCGGGACTTCGTACAAAAACAAGGCAGACTACAGCTCAATAATAAACAGGTACATATTTCCCGCGCTTGGGGAAGTCAAAATATCTGAAATAAAGACGCACCAGCGCACTGCGAGAAAAGACGCTTTCCAGGACGCTCCCTGCGCGCGTTTCAGGCAATCGGCATGCATATATGCCCTTGAGAGGAAAAGGGCCGTGGCGAGCGTCCTATTGCTTCTGATAAGGCATGCCAAAAAAGGCCATG
Source organism: Clostridiales bacterium (assembly GCA_031270945.1). Taxonomy (GTDB): domain Bacteria; phylum Bacillota; class Clostridia; order Lachnospirales; family WQUN01; genus JAISWZ01. The sequence goes on along the minus strand of JAISWZ010000118.1, from coordinate 4,325 downwards.
GGAAAGCCAAAACCCTCCCATGGCCCTTTGCGTTTTCCTTTGCAGATATCCGCTTTGGCTAGCTTCACATCTGTTGAGTTCAATTGCAGCGCTGCCCCAAAAGCTACACGGTAATTCTTCCGTGCCTTGCTTTGCGCCAACTCAATTCCCTTAGACCATGTAGGAATTTGTCAATAGCAAGCCGCTCAGCGCAGAACCGTCATCGTTTGTGATGCTTTCACAGGAAGTAAAGCCTCAAGGCTATTTTACAATCAGGAAGGTTAAGCGTGTCATTATCCAATGACATTCTCACTATGCTGCCAGATGACGCCGAAGACGAAGGATGTTGTATGTATGCTGTTGTGCACGTATCCTATCCTCTTGGTAGAGCCGACTGGGTCGTGATGCTTGAGCTCTGTTCGCAACGTTTTTGTTTGGTTAGCCAAAATAATCAGATTCATCTCCGAAAATCATGCGCAATACGTTAAGCTTGAAATTGCCTTTTGCGTTTTCAATGCTTCCAAGATAATGCTCACGCGCTATTTCAGCATAAGTCGTGCCGCTGGGAAATGGATCGCCTTGGCGCATGCGGTACCCATGCTCGTCAAACGCCGTCCCAGCTCTGCTGTCAGCGATCACTCTCAGGACAACCGGGTTGTTGCCCGCGCTGTCCGCATAGAAATATTCGAGGATGAATGGGCTGACAAGCACGCTCCCGCTTTCCAGCGCCTCATAGAATTCCTTGTTGTCACTGAAAAACTTTGCCTTCTCTTCCTCGCCCATGGCTGGGTAGGGCTCAGTGACGGCATAGGTGGGCTCTGGCGCGAAGTTCTCAAACAATAAATTGACTGTTGTGTCAATGTTCTCGCTTACTGCCCTCTTGGCAGACTCAGCCTGGAAATAGGTTCCCATAGCCATTCCCAGCGCCAGCACGGCGGCGGCGGCCAGCGCGTGAGCCGCAATCGTCTTGAGCTTTTTCATCTTGGCATATCCTCCCTGTTTTTGGCTTCAAGGATAATTATATGCTTGACCAAGACGGCTTGCAATGCTTTTTATATGTTTACCTCACCTTTTTGGTGCTTGCGGACGCATTTTTTTTAAAAGCGTACATTCCATTCATATATGTGATCACGGCTCAAAATTCCTCATCCCGCTCAAGCCTGCCTTGGCAACCCGGGCCATGGCGGGGAACAAGGGCAAGAAAAAAGCTTTATAATTCAAGGGCATTTTACGAAACCCGATTGATAAAGAGGTCTTGAACTTTCAAGGGCTGGCTTGTTCATAGGACAAGCTCACGTCCTTGAACCAAGTAGTAAATTCTGAAGCGTCGGTGACCTTCCCGCTTTGGATCCTCCCCGTTCCAATGCCTGTCCGCCTAAGCTAGAAAGATGATTTTGTGTCATTGTGTCGAAAAGGCAGGTGATTGCTTTGATTCTGCGACCCGCATATCTTGAAAAGATTATGGCGTATACGGATGCGCCCTTTGTTAAGGTTTTGTCCGGCGTTCGGCGCTGTGGCAAGTTCACTGTTTTGAAAATGGTGGAGGAAGAGCTTCGCAATCGTGGCGTTTCCGATGACAGGATTATTGTTTACAACTTTGATTCCCTCCAGCATGAGGAGCTCAAAACGGCGAAAGCGCTCTACAACGAAGTGAAAGGGCAACTGTCAAAGGGCGAAAAAACATACCTGTTCCTTGACGAGATACAGGAGGTTGAGGATTGGGAAAAAGCCGTCAACTCTTTTATGATAGATTTCGATGTGGATATTTATGTGACAGGTTCCAATTCCCGCATGATGCCCTCAGAAATATCGACCTATTTAACGGGGCGGTATGTATCACTCCGCGTGTTTCCATTGTCTTTTGCCGAGTATTTGGAATTCAGGAAGTCTGCGAACTATGGCGTAAGGCCAGTTTACGCCACTGACCATAATGCCTTTATTGTGCGCCCCAGTCTAAAAGAGGAATTTGCCCGGTATCTGCGTTTTGGCGGATTTCCTGCTATTCACTTGCAGGAGCACGCACAGGACGCCGAATATACTATTGTAAGAGATATTTATAGTTCTACTGTTTTTACGGACATAGTAAGGCGCAATCAAATTAGCAAGGTTGACCAGCTTGAACGGATCGTTCGTTTTGCATTTGACAATATCGGCAGGACATTTTCAGCCTCGTCCATTTCAAAATATCTTAAATCAGAAAACCGCTCCATTGACAATGAAACGGTCTACAACTATTTGAGCAAGCTGGAGGGCGCTTTCATCCTGCACCGTTGCTTAAGGTATGATATTCAAGGCAAGGAAATCTTAAGGACACGGGAAAAGTTTTATGTAAGCGACCCCGCTTTGAGGTATAGCGTGTTGGGCTATACGTCGGACAGCGCTGCCGCGATGCTGGAGAATGTGGTATACTTGGAATTGCTTCGGCGCGGCTATGAGGTCTATATCGGTCAAGTTCCGGACGGTGAAATAGATTTTGTGGCGATCCGGCGGGAGAATAAGCTGTATATTCAAATCTCGCAGCAGATTGACAGCGTGAAAACCGAGCAGCGCGAATATGACCGTTTGTTGAATGTCCGTGACAACTATCCTAAGTATGTACTTCGCACACATGAGTTTGCGGGCGGCAATTATGAAGGGATTAAAACCATGCACGTCGCGGATTTTTTGTTGTCTTATTGAGCCTCATGGTATCTATACGAACTCGGACAATAGAATAGGCTACTCGTCTATGACGAATTGCCTATTCAAGCCATAATCAGGCTTTCTCAATCCGACCTGCCCACAGCTGCGATCCACAAATCCGGCTGCCCTTGTCCAGTAAACTCCAGCGTAGCCCTGCATATACGTCATCCGGCTGGAGTAGGTAGCCCTTGATAAGTCCGTGTACTCTAAAAGAACAACTCGCGGATTTTCGCCGTTATTCGACTCCACCTTTATCATCAAGCGAACCGCCAAATTCCTTGATGACATCATCGCTATTCAAATTTTGAATCGGCTTGCCCATCGCCGAACCTATCATGCTCAGCAGAGATTTGGCTCTTTTGATAAAATAGGAATTAAAATCATCGGCGCGAATATCGGCAACATCGATATGATGTGATTCAAGCGCTTTATCAAGCTCGTTTTCCGTCACGTTGCCTTGCTTGACTATCCGCGAAAGGTACATACTCGGCGCGTCGCCTTGGATTATGCGATTGCTCCGATAAGACAGTGGTGTCTTGTTGACAACAGAGTTCCACTTTTGCCCAGGATACCGCTTCTCGCAGTAGGACTTTGGAAAGATGTGGTGAATTTCAATATTCTCGTCCGAAAACACGGTAAAGTCCATTTCCTTGTTGCTGATGAAATCCAAGGCTTTCGATTTCAAAACGAGAGCCATGACACCCTTGTAAGCCGCGCTGTTACGGGTTTGGAGAGTCAGGAGGCGTGTCGGATAAAAATTGGCGCGGCTAACTGTGTCAGGCAGTTCTCCGCTTTCGAGCCATTTCATAAAGCCAGTAGTGTCATTGGCATAGCGCGTTTCATTGGCTGCACCATACAATTCGCCGAATACTCCGCACCAGTACCATTGCGTCAATTTAGCGCGCACAGCACCATCCTCTGCTTTATGGCCAAGAATCGCAAACAAAACCGACATCGGGATAAGCTGAGTGGCATAAGGCAAATCGCGTTCACGGAACACTCTCAGTTCCTCTAAGAACTTGCCTGCCTGAATAAAGCTGTTTCCCAACTTTTTAGCATTAGCTTTGTAGTCTTCGAGTTCGAGTTCAAGCACATCCTTGCGTTTGCAACTGACCGCCATACCGCCATTTACAAACGAGTAATAGCGAGTGAGCAGCGTCATAGCCGTCAGGAAAGCGTCGTTGTCTACAACAGCTGCGCTGTTGGTAACACGAACCAGCCACGGCACTTTATTTCCGATGGAGGCCCTGCGGCTTTCCCAATCCTTGCGCAAGTCGAAATCGTCCGTGGCAAATGTGGCGGTAACAAGTTCGAATACCGTCAAGGCGACGCCGCCTTTGTTGACATTTTCAAACACTTGGCATACCGCTTCTTTCGGTGTCTCTTTGCCGAGTTTGATGACAGGTACTTTGTACTGGAAAATTGGCATAAGTACTTCTTTTTCAAAGTGATTCCACAGCTTCATTATCGCCTGGTCGTAGTCGTGGTACTCTTGGTATTTTGTGCGCCACTCGCTAACCGCTTGCAAGGTTTAGAGGAAAAGCGTGCTCCTTAAATTCTTTTTCCCGCGTGTCCACATCGAAATCAATGCTACGTCCGAAATCAGACCTAATCTGTCTTTCCTCCGGCAACGACAGCACGGCGTCAAACCTATCTACACTCTT
>JAISWZ010000078.1 GCA_031270945.1 Clostridiales bacterium | reverse complement strand
ATTGATGTTGCAAAAGAAGTGATAAAGGACGAACGCAGGAAGAGGCATGGCCGGATTGTATGTGAGCTTACCGATATTTTAGACAAGTGCATATACAAGGATTGGCAAGACGCGGAGACCTTGGGAGCAGTTCCCCTTGATTCTCCGCTGTATGAGGTCATTCACCCGGACAACAGGCTTTCTGATGTAGTTCTCTCTCCTGCAAATACAGTCGCAGTCGAGAAAGTGATCCAAGAATTCAATAATCGTAGAGCGCTTGAAAAAGGCGGCCGTTTCCCTAAGAAAAGATTGCTGTTCTATGGGCCTCCGGGTTGCGGGAAGACTTTGACAGCCAAAGCGTTAGCCTCTGAGTTGGAGCTTCCGCTGATATATTTGCGATTTGACGCTTTTGTGTCATACTGTCTTGGCAAAACATCTTCGGAAATCTGGGAAATTCTTGACGACACAAGATATGGCAAATATGTAATCCTTCTTGACGAGTTCGACGATTTTGCAACATGCCGCTCCAATTTGAATGAGCGCATGGGAATCAAGCGAGTTGTGAACGCATTGTTGCAACGGATCGACAGATACTTGGGGCATTCTCTTATCATAGCGGTAACCAACTATGATCAATGCCTTGATTACGGGGTTTGGAACCGGTTTGACTGCATGATGAGATTTGACATGCCCAGCGACAATGAGCGCAAGCAGCTGTTTCAGATGAGGATGATGCGGCTTAGTGGGGAAAGCGATTGGCTAGATGAGTTTTTGCCGCAGTTAAAAGAGTTTTCTCATTCTGACGTTGAAAAGGTCGCACTCTGGATTATCAAGAAATGCGTCGCTGAAAGTAGATCCGAGTATGTCAAGGAAGATGTTGAAGCGGCGGTTTTAAGACAGAGAGAGCAAGTCTCGTTGCGAAAAACCCATTATTGCTAAAGCATGCCCCAAAAGCAACTTATGGCTTGCGAAAGTCACGAGTTAAAGCATCTCGATGACTTTCACTGCGCCTCTTTAGAAATTTTGGGATATGCACTAAAGCATTCCCGAAACAATTAGGCCAAGAAACCCGGGCACGCTTGCATATGAGCTTTGACGATGCGCAATAACCTATGGACAGGAGCAAATGTCAATGGTGCAAATTGAATACGTTAAGAAACTCTTTAGCGCCTTCAAGTCTAATGACAAAGAAGGGTTTCTTAGAACAGCTGAAGAGATCATCGAAGATGAACACAAGAAGAAGCACCATGCATTGGCTGAAGAGCTGCAAGCTATTATAAATAGGCGTTCTACAAATGCTGCAAGTGGTATGGCTTTGCTTGCGTCTCAACCAGAAATTTCTATCGATCAAGCGTTGCTGTTCCAAAGAATTTATCCGGAAAATCAACTTTCAAGAGTCATTCTTTCGCCCGAGAACAAAGAGAAGATTGACCAAATAATCCGTGAGTTTTTTAGATGGGATGTCTTTGAGAGCAATGGGGCTTACCCTATCAGGACAGTGTTGTTCTACGGGCCTCCGGGTTGCGGCAAAACAATAACCGCTAAAGCTATTGCCACCGAGCTGGAAGTGCCGCTCTTGTATGTGCGCTTCGACGCAATTGTTTCTTCGCACCTGGGAGAAACTGCGTCAAACATTCGAAAGGTGTTTGATTTCGCCAGCAAGGACAGCTACATCATTCTGTTTGATGAATTTGACGCAATCGCCAGAAGCCGCAATGACGAATCTGAGAATGGAGAAATAAAGCGCGTGGTTAGCACCTTTTTGCAACTGATTGACAACTTCAAAGGCCACTCAATCATCATTGCGGCAACCAATTTTGAGCAATCCCTTGACTACGCGATCTGGCGGAGATTTGACAGCACATTGCGGTTTGACATGCCAAGCATGCTGGATCGGATAACACTATCCAACCTTAAGTTGAGGCGGTATACAGGCTCGGATATCGACATGGATGAATTTGTGGCTAAAATGGATAAGTTTACTTTTGACGATGTCGAAAGGGCAGCTAATGAAGTCATTAAAAAATGCCTACTGGATGTAAGAAATACATATACCCAAAAAGATGTAGAAAATGCTCTAGATTATCAGAAAAGGATCGTATCGCTTCGTCGCACCCAGTACGAACCAGAAGGCAAGGCCTTGTAAAGGCCAAGACATAACGGAACCTAGGTGCATATCCCAAAATTAATTTTATGGCTTGTGAAAGTCACGCGTAAAAGCATCGCGATGACTTTCACTGCACCACTTTAGGAGTTTTGGGATATGCACTAATAAAGACACCGGGGAGGCACTATGGCAAACGTATTTGATGTGGCCGAAATAATCATAACCATTACAAAGGATTTTATCGATAAGGACATTGACAACGACAAGCTCCAGAAGCTTTTGTATTTCGCCCAGGGCAGACAGCTTGCCCGAACTGGCAAACCGCTCTTTGACGCGCCAGTCGAGGCTTGGGCTCGGGGCCCAGTCGTAAAGGACGTATACAAAAAGTATAGCATTTTTAAAGACGATCCAATCCAATCCCCGTCCCGCGATTTGAATAGCGCCCTTAGCTTTGGCGAATTCGACGCCCTAGTAAACGCCATTGGAGATTACTTTGTTGACAAGGAATCTGAGTTATGGGACATGACCCGAAGCCCTGGCACGCCATGGGCTAAAGTGTACAACAGCGGTGAAACCGTGATCCCAGAATGGGAAATCAAGGGCTACTTTCAAAGAGTGGATATCGAGCCTACCCCTGAGGAACGCCGCAAAAAAGATGGCGCTACTTTAGCGGGAAGGCTTGGCCGGACGGAATAAACGCCATGCCCGAAAGAGAAGGCTGGCCCGCCTGGCTTCACAGGCGGGCAACGATAAACAAATTCCAATGTTAAGCACTCGTCACGTTGTGATGCTGTCCGACGGGGCTGCGAGAAGCAAAAAAAGGGGGTTGCGACTATCGCAACCCCCAATCTTCAGTTATCTTGAAACCTTTGCCAAAAAGTTATTCGCTGCTGATTTGGTCACAACCTCTTTTTCTATGAGACTTTCAAGCAACCTCTTGCGGCTTCCGTTTAGGTATGCCAAAAGCGCGTCCGCCATCTCCAAAACCGCATAGCCTCGGGTCAGAGAAGCGCCACTGAGCCTAGAAACATCAAACGCTTCAAACAGGCCGATCTTTCTGGCGCTTACTAAAGCTTCAGCATACAAGAAATCGCCATTCTTCTCGTAGTAGTCAAGAGCCCTCAACAAGAAGACTGTAAAGTCATGAAGGGTTACCAGGCTGTCAGAGCCAAAGAGCGTGTGTTCATCATTTATGCCTACGGTCAACCCAGCATGCAGGGCGAATGCGGCATACCTGTCTCCCCATTCGGGCACATCAGTGAAGGTGCTAACGCCTTCGTAGGCAAGCGCTTCTTCTTCCTGCCCAAGCAGACGGATCAGAAGGGTTAGCGCTTCAAGCCTGGTCAAGCCCCTATCCAACTCATATACAGGGTTCCCATTTGCGTCTGTTCCTGTTCCAGCGAGAAGGCCGATTTCATGCAAAGCTTCAGCAACAAACTTCTGCGTGTTTTCTCCGATGCCTTGCGGAGCTTTCACAATCGGAGCGGGTGTCGCTAACGGACTGGCAGGATAATATGGATAGTATGGCTGGATAATTGGAGGCGACACGCTTGGGGATTCTATTGTCACTTTTAAGGAGGGCAACGCAACCCCTTCGCCAATTTCGTAGAGTGACTGCTCTTCCAACTCGGCCTTAAGGGTATACACTCCTGGAACGTTCGGGTTGTAATCCCCAACCCATTGAGCCACTTTTAGCTCAATAACGGTTCCGTCTTCCAAGTGCGCCGTGACACTGCTCACAGCTTCGAGAATGGCAGAAAAGTCAGGATACGCGATGTCTCCGGAAAGCTCAATATTGTCGAAGCTTGTTATTATCGGAAGCTCAGGAGCATCAGGGGTATCAGGAACATCAGGCGTATCAGGAACATCAGGGGTATCAGGAACATCAGGCGTATCAGGTTCATCAGGAACATCAGGCGTATCAGGTTCATCAGGAACATCAGGGACTTCCGGAATAACAGGCGACTCGATTGTTATGGTCAGCTCAGCCGCGTCCAGATCCTCGTTAATAAGATAGAGATACTGTTCTTCCAGCACGGCTTTGAGGATGTAAACGCCAGGAACATCCGGGTCGTAATCCCCAACCCATTGAGCCACTTCCAGCTCTACGGTAGTTTCATCTTCCAAGTGGGCGGTGACGGTCTTTACGGTTTCGAGAATAGCAGAAACATCAGGGTACGTGGCGTTTCCAGCAACGCCTCCGGCAAGCTCGATGTTCTCAAAGCTTGTTATTATCGGAAGCTCTGGGATAACAGGCGACTCGATTGTTATTGTCAACTCAGCCGCATCCAGATCCTCGCTGATAGAATACAAGGACTGCTCTTCCAGCTCGGCTTTGAGGATGTAAACGCCAGGAACATCCGGGTCGTAATCCCCAACCCATCGAGCCACTTCCAACTCCACGGCAGTATCGTCATCCAAGTAGGCGGTGACGGTCTTCACGGCTTCGAGGATAGCAAGTACGTCAGAATACGTGGCGTTTCCAGCAACGCCTCCAGCAAGCTCGATGTTCTCAAAGCCTGTTATTATGGGAATCTCTGGGACGACAGGCGCCTCGATTGTGATCTTCAGCTCAGCCGCGTCCAGATCCTGGCTAACAGAATATAAAGACTGCGCTTCCAACTCGGCTTTGAGGGTATACTCACCAGGAACATTTGGGTCATAGTCTCCTATCCACTGAGCCACTATGAGCTCTACGGCAGTTTCGTCTTCCAAGTAGGCGGTGACGGTCTTCACGGCTTCGAGAATAGCAGAAACATCAGGATACATGGCGTTTCCAGCAACGCCTCCAGCAAGCTCGATGTTCTCAAAGCTTGTTATTATCGGAAGCTCTGGGACGACAGGCGCCTCGATTGTGATCTTCAACTCAGCCGCGTCCAGATCCTCGAAGATAGAATACAAGAACTGCTCTTCCAGCTCGGCTTTGAGGATGTAAACGCCAGGAACATCCGGGTCGTAATCCCCAACCCATCG
>JAISWZ010000071.1 GCA_031270945.1 Clostridiales bacterium | reverse complement strand
GCCCGGAATTCATCCAAGAGAACTATGGATGCCCTGTCTGTGTCGCATTCTCCCCCTTTGAGCAAGAACCCCCTTGCCCTGGCTATGTCCTCCACAACCTGGGCAGACTTGCCTGTGCCCTCTATCTGGTACCTCCCCTTGAGAGCTCCCGGGTACATTGCTTGAAGCATTTCTATGAGCTTGCGAGACAGTTCCGGCAAATCCAAAGTCTCGTCCCTTATGGCCCCCGTTATCGCCAGCTTTACGCCAGCCGCCGGATCTTCGAGTTTAGGCCAGAGAAGCCCTGGCGTATCAAGGAGATCCAAGTCTTTTTTTATTCGTATCCACTGCTTTGCCCTGGTAACGCCAGGCCTGTCTTCGGTCTTTGTTATGGCCTTCCCTGCGTACCGGTTTATGAGAGTTGACTTTCCTGCGTTTGGAACTCCGGCTATCATGGCCCTTACGGGCACAAACAGCCTGCCTCTAGCCTTTTGCCTTTCAATCTTGTCCTTGCAGAGCTCTCTGCAAGCCTCTGCCATCTTGTCCACTCCCTTGCCTGTTAAGGAATCCAGGAGCGCGACCTTTATCCCTTGGCTTTCGTAATGCCTCTTCCACTGCTCGCTAGCCCCGGGATCAGCCAGGTCAGCCTTTGAAAGCGCGACCAAAAGCTTTTTTCCGTTAGCAAGAACGCCTATCTCCGGATTCCGGCTAGATCCTGGAATCCTCGCGTCCAAAAGCTCAATGACCACATCCACAAGCGCCAGGCTTTCCTTGATTAGGCGTATGGACTTGGCCATGTGCCCTGGGAACCAATTGATGCTCATAGCTTCACCCTTTGATTTTATCAGAAAAACAAGAAAAAGAAAAGTTTAATGCTAAATATCAAGATTCAAAAAGAAAGGGTGTCAGCCTGCCGCTTGCGCGGTTGCCAAGATCCCAAAAGGCTGAGCTGCGCTCAAACCTTTGGGATCCCGGCAAAAGGCCAACACCCTCTTTTCCGCCCAGCTCGCGCCCAGCAACTGCGCTAAGCCTTTTTGGCAGGCGTGGATTTTCTCAAGATCTCTTCTTTGACCTTGGAAGCTTTGCCGACTCGGCCGCGCAGATAGAAAAGCTTCGCTCTTCTTACTATGCCTCGCCTTACGACTTCGATGTGATCAATCCTAGGTGAATGGAGAGGCCAAGTTTTTTCCACTCCAACGCCGTAAGAGATCCTGCGAACCGTGAACGATTCGCGAGAGCCGCCGTTTTGCCTCTTGATCACTACTCCTTCAAAAGACTGGATCCTCTCTTTCGTGCCTTCAACAATCTTTGCGAAAACACGGATGGTGTCACCTATTCTAAAGGGCGTGATGTTCTCTTTAAGCTGCTCTCTTTCAATTTCGCGTATGATTTCGCTCATTTCTGGTAATCCTCCTTTCCGCCAAGCCCGTTGCGCACTTTCGCGCAAGCAGCCGGCAAGGCGTTTTGCTTGATACTATAACATATATCAAATCGATTTGCAAACACTAAATTTATGGCATATCTCATTTTGTTTTTGGCTTGGCCTTATGTCGATGAATATCGAAGCCCGCGTTCTTTCAGGCCTTTGCGGCTTGGTTTGAGACGCCGGATCTCTTTTTCAGGCTCTTTGGCATTAACTGGATTATAAATGCCAATATAAGGCACAAATCTGCAGTCATGCCAAAAAGCTTGCGGCTGGCCGCTTGGTATGCTATACTGCAACAGTGTCCCTATAGGCGCAGCCCTAACACACCAGGGCGCACATTCCGCCAGCGCCAGGCGCGAAATGGAGGTTTTTTCTTGCAAGAGGGAAAGAAGATAATATTTAGCGGAATGCAGCCAACAGGCGAGCCGCACCTTGGCAACTACCTTGGGGCGCTGAAAAACTGGGCCAGCCTCCAAGATTCAAACGAATACTTTGGCATATACTCCATAGTTGACATGCATTCCATAACTGTCAGGCAGGATCCTGCGGAGCTGCGAAAAAAGGCCAGGAACCTTTTCATGTCATACATGGCCATAGGCATAGATCCAGAAAAGTCCCTGCTTTTCTTCCAGTCGCATGTCCCGGGCCACGCTGAGCTGTCCTGGATACTGAACTGCTTCACCTACATGGGCGAGCTTTCAAGGATGACTCAGTACAAGGAGAAGTCGCTCAAGCATGCAGACAACATAAACGCCGGGCTCTTCACCTACCCTGTGCTTATGGCAGCTGACATCCTGCTTTACGGATCCCACCTGGTTCCCATAGGGGACGACCAGCGCCAGCACATGGAGCTGTGCCGGGACATCGCCCACAGGTTCAACACCATCTACGGAGATGTCTTCGTGATTCCGGAAGGGTACTACCCCAAGACTGGCGCTCGAATAATGGGGCTTCAAGAGCCTGCAAAGAAGATGTCAAAGTCGGACGCGACAAACGAGTCCAACGTCGTTTTCCTTAGCGACACGCCAGACATCATCCTGAGCAAGTTCAAGAGAGCTGTCACTGACTCTGGCTCTGAGATCAAGGCAGCAGCAGACAAGCCAGGCATTGCGAACCTTCTTGCCATTTATTGCGCAATCTCAAAGAAAAGCCTGGAAGAAGCCGAAGCGGAGTTCGCGTCCGCCGGATACGGAGACTTCAAAAAAAGAGTCGGAGAAGCCGTTGTCGAGGAGCTTCGCCCAATCCAGCAAAAGCTTGACGAGCTTTCAAAAAACCGCGACTACGTTGACAGCCTGATCAAAGCCAACGCCGAAAAAGCGGTAGCCGCCTCCCAGCGCATTCTGAGGAAGGTTAAGAAAAAAGTTGGGTATCCGTCTTAAGGCCAGATTTTTGGCTGTGAGCGAAAAGCGAAGCTCTTTTCGCTCACAGCCATAATTAAGGCAGAATTTGCGCAAGCCTTCTTGCATAGCATGCCAAGTGGCAAAATTAGCATAATGCACATGGGGGATGACTTCCAGCAACGCGCTGGAATATGCTCAACAGAAAAATGCGCCCAACTGGCTTGGCGGAGTTTGCCTGGGGCTTATGCGCATGGCGCGAGTGATCGCATGTCCCAAATATAAAAGCCTTGCGAAGGCCCTATAGCAATTCCGGGATATGCGCTTAGCCGTTCTTGCCCACGCATAAAGAGTTTATCCGTTTTTAGGCCCGGATAACCCTTTCGGCAACGCCCCAGCCCTTGTTTCCATTAGGGATGGCACCAACTTATACAGTGGAGAAAAAAGCGCTAAAAGACGATATATTATGGGGGTAGGACAATGCAAAACAACAGGCCGCAAACAATTAGGCTCGCTATCGCGGGCTTGACCGCAAGCGTATACATCGCCTTGACTCTGGGGCTTGCCCCGCTGAGCTTTGGCAGCATACAGATCCGCTTTGCGGAAATACTTAACTTGATGGCGTTCATCGATCCCATCTACGGAGCTGGTGTAGTTCTCGGGTGCCTGATCTCCAATATTTTCTCGCCTTTCGGACTGCTTGACGCAGCTGTTGGGACGATTTGCTCAGCTCTGGCAGTGTTCGCCATAGCCAAGTCGAAAAGCCTTCTGGTCGCATCGCTATGGCCTATCGCTGCAAACATACCTGTGGCGCTGATGATAGCGTTCATGACGGAAACCCCCATTTGGTTCAACATCGCATCTGTCGGCGCTGGCGAGCTAATCGCTGTCACTTGCTTGGGCTACCCGCTCTTCAGGCTTCTCACAAGCAGCAAACCCATAATGGACATCTTAAGCCAGCCCAGGAAAACAAAAGAACTATAGCATGGGCATCTTTTTGTCTCGGATATGCCCTTTGCGGAGGCGAAAATGATGGAAGTATGCAACTGCCCGCGCTGCGGGAAAATTTTCACCAAAATAAAAGCGCCCCTGTGCCCCGCTTGCATGGTTGAAGAGGAAAAGGGCTTCGAACGCATAAAAGAGTACATGGAAGAAAACTCTGGCTGCAACATCAGCGAGCTGTCTGAAGAGACAGGAGTTTCTGTCAAAAAGATAATCTCATACATTCACGAGGGAAGGCTTGAAACGACCAAGGGAATGCAAGGGGACGTCAGGTGCCAGTCTTGCAACAAGCCCATTACCATAGGCCGGTTCTGCGCGTCTTGCCTGTTGGAGATAAACAACAGCTTTGGCAACCTATACTCAAAGAAGACCCATGACTCTGAGTCAGGAAGACAGAAGATGCACATTACGCCGCACAAGTTGCTATAGCATGCTTGCGCGATCTGGCGCTTAGAAAAAAGAAAGAGACAATAAAAAAAGAAAAATATTAAAAAAAAAATAAAAAAACAATAAATTTAATTCAAACAGAAAAGCGCCCCTCTGGGGCGCTTCTTTGTTTTGGTCTGCGCAACCGGGCTTCTTGGCGCTCAGACTTTTCTTACGTACTTGTCTCTTGCCCACTCACGCGTTGCTGGCACTGGCTTGTCGGGCGAGTAATCCTGGCTTGCAGGGGTTTCGGTGAACTCCGCTATTATGCGCGCGAAGCGATCCTCGCAGTATTTGCGGTACTCCCCGTGGGTAATTATATAAAGCTTGTTGTTCTTTATCCCGTTTATTACCATCTCTGCGGTTACCGCAGGATCGAGGCCTGGTGCCAGCATGCTTTCGGAAGCGGGCAACCCTGCCTCCTTCAAAGCGTTGATGCCAATCCTGGATGCAGTCGCTCCTGGGAACAGAACAGATACGCCAACATCAAACGGGGCCAGCTCATCGCGCAAAGCCTCCGTTATGGCAACAACCCCGAACTTGGAAACCGAGTACGCCGCAAGCCCGGCAGTAGGTATCAGCCCCTGCGTTGAAGATGTGTTAACGATATGCCCGAACCTGTTTTTCCGCATGCCAGGGCCGAATGTTTTAATGCCATTCGCTACGCCCGCCAAGTTTATGTTGATCATGCGATCCCATTTCTCATAAGGGTAGTCCAGGAACTCTCTCTCAGCTATGGGGGCTAGAGGGTTGTCAACGATGCCCGCGTTGTTTATGAGGATGCCGACTTCCCCTAGCTTGCTTTCCGTCTCTTCCCTCGCCTGGAGCCAGTTTTCCCTGTCAGCCACGTTCAGCTTGATTCCAATGGCTTCTCCCGGAAAGTCATTCAAGGCCTTTGCAGTCTGCGCAACATCAATGTCGGCCAAAACTACCTTCGAGCCTCTTTTGGCGAGGGCACAGGCAATGGAGTATCCAATTCCGCTAGCTCCGCCTGTAACAAAGGCTACCTGATCCTTAAAGATGAACATTTCGCATCCCCTTCTCAAAATTCTGTTTTCTGTAGCAATCTTTGCTTTTGATCGCGCATGACAGCCAATCCATGTTTGTGAGCAAACATATTCTATCCTCAATAAAGCAGCTCGTCTAAGGCCAGATGGACATAGTGCGTCCTTTCTTGAGCTGCTCTCATGCACTCCTTTTTTGCCAGTCGCACTTGCTTGAATTCCCTTGTATGCATCTTTTTTCGCCGTCATCCGGCAAAAATCATTATACTCCTTATATTTCTTAGAATCAATGCATTTTTCGTTGCCAAATATAATTATTTCTTGGTGTATTTCGACTGATCGCTTCTTGTTTTGCATGCCATTCGACATTTTTGATTTTGATTTGATCGTTTTTCATATCAAAGTTGATTGTTTGGGCGGAAAACACCGCTAATAGCATTCGACATGCTTCCAGCCCCCTCGGGGGGCACGGAGCGCTTAAGCGAGCGAAAAAAGCGCTTTTCGCTCGCTTTCATTTTCCGGCGCTTATAGTAGATTGGGGATATGCCCTAAGACTGTCCCAAAACCGTTTGCCCGCCCCAAGCAACGCTCGATTGAAATCTCTGTATGCTTAACATTTTATTCTTTTGATGAGCATAATCACGCTTGCATTTCTCGCTTCAAAAAGCCCTGCCGCCTTCCCTGTAGTCTTCGGGTTGTTCTACCTTACCAATATAGTGTTTGACTGCCTTGAAGGCCGCTTTGACATCTTTTTGTTCAGCCTGCCTTTTATCGCCCTGCACACCGCCATTGCTCGTTAATCGCGGCTATCTGGAGGTAGAGCAAGACAAGCTCGACCGCCGCCTTTTGCACCTTCGAATAACAGAGAAAGCAAAAGAGGCGGCCGACATTCTCCATGCGGCGCAATTCTCATTCTACGACAAGGTTACAGCGGGCCTTTCAAATGAGGAAGTTTCCGCAATGCTGTCGGCAATAGAAAAGTGCGCCGGCAATCTCAAGGAATAACGCTTTAAGATGGCCGCTCCCGCTGCGATAGATTGACCGGCAAGACGCAAAAAAGCCTCGCGAATGCTTCAACGCGAGGCTTTTCCAACAAACTGGCTTTAAGGGTTCCTGAATTTTCAAGCTGTTCCGCCAGATTTTCGCACTCAAAGATATGAAACTGGGATAGCTCTGTCGTTTCCATTAAGCGCCACAAGTCCATCGTACATGCATACTACGCCTCCAGCGCCCCGCTTTGTGTCAGTAAGATTGTCCAGCAGCGAGAACTTTGCGACATCAGATTTTTCTGGATCGGCATTTTCCTTGACCTCAATCGGGTAAAGCGTGCCTTCATCCTCTATCAGCAGCGCAATCTCATTGCCGTCCTTGTCGCGCCAAAAATAGAGCGGCAGAAACAGAATGCCATTGTTGGTGTAGCTCTTGGCGATTTCAGCAATGACAAATGTCTCAAAGAACGCTCCAGCCATCGCGCCGCTCTTCAAGGCATCTGCAGTGTTCCACCTGGTGAGGTATGCCGCAAGCCCGGTATCCCTAAAGTAAACCTTCGGGGCCTTCACCATCCGCTTCAACTGATCGTTGTGGTATGGCTGAAGCAGGAAAAACAGATCCGAAGCTGCCAAAACCAAAAGCCACCGCTCAGCGGTATATCGGCTCACCCCAGCGCTTCTCGCCATCGACGAAATATTGAGAAGCTGCCCTGTAAAGCTGGCAACTGTTGACATGAACTCCAGGAACTTGGACTCATCACCAGCCTTCGCAATGGATTGCATGTAGCGCTCCATGTAAGAAAGTACATAATTGTCATAAAACAGTTCTCTGTCCAAGTCGGGATTTGCGTTCAGCTCAGGAAATCCGCCCCTGTGGATCGCTTGCCAGACACCATCATAAGAAAGCGCTTGGCCGCCCCTGCCACGCTCCGCGAAATACTCTTCAGTCGGCACAAATGGCGCCCTGCACTTCACTCCAAGCATCTCGCGAACAGAAAGCCCGGACAGATTTAAAAAGCCTAACTGCCCTGCAAGCGACTCAGTGACGTCATTCATCGTTTCAAACTTCTTGGAGGCGGCAAGGAAGAACATCCCTTTCTTCTTTTCTCGATCCATGATAAGCTTCATTTCGGGAAACAAGCCTGGCGCTCGCTGGATCTCGTCCACAAAAATAGGCGGAGTGTAGTCCGTGAAAAATGTTTCAAGCTGAAACCTGTCATCTTGTGTAACGAGCCTTGCATTCTTCCCAACAAATCCATTCACGAGCGTTGTCTTTCCCACTTGTGGCGCGCCCATGACAAGCACTGCGCCAAACATCTCTGACAGCTCTCGCAGCGCCTCCTCGGCGTGACGGCAGTAATTCACACTAGATCACCGCTTTCTCATGCGTATCATCACAGCGTTCTAGGCCATCCAATCCAGCCTCATTCATCCTCTTCCGGCTCATCGAACAAGTGCTTCAAAAAGGACCTGGGGTTGCTCAAGAACTGCTTTGTCAGCTTATAGTGCTCGCACTGCTCATATTCCACCGATTCCACTCCGCTTTCAGTCAACTGGTATATCAACGCGTTTGGAAAAGCCAGCAGTATCGGGGAATGAGTGGCTATAATAAATTGGGAGTTGTCTTTAACCAGCCTGTCCATTTCTATAAGCAGAGACATTTGCCTCAAAGGCGACAAGGCGGATTCAGGCTCATCCAGGATGTAAAGGCCGTTTCCATGAAACCTATACTGAACAAGAGACAAGAAGCTCTCCCCGTGGGACTGCTCATGAAGCGACTTCCCTCCGTATCCTCCGCCAAGATCCATTTCGTCCACTTGAGTCGCTACGTTGTAGAAGCTTTCAGCCCGCAGGAAGTAGCCGTCTTTTTCGCGCGATCTCTTTGACACCTTCATGTATTGCCAAAGGTTTGACACTGTCTGCTTGGTGGAGAAGTTGAAGTTTCTGGAGCCCCCTTCAGCGTTGTATCCGGCGCAAACCGCGATTGCCTCTATCAAGGTAGACTTTCCAGTCCCGTTTTCGCCAGCGAGAAATGTGACGTCTGCGTCAAAGCTCAGCCTTCTCGCCTCGTTCAGGTACTTTACGACAGGCAGAGATGAAATGTAGGAGCTTTCTTGGCAAGGATCCATTCGAATTTCCGTGATGTACCTCCTGTCCATTAGATGCCGCCTCCTTTAGCGCATTTAAGTCAAAAGCCGCTTGACTAAAACAGAGCTGCGGATATGGTAGATAAATTCATCTTTGCAAATATTTAGGTCGTATGCCAATTTATTTAGCGCAGTTTCAAAAATCGATTGCTGCGTCTCAGATTTCGAGCTGTTCTTGGACGCAGGCTTATTCTCGGAAAGAAACATGAAGTTCCTGCACCTTCACAACATCAGCTTCCTGGCGAGGCTGACGCCGCGATTTGGCTGAGCCAGTAAAATCAAGAGCCATTTTTCGCGGCCATCACCAATGCGCTGCTTGACGCGTCGCTTTCCGGCGCGAATATTCCCTGCGATCTTGAAAGCCTAAAAATGCCAGTTCTGCGAGGACAAGCTCACAAGCGGCGAGATCGGCCCAAAAGCGGCCTGAAATAGCGATTGCTGCAGGGGTTGAAATGCCTGGCGAGATGCCTTAGCTTAAAGAGCCGATATGGCAAATAGGGGCAAGCGCCGCTTGCCCCTATTTTACTCGCCATCCTCATCCGACCTGTAATCCCATTCCACATCGAGCTTCTCCATCACCCGCAAAAAGCTTTCCTCATCGCTTGCGCCTACATGAATCCCGTTGACGATTCCATCCGGCCCAATAGTCAGAACTATGATCTCTTGGCCGTTCCCCGTGAAAAACTTGAAACCCTCGCTTGAGGCAACCTCAAGCCTTTCCCAGTTGTCTTCAACGTCCCTCGCGATCCCCTCGCCAATGCCGCTGTTCGCCGTAAATCCCAAGCCGCCCAAGACTCCGTTCCAGTAAGCCATTGCCTCCAAGAACCCCTCTGTCGTGCCTGAATCCTCGCCCCACTCTTCTTCCGGATCCTCAGGGTCAAAGCTGGCGTGAACCTCCGGGTTTTCAGTTGCCATATCACCTCTCTCAATGCCCCAGTAGACAGCCTTTTGGCTTTCCACATAAAAGACCAAATGGGTGCCCGAACCTAAAAAGACAGCTTCATCAGGGCCAAGAAGCCTGTTGAAAGAAGCGTTTACAGCGTAGGACTTTCCAAGCCTTGAGTAATAGTCTCTTAGAGCCAAGGGAAGCTTGGCTTTTTTCCTCTCTTCGAACTCTTCTATCTCGCTTTCGCTGAATCCGCTTTCTTCATCTTCAGCTATCTCATAAAGAGCCTTGATCCTGTCTATATAGTCCATGTCATTTCCCTCTCCTGCGTCTCGGCTGTGTCTATGCTTCCATCCTGCAAAGCTGGTGTTATTTTTTCAAATCCTGGCTCATAAATTATAGCATTGAGCTTTAGCGCATATCCCGCAATGCCGGATCTCGCAGCAATAGAGATGCTTGCGCTCAGCCAACTTGCGAGCATAGCTTTGGAGCATGCTCAAAAGCGCATGTCCCAAAATCGGCGAAAACGCGCTGGCAAAGCTTATTTTGCTTGCTCGGGCAAGCAGCCCTGGCTTTTCCAACCCATTTGGGATACGCGCCAAGACTGACCTCAAGAAGGAATGGCTCACATGTCAAAAACAAAGGCAACAAGCGGCAAAGCGTTCAAGATATTAAGCGGCCTGGCTCTTCTAGCCATCGCGGCGGCTTTAGGATTCTTCGCCTACTCTTCCACCAGGATCAATGAGGCAAAGCTCAAAGAATACCTTTCAGGGAACACTTCTGAGAGCCTGCGGCGAAGCATAGCCCGCACTGTTTTGATAAACACAGGCAAGTGGAAGACCTG
>JAISWZ010000022.1 GCA_031270945.1 Clostridiales bacterium | reverse complement strand
GTTCCAGTCGAAATGCCGCGCAAGCCCATCCCGCGTGGTCTGCTCATCATCGACAATCAGTATGGTGTACACGCGCAATCATCCTCTCGTGTTATCTTATCCTATTATAGCACCCGGGTTAGACTTTGTCGGCAAACAAGAACTGGATCGGCTTGACGATCCAGTTCTTTCTTAGAGAAGCTGAGATGTTGACATCTTTGGGGTTGCTTGCTATAATTGCACACGAGGAGATAATTAATTTTTGAAATGACAATTTATAACTAAGTGCATATCCCAAAATTCCGATATGGCGTCGGAAAAATCCTGGCGAATGCTTCGACTAGTTTGCTCGGGCTTCTGCGAGCAAACACCCGGATTTTTCCGGCGCCTCGGATAAAATTTTGGGATATGCTCTTCGGGATATGCTCTATTATAATACATTTCGGCGACCTGCCTGTAATATCGTTTTCTCTTTATGCGCCCGCAAGCGTCAGCCAACTGAACCTTTTAATTCGATTATTTTGCAAAATTCGCGTCAAGTCGAGCATTATCCGTTTTGCCTAATATATTTCTCATTAATTCGTTCGTTTCATCCATTGACTTGTACTAAACATGTCTCGATATTTTTCTCGAACACAGATCTAATATATAATATTAAAAGCTTTTTGTCAATAAACCTTTAAGCATCCACATGTGCCCAGTTAGCTCAATTGTAAATTTGTCTTTTCAAAACAATGGTGCGTTTTTATCCAAAACAAGCGTCCTATTATTTTCATGCCCCTTGATTTGGTCTTTATTTTCAGAAAAACTTAGCTCCTTAATGTATACGAAAATGTCCCTGAAACCCAAGCTTTTGCAAACATCCTAGATAATCCATTCTTGCTTAGAATATATTGGCACACGTGAAACCATCCAAGAACTCGCCTCCAGCGATTTTAAGTGCATATCCCAAAATTCCGTATTGGTGCCGGAAAAGTCCTGGCGAATGCTTCAACGCCGGACTTTTCCGGCACCTCGGATATAATTTTGGGATATGCTTTAAGGCTTGCAAAATCCTTTAATATTAGCATCTCATTAATTTTTATTGCGCCCTTTAGGATTTGAGAGCTTCTCTTGGCTTCATGTTTAAAGCATATCCCAAAATTAATTTTATGGCTTGCAAAAGTCACGCGTTAAAGCATCGCGATGACTTTTGCAAGCCACTGGAGGAATTTTGGGATATGCTCTTAGCGCCTACACAAAAAGGGAGCGAAGATCGCTCCCTTTTTGTGTCCTAAAACTCTATATAAGCGTTAATTTAGTTTTCTCGTTATCTTACGCATAAAACCAGCGCTCTTCTTATCTGCTTGCCTCCCCGAAAGCGCTCCGCTATCTATCTTATCCCCGAACCGCTCCGCTATCTATCCTATTTCCCAAAGCGCTCCGCAATTTTTTCCATCCGCTCCATTTGCTTAACGCGAAACGGGCAACGGGATTCGCAGTGCCCGCATTTAGCGCAGGAGGACGCTGTTGCTGGCAGGCTGGAGTAATGGCTAAAAATCAATTCATCTCCGGCAAGAGCCAAGTCATAGCACTTGTTGACAAACCCTATGTCTATCCCCATCGGGCAGGGCTGGCAATGGTTGCAGTAGACGCACTTGCCGTAGGCGCTTTTTGGCACGAACTCGCCTATGAACCCGTAGTCCTTTTCTTTTGCCGTGGCAGACGTGAACTTCAAGACAGTTTGCAAGTCGGACATGTTTCGGATACCTGGCAAAACCGTAAGAACCCCTGGCCGATCAAGCGCGTACTGGAAACACTGAGCTTGGGTGAGTGCGAAATCATAAAGGGATGTTTTAGCGTCAAGAAGCTGGCCTCCAGCAAAAACCTTCATTACTGAAATGCCTACACCCATCTTTTCGCATTCTTGATACAGGGAAGCCCTGTATGAAGGCTCTCCGATTGAATACTCTCCAGCCCGATAATCGTAAGCTGGATTTACGCTGAACATGAACATGTCAACCAATCCTGTAGAGACAAGGCTTTCGGCTATAGCAGAGTTATGGGAGGAAAACCCCAGGTGGCGCACTGCCCCTTTAGCCTTCATCTCCTGCATGAGATCCCATATGCCGCCTTGCAGAACCTCCTGCAAGTCCTCGTTGTCATCAACGCAGTGGATGTATCCCATGTCCGTGTACCCAAAGAGCTTCACTTGCAAGGCGAACTGCTCTCTTATCTTCCCCAGGTCTCTAGTCCAGCCATACTTGCCTTCTTCATAGACAGCGCCAAAGTGAATCTGCGTTATCACCTTTTCCCTGCGGCCTGAGATGGCCTCAGCGAAAATCTCGTAGTCCTCCCAAGTGGCCAGCGCCAGGTCAAAGAAGTTGACGCCATTGTCTATAGCTGTCTTGATTACTTCCTTTTTCTCATTTCTGGAGCCCAAAAGGTTGGCGCATCCAAGGCCGATAACGCTTATCTTTTCAGGGCACCGCCTGGAACTGCGGTATTCCATGTCATTCTCCTCGATTCGGATAAGAAATATTCGCGGGCGAAAACATCTGATGAATTGATTTATGGTTTGCATTGCGTTTAGACTTTTGGCAGACGCGAAATCCCAGTTGTTTTCGCTCTTTAGAAAAGGCAATTCCAATTTAGAGCTTTCAAGCGCAGGACATGTTTCAATTGCAGAGCTTTCAAGCGCCGAGCCTATTTCAAGCATATAACTTTCAAGCATCAATCCTATTTCGAGTATAGAACCTGGAGTTAACTCCATGTCAAGTCTTTTTGGGCTAGGGGCAGACGGCTTGGCATAGGCGCGTTAGAACAAACATGTCAGCGCCCCTTAAAAACGTCCCAGCGCCTGCTAATAAAGCTCCAGCGCCCCTCGAAACAGCCCCAGCGCCTACTAATAAAGCGCCAGATCCCCTCGAAACAGCACCTGCGCCTACTAACAAAGCGTCAGTGCCCCTTTTTTTCAAATATTTAAAATTTCTTATTGACATTGCCATTTCGTAGCTGTATAATTTTTACATGGGTAAGGCAACCTGCGCGGATAGAACTGAACGCCGCCTTGGAGTAGGCTCGGTCGACCATCCTCCTCTATTGCTTCGCGCAGAACCTATTCATAAATAAATTGGGCAAACTGCTCAGGGAGCAGAGTCTGCGTGAATGATGCCACTAGTACGGCCTT
This sequence comes from Clostridiales bacterium, assembly GCA_031270945.1. Taxonomy (GTDB): domain Bacteria; phylum Bacillota; class Clostridia; order Lachnospirales; family WQUN01; genus JAISWZ01. The sequence goes on along the minus strand of JAISWZ010000022.1, from coordinate 51,891 downwards.
GGGACAGGCTCGGGCCCGTTCCTGTTCTATTGCTTTGCGTAGGCCCACTTTATGCGAAAAATCATGGATTAGGCAAACCAGCTCACGGAGCGGAGTCTGCGTGAATGCAGCCACACAACACGGCCATGGGACAGGTTCGGACAACCGTTCCTTTCTTAATGATTCACGTAGGCCTATCCATACCCCAAATTGGGCAAATGCTCAATTTGTTAAAAAAAGCCCGAGGATTCGGGCTTTTTTTATTTTATTTATTTTTTTATTTATTTATTTATTTATTTTTTTATCTTTTTATTATTTTATTTTTTATGTTTTTATGTTTCTATGTTTTTCGTAGCAACCACCGGACAAATAAACGCAACTGGCTTAAACGCAAGGTTTATCAGCCGAATCAGCCTTTAGTGCCTATAAAAAGGCCCAAATCCTTTGGATTTGGGCCTTTTTGCCACTAATGCTGATAAGCCTGGTTTTTCAAGCTTTGTCCGCTCGCAAGATCAAATTATCAATACAACTCTGCGGTTTTTGCCGCAAAATCACCTAATCATCAGATGCTATCGCGCAATCGACGTGTCTCTTTGCGATTTTCCAGCGAAGAGCTCATCTCTCAATCTTGTTGTGAACCTGTAGGAATCCTTGCCTAGCTCCAGAACATTAGTCTCATTGCCTTTCTTGTAAAACATCAAGCAGCTTTTGTCTGCGTCTATGTCTAACTCGCAAATGTCCTTGAGCCAAATGTTCCTCGAAAACATTTTTTTCATGATCTTTTCTTCATCATCGAAAGACTCAGGCCTGCTTCTGGCGTGGTTCAGCAATGACTCCTTGGATTGCAGGATGTGAAGCATTTCTCCATAAACCCAGACAACGCAATCCCTGTTTTCAACCGTGAATCGCTCATGCCTGTCTGGGATCATGGATTGGGGATATACGTCTTCCGCCAGCTTAACCGCAGTCTGGATTTGCTCTTCGCGCTCCTTTTTCATTCTTGCTCGACTCTTCTTGGACAAGCTCAAATTTATTGCAAAGACAATCACGCTAAGGGCTACGAGTGCCAGAAGATACGGGAACAGCATCAATTGCCCGTCTAACTCCCAATCTTCAACAATCAAAACTGTTCCGTCGATGCTGTCCTCTTCGTTTAGCCCGCTATCCAAAAAGGCAAAGGCAAAGCGCATGATCATTTCATCGTCTTCAGTTATTGCCGACTGGAACTCCAACGTTGTAGTGAGCGACTCTCCGTTATTGTCTGAGCTGCCTATCGGCTGGTCATCTTTGTAAACGAAGACTTCTACGTCTTCGATCTCTGTGCCGTTTCGATCATCCGCCACATACATCACGTATGTTAAAAGCGGGGCATCGCCTAGCAAAGATTTGGCGTATTCAGTTATATCCTCGTCATCCTCCGCATAGAACTGAGAGTCGGCAAGCTGTATATTCAATTCGTAAATTCCATATATTTCCATCGACTCAGGATATTCCAAGTACTCCGTAACGACCACCGCTCTTCTGATGGCATGTATTTTATCGGCCCCGAGCCTGATTTCAAAAAGGACTGGTATCGCAGCCAGTATTCCGACTAGGCACCACAGGTAATATCCAATATTTGCTTTCTTTTTCTTTTTATTTTTAACTTCCGATTCGTTCAAGAGACCACCTCGCTTTTCGCATTATGCTGATTTCTTGCCGTTTCCGCCTCAGAGCAATATCCAAACCTTTTATACTTACGAGCGCTCAATTTCGGGATTTTTGTTATCTTTGCCGCCTCAGAACCCAGTCGGGCCGTTCGTCAGCTTACATCCCCTTCTGCGTCCTAATTTTGCTTATAAAGTCATAGGCCTCGGGGCCAAAATTCAAAAGCTTAATTTCTTCTCCCCTGTAGTGCACCAGATAGCTTTTGTCCTCTTTCAGGCTGAAGTTGCAGATGTCGCCTAGGTTAACCGTCTTGGAATAGATCTTCTTCCTTATGGCTTCTGGGCTGTCGTACTTTTCGGCGTTCTTTTTCAGCTTGTTCAGCAGAGACTGCTTTGTCTGATGGATATGCAGCGCTCCTGACTGGATCCAGACGCCGCACCCCTTTTTGTCAACTTTGCAAGTCACATGGCCAGGAGGGAACACGATGCCGCTGTATATGGCGTCAACAGCGCTTTCTATCGCATCGAACCCTTTCTTGGCCTCCGTTTCTTGTATATACTTTATAATTGCCTTGTACCTCAAAACCAGGAACGTGATTAGGCCAGTCAATGTTACAAGCACAACATAGTAAGGAATGATATGCTTGGAAAAAAACCGGTCTAATGCTCTGTATTCCGTCACTATCAATCCCAGCACTTCAATCTCATCGGTTTCATCCTCATACCATGGATAAAGGATAGACATAACCGCCTGAGTTTCCATATCGTGTTGATTTGGCAAGATATCCACCAATTCACTTTTTATGGTTTCTGATTCTCCATAGGCAATGCTTGTTAAAGGATTTCCTTTAAATATGACGAACACTTCATCACTTGTGCCAAGTCCGTCACGCGCTTGCGCCCGGTACAAGACATACGTGATGCTTGGGTAGTCCCCCAAGAACTCCAAGACTTCATCGTTGTTTTCTGCCTCTTCTCCGTCCCCGTCAAAATAGAACGCGTCTGTAAGATCAGCCTTGATGTTCACTATTTGATCTATCTCCATCGTTTCAGGATAGGCCAAGAAGGACTTTATCTGATCGACTTTTTTTAAATCAGCCCTTCCTTCAGAGCCAAGCTTGATGTATGTATACATTGGAAATCCGAAAATCATGATAATCAAAACAATAAACGATGAAATTCCTCTTTGCCTGATGCTGTTCCTAGAAAATGAAAAGTAGATGGTGTTCCCCCCTCGCTCGTTGTTGGGACATGCTTAAAAGTCCGGCAAGTTTGCTCGTTGAAGCCCGAGGCAACCATAAAACATATCCCAACTTAATTTTTTTGGTGCAGGAAAAGCCACTCAAGTTTGCTCGTTGAAACCCATTACCCCCTCGCTCCTTTTTAGGAATGCAAGCCTCTATGAAACCCTGCTCTTAGTGCATATCCCAAAATTCCGCAAGTGGCGCGGTGAAAAGGCATGCAATGCTTCAATGCGTGGCTTTTCCCGCGCCATAAAATTAATTTTGGGATATGCTCTAAGCTGTCAATCTACTCGATAGTTGGCAAGCGCAAAACGGCGCAGACTCGGTTGAGCCGAGACCGACAGTCTAGATCAAATGTTCTTTTTTTGGGCGGGGTATCGCTATTTGCAAGAAAAGCAGAGATTTTGGCATTGGCTATGATCTGCATCTGTCAGTATATTTATCGTCTTACTCCGTGAAAAACTAGATGTCTTTTTTCAATAATAATATATTTTGCCAATCATTCCGCTTTTTAGTATTTATAATTATTACAAGCATGCTCAGCCAGCGCAGCGCCTCCCCAATCACATGCCGCGCTCCAGGAGCTCTTCAGCAAAGCAAAGCCAGGGAACAATCATTGCTCCCTGGCTTTGGCGTTTGCATCTGTGTTGTGCTGACGATTGCTAGCATAGGGCATGCGTAGCCGCTATATCCGGATTAAATGCTGATGACGCTTGAATGTGGAATTTTCTTATCGTTGCCCGCCTCAGAAGCCAGTCGGGCCGCTCCCGCTAACGATAAGAAAATTCTAAAACATACCGTCATCAGCTAGCCAAGGTCTTCTTGGCTTTGCGGCTTTAGGCGCAATTTTTCTATATGCCAGCTCGTACGGTGGACCTGTTTTGTTTTTCTTGTTTTTAATATATCAATCGTCCGCTTTCTTGATTCTCCTTAGCAGTATCGCTGAGAGGATGCAGTAGGCCAAGACGAATAAGATCATTTTTATCAGCGTGTCATTTATGTGCTCTGCGGTAAACGTAAAAATTTCTTCATCTTCGCGCGGTATGTGGATTCCGTCCGTTGTAACCACGTCCAGGAGGTTCAGGTTGGCAAAGGAGCCGAAGACCTCCATCGCATAGCGCGCGGTGACAACGTAGGAGATATTTTTCAAGAACGGGGTGCCCAGATCGAAAATGACGCCTGAAAACAAGAGCTGCGGAATCAGGAGTATGGGGGCAAACTTGGCCGCCTGATCCTCGTTCTTGCTCAAGCAGGATACCAGCATCCCTATGGACGCTCCAGATAGCAAGGTCATGAAAACTGTGAGCGTGATCTCCCAAAACGGCTCAAACAGCAGCTCTTCTTCAGGCAGGCCAACGTTCAGGTAAAACATCCCCGCAAAAAGCAATGACTGGATTGCGCACAAAAGAGCCATCACCACTGATTTTGATAGTATGTAAGCTCCCAGGGACAGCGTAGTCATGTACTCTCGCTTTACCAGGTTTCGCTCCTTGCAGACCTCGGTTATGGCGTTCATGCAGCCAAGGAAGAATGCGGCGCAAGTCAATGCGAAATACAGGCTTTTTGTGATGCCGTAAGCGGTGTACTGCAATCCGTTTTCCACTTTTGTGACAAAGACAGCCAGCACTAAGGACAGGACAAAAACGCTTGCGACCTTTCCTGTGTCATTGAGAAACAGGGCAATGTTTCTCTGAAACAGGATCACTGCCTGGCTAAAAAACTTGGTCTTGGTTCCCGACTTGGCATAGCGCTTCTTGCTGGGGCTCTTTTCTTCCTCTTTTCTTGGCCTCGGCGGCCCAGATGTCCTCATTTTGAATTTTTCGCTTATCTCCTGCGAGTCGGCCGTAATCTTCTCATATATCCTTACAAGCCTGTTGGCGTCAAAGTCCTTGGGATTCTTGATTGTTCCGTTTCTGACCTCATCCTCAAACAAAAACCTTATGGCTTGCTCGTAGGATCCATAAAAGCACAGGCGCCCCCCTGCCCCTATGAACACTATCTTGTCGCAAGACCTGAGGCTTAAGGGGCTATGTGTCACAAAGACCACTGTCTTGCCGCTGTCAGCCATGTTTTTCAAGGTCTTCATCAGTGTTTCCTCAGTGTAAGGGTCAAGCCCTGACGCTGGCTCATCCAGGAAAAACAGCTTTGGGTCAGCCAAAAGCTCTATGGCAATGCTTGCCCTTTTCTTTTGGCCGCCGCTGAAGTCACTTATGTACTTGTTTACATGCTTGCCCATGTCCACAGCCTTTATCGCCTTCCGGATCCGCTTCTCCCTTTCCTTGGGAGTCGCACCGGGAAGCCTGATCCTGGCTGAGTATGACAGCATGTCTTTGAACTTCAAGTTGTCCTGAACAATGTCGGATTGTGGCACATACCCTATCTGGGTCTTGAGCGCGTCAAAGTTTGAGTAAAGATCCAGCCCGCTTACGGAAACCTGCCCTTGGTTGGGCTTCTTGAGTCCGCAAAGCATGTATATCAGCGTAGACTTGCCAGCCCCGGATCCCCCTATTATCGCCACTAGCTCACCGGGCTCTATTCTGAGGCTGACGTCTTGCATTATGATGTTTTTCTTGGCAAACATAGTCAATAGGCTGAACCGCTTTTTCTTCCTGCCCACCTGCCAAAGCCCCGTGGCCTCTATGCTTGCGCCAGAGACGCTTGTGCTGTAGCGGATCATGTTCTTGTAGTAGATGAGCTTGGTGTTTGTGATTCGTATTACGTCCCTCTCATAGAGCATGCAGCTGGCGACCCTTTTCCCGTTCACAATCACTCCGCTGTTGCTTCTGGCGTCGACAAGCACCCTGTTGCCGCCGTTATGCTTTATTACTGCATGCTTTTTGGAAACGCTGATGTGTTCCAGGCATATGTCGCTTTTCTCTGGGTTTCGCCCTATGACCACGTCTTTGTCGCCTAATTTGCACTCTTTCCATGTCTCCGCAGGCTTCATGCTGAACAGTATGAGAACCCCGCTGTCGCTTGGATTCGCAAAGTCGTCTATCTTAAGCTCGTCCCCGTCTTCAAGTATCCTTTCTTCCATTCTCACGTTGTTGACGAACAACGCGTATTTCACGCTCTCCTGTATCTGGATCTTCCATCTCCCGTTAATGTCCTTTATGAAATGCCCGTGGAGTCTTGAGATCAGATATGAAGAGAGCTCGATGTCGATATGCTGGGTCCTGTCCGTGTCTTGCCTTCCCAAAACCAGCGGGCTTTGTGTGCTCGCGAAGATTCTGTTCAGGTTTTCATGGCGGGGAGGAGATTTTCCGTCAAAAATCGTTAAGTACGCTCCCTTTCCCATTTTCTTAGGAACCCTGTAATACTCTGCAGCAGTTGCGTCAAGCGACCCCGGCATGCGGCGCCTCCTTCTATTTGTCGATCAATGGATACGCGACGCCTTTAGCCCGTGTTTTATCGCAAGCAAAACCAAGAGCGCATCCCCAAAATTCAGCGATCTATAAAGCCAGTCTTGATCGCTTGGGAACATGCTTTATGCTTGCGAACTCCCATGTACAGACAAAACACTGAGTGCATAACCCAAAATTCCGAAATGGCGCCGGAAAAATCCTGGCGAATGCTTCAACTAGTTTGCTCGGGCTTCTGCGAGCAAACACCCGGATTTTTCCGGTGCCTCGGATAAAATTTTGGGATATGCATTAAGTGCATAACCCGAAATCGGGAAATGCCTTTTATCCAATTCGCCAAATTTTTCGTGTTTCTATCCAGTTCGCCAAATTTCTCGTTTTCTATCTTGTCGCGACTAATTTCGACAAAGCGTTTATAATAGTATAAAAACAAAAAAGGCCATTGTCAAGAACGCAGCTTTCGCTTGATCTGCTTATGAGTGTATAAAATCAAATCACTTTTATTGAATCAGTCCAATTTTAGGTTCTTTAGTTATCGTTGCAAACTCAAAATTCCTCTTTATGGATACATTAAAAAGGCTATTGATAATCGCGAACCTATATCTATCAGATTTTACAGCCGGATTTTCGATTTAAAGCAAAAATAACCAGTCAAAGTTTACAAGTTTGATCTTTTCTAATGCGCTTGTGCGTTTTATTCTTCTTTTGTTTTTAAAATATAGTTAAAGGTACCAGCATTTTTCACCATTGCCATGTTGTTGTTAACTCTATTGCGCAATACTGCCTTACTCTCAATCTATATCGACAAGTCTGGTGATTTGGAATAGATTTGCCGTTAGCGGAGAGGGGATCCCTTCTAATCCCAAAAAAGAACAAAGCCCTGATTTCAGGGCTTTTGTTTTAATATTAAATTGCCGTAAGAGACATCATCTTGCGTAAATTCTTGCGTACATCTGTTTTGCGCCGCGTTCCGTCCGGAGACTTATAGGCCCGAAAGCCGCGTTTCACTTTTAAAAAAACCCTAAACTAAAGCCTTCTCAAGCCTTTGCGTTTGCCCTTAGAACCAGCCAACCTCCATCTAGGGCTTTTTCAGAACATGTGATTATTTCATATAAATCTCATATTTTAATCTTCGCCTACATAAATCGCCTTTGCTGTTTGCCTTTAAACGCCCGCCAACCGCCATCCAGGGCTTTTTCGGAATGTATGATTATTTCATAAAATGCTCATATTTTAATCTTCGCCTATGCATATCTGACAAAACCCCGCACTCAGCTTCTCTGGCGGAAAAGGCAGCGTTCTCCATAGCCAGGGCGTTCCCGAAAGACGAGAATATGGGATATGCCCTCAGGGCAAGTAAGCCGCTTTTAAATTCCATGGTAAAATTCGGGGCGTTTAGGCGTACGTAAGTCAAATAATTCCTCGTCGCGTCTTCATATTTTTATCGGTTTGGAAAGACTCCAATCAATGGCCAAAGCCCGACGAGCCAAGCTCGTCGGGCTTTTTATCCTTCACGCAATCCCTGCCTTCCAACCCCCGCGCCGCTATATCATCTCCATCACTTTCTCTTTCAGCACCCTCACCTGAAATTTATTTATCCATTCCATATCCGGCTCTGACCTGAGCTTGGTTGTGGCTTTGGCTTCGCCAAACCGTTTTTCGCATTCCGCCACGAGCTTGTCAAACTTTTCGCCGTATAGGCCGTTGGGCTCTTGGAACTCCCCGTTTCTAATGCTCATGAGCAGGTCGTGGTCTTGGGTCATGCAAGTTCTTACCTGGCCTGTTTTCAGGATGTCTGAGCCAAACAGCAAAAGCCTGCAGATGTGCATGGCGTGCTTGTTCATGTGAGCTTCATCAACTTTTCGATTTCTGGCGTCGAGCTTGTTGTAATTCAGAGTCAAAATCTTCATCCGCTCAGTTACGTCACTGACCTCTTTCAAGGTCAAGCCTGATATGTCAGTGAGAAGCTCAGCCCGCAGCTCTCCCTCTTCATGCCAGTCGTCCCGCCTGTTTGTGACTCTGACAATGATATCCCGCTTGAGCCTGTCCGTTAGCACAGTGTGCGTTGTGTCTATCGCAACGCTCTCAATGGCGTCGCCTTTTCGGTTAAGGGACTGGAGCCTGCCCAGCTGCTGCCTCGCGTATCCTCCTATGGTCTGAGATATCTTGCTTGATATTATCCGGTCCAGGTTTGCCATCAGCTCTTCCATTGCAGGGGACTTGAAAAGATAGAATTCTTCGTTCAACCCAAGGCTCTCAAGGCAGTTGGGGTTGTTGTTCACAAGAAGCCTGATGTACTTTTTCAGGGAATACAAAACTATGTCGCTGGTTTTGTCTTCGAGCTGCTCGAAATCCCCTTTATAGCCCAGCAGGGTATCCAGCGATCCAAACGCCCAGCCCCTTATATCCAAGTCAGACTTTCCCGGGATGTTGGTGCCGTACGCCACTGATCCCACAATGCAAACAAGTCCCAGCTCGCCGAGGATGCCCGCTTTCCTGGCCGTGAAATCGTCAAACGCTTTGTTGAATTGCATGAAAGAAAACCCCTTTCGTCTTGCCAGCGAGGAAGGCTTATAAATGGCCAGGCCATCTAAATGGCCAAAAGGCCATATCAAAGGCGTCGCCAGCATATTTTTGTCTTTTTGTTAGCATATCACAATCCTTCCAACAGCGCAAATTTTTAGATAATCAATTCTTTGTCTTTCTTTTTCCAGCCACGTTTCGACAGGCAACCCGTTTCTCCGCCATATCCATCTTTTGTGATCAACATTTCAGACCTGTCTTTCTATCTAATATATGCTTTATGTCGACATCTTCTCTCGATTCTTTTTATTTTATAACATATTTGATTGTGTCCAGCAAACATCTTCCCAATACATTGTCAAACCCTATCATTCTCTCAATAATACTTTATTACAAAATGAATATAATTCCCACCTCTTTATTGACATGGTTCATGAATAGTGCTTCAATATACGTATAACGGCCATATCCAGAATCCATTCCCCGTCTGCCTAACTGCAGCCGGAGGCGCTGGAAATCCGGATCTGCCGTTCGTTTAACACAAGCATGTCCCATGACTTTTGGGATATGCATAAATCAGCTATCGCAGTCCAGCCCCTGCGTAGCTGGCCTATATGAGGCTGGAAACAGGGAAAAGAGGAAAGGAGACGAATTGGCGGGCTGAGGCTTAGCCAACAAAGAACCGCATATCCAGGATATGCAAAATGGGCTATAAAGCCCAAGCGCACAGGAGGCAGGACATGAAAAAGATTCTCGCGTTTCTTCTCGCGGCACTGGTCGCCGCAAGCTCCGCAACCGTATCCTTTGCCGCAGCAAGCTATGACGACGTGTCGCCAAGCCACTGGGCAAACGGAGTGATCGCCAAATGGTCCGGCGGCGGCTACGGAGTCATCCAAGGGGATGGCACAGGAAAGTTCCTTCCCGAGAAAGCCCTAACGCTAGGCGAGCTGGCAACCATACTTTCCAGGACATTTGGGTACATAGAGAGAACGCCCGCTGACGTAACCCCTGCATGGGCTGACGAAAGCGTGGAAAAAGCGATTGCGGCAGGAGTCATAGCGTGGTCGGCGCAGGTTGACGCGTCTTACTCCGTTGCCCGTGACGAGGCCATAGCCTTGATAGCCAAGGCGTACTCTATTGATCCATTGCCTGGAGACACTTCGTTTTCAGATGACAGCTTGATCCGGGACGAATTCAAGCCCTATGTAAACGCGTTCCACAAGGCTGGCCTTGTTGCAGGAAAAGGCAACAACATGTTTGATCCAATGAGCTCATACACCAGAGCCGAAGCAATGCAGGTCTTGGACAACACGACAAGCGAGATAGCGGATGTCTCAGTCGCTGGCAGGTCTTATCCCAAGTCAGTCATTGTAAGAACCGCTGGCGCTACCATTTCCAACGTCACCATAGCCAAGGATCTGTACATCGGCCAGGGGGTTGGAGACGGGAACATCACTCTTTCAAACGTGACAGTAGGCGGGCGGCTTATCGTCCTGGGCGCTGGAACAGTAACATCTTCCGGCCCGGCAATAGGCTCTGCCCTGATATCCAAGAACTTCGGATCGCCCTTGACAATAGAAGGCGCTTTTGGGCGAATCTCGGTCTATTCGAAAGTAAAGGCAACCCTTATAGGATCCGCCAACCAAGCCTTTGCCTTTAGCCATCTAGTGCTAAGCAAAGCCACAGTGGAGCAGCTGGTCACAGACAGCGGATCCCTTGTTGAATTGGAAACCGGAAGCTCAATCGACAACGCGTCAGTGCTGGCAGGAGACGTAACCATCTCCGGCGAGGGCAAGCTGGCGGCGGCAAAAGTTGAGGCGGCCGCAAAGTCAGGAGTATCCATCCTTACTGTGCCTACAAAGATTACCGTGGACATCTCGGCTGGAAAAGTCGCAATGAGGTTTGGCTCCGCTCCTCCTGGAGCAACTACGACTTCTTACCTGCTTGACACTGATCCGCCGTATACGCCTCCATATACTCCGCCATACACGCCTCCGACTTCGACTCCGTCGCCTTCTCCGTCTCCATCTCCAACCAGCAGCCCGTCTCCGTCTCCGACGCCGACGGAAGAGCCCACTAGACCTCCAGTTCCAACTGTGTCGCCTGAGCCTACGCCCGAGCCAACAGCGGCGCCGCCATCAGATGCTTCGAAGGTCGCTCTCAGCGCCTCGGCATATGAGCTCGCGGCAATGGTTGAAGACAAGGCTATAAATAGAACGGCTGTTTACTTCCATGCGGAGCTGGACAAATCTTCAACCCAAGTAAACCTTTTTGACAGCTCAGGCACCCTTCTGACAGAGCTCAAAGATGACGGCCTGTTCTCCGAAAGCGGAGACGATCTGCCAGATGACCACATTTATTCCGGCAAGCTCATGCTTGGATCGCTCACCGACAAGTCCATCGGCTATTATGCCGTAGCGGCAGGGACAGGCGGAGCAACCCTTAAGTCAAACAACATAACAATAAAAATCTTGGCGCCGCTGACGCAAACCCAGCTCAACAACATCCAGCTGGCAGACGCTGAGATAGAAGAGGTCTTCAACCTTCCTGGATACGACGAGATGCCTGTGGAAGACAGGGTGGAGGAAGCCAGCAAGATCGTTGACGCTGTAGCCCAGAACGGCTTGATCGCAACCAATTCAATAGCGGTTGACGAAGAGAGCGGATTCGTGTCCTTCACTTACGAGTCCGGAGTGCTTGGAGGCGTCGTGCTTAGCGATTTCGGCGATGGCACAAACGGATTTGGATCCAGCCAGCTTTCATCCCAATCATCCTTTGCATCCCTGATATCCGCCTCTCCAGAAACATCCGGCTCAATAGGCGAAGCGCTGATCCTCTGGGCCTTTGACTATCCAGAAGACGACCAAGAATTGCGCAAGCCCTTCTATACTAATCTCAAGACGGATCTGGACTCAAAGGGGCTTGCAACAACCATAGATTGGGAGACTACGGTAGCGGACTTCAAAAACCTCAAAGACTACGAGGTCATAGTGATAAGCACCCATGGAGCTTTTCTCCCGTACTTGTCAAACGGCGCTATAACTACGGTTCCTGTCTTCATGTTGAGCGAGCAAGTGACAGAAGCGAAAAACCTCGCTTACACCAATGACCTGAAAACCAACAGGATCGGCAAGTTTTCAGTAAAGGGCGCGTCTTATTACGGCATATTCCCGGAGATGTTCTCCTCAAGCTACACCTTTGGCCAGACCATTGACAACGCCTTTGTATTCAGCGAGACCTGCGACGGCATGGGAAGCGGCAAAATAAAGTCCTCTGCCATGGCAAGCGCTATCCTAAGCGCAAAGGCAAGCTCTGTAGTCGCCTTTAGCGGAGACGTTTCAGCGCTCTACAGCCAGGAAATCTTGAAGACTTACCTTGGCGGGCTTCTCGACGGCAAGACGGCGCAACAGGCCTTTGACAGCGCCAAAGCCCTCCATGGATCAGAGGATCCCTATCCAACGCCAGCAACCCCGCCTGTTTCTCCAGCATCTCCGTCACTCTCAGGAAACGGATCTGCTGTGCTAATTGGATCGCTCCAAAACGGAAGCTTTGAGGATGCCTCAACTCCTACCAAGTGGGGCACAAAAGGCGATGTCAGGATTCTGACCCAGCTAGGCGAACTCAAGCCCCAGCATGGAACAAGAATGGCCGCTGTCACCACAGGCCTTGGCGCGGCTGAAGACGAGTACAAGAAAGGGACAGAGGGAAGCCTTCTTTATCAGTCCTTCACTGTTCCCACAAACGCCTCATCGCTTACCATCAAGTATGATGTCGTATCCGAAGAGCCCATGGAATACGTTAACTCCGTGTTTGACGACACCTTCGAGGTCGAGCTCTTGGATGGATCCGAAACAGCCCTGATCGCCAAGGAGACCATAAACACCTCAACCTGGCTCCGGATCTATGGCATAAACTTTGATGGCGGAGATGCCACCACGTACCATACCGGCTGGATAACTGCCACCTTTGATCTAGCGCCTTACGTCGGCAAAACCGTTACATTGCGCATTAACACCTACGACAAGGGCGACTCCATATATGACACAGCGGTCTTGGTTGACAGCATAGCCATAAGCTAGAAAAAAATAAAAAAATTAAAAAATTAAAAAAAATAATAAATTAAAAAACCCAAAAAAACAAACAAAATGCCCCGCAAGCCTGCGCTTGCGGGGCATTTTTTTTATTTATTTTCTAACTCAATCTCGCCCTCAATCTCGCAAACTGGATTAACATGCACCATGCAGCTCTTGACCTCAGGAAACGCCTTTTCCACGTGAGAGCGAGCGCTTTCCGCTATGGCGTGAGTCTGGCTTAAGGGCATGCTCTCTTGCGCCCCGATCTCCAGGTCTACGTAAATCTTGTCCCCAAAAAGCCTTGTCTTAAGCAGATCTACGCTCATCACTCCGTCCACCGACGAGGCTACAGCTCTCATGGCCTCTTCCGTTTCAGGCTCGCAGGCCTTGTCCGTCACTTGGCTTATGGACTTCATGAAAATCTCAATCGCGTCTTTTACTACAAAAATAGATATTACTACGCTTGCCACAGGATCAAGAAGAGGAACGCCCATTCTGGCGCCCAGGATTCCCGCCAGGGATCCTATGGAGGACCATGCGTCAGTCCTATGGTGCTTAGCCTCAGCCATCAGCCCTGTTGAATTGTACTTCGCCGCCTTTGCCATTGTGTACCAGCACAAGGCCTCTTTCGCGCCGATGGAGACGATTGCTGCTATGGCGGCCAGCACGCCTGGCGCTTCCAGCTCCCCTCTTCCTGGCATCAGCTGTTCCAGCCCTGCGTATCCAATCCCCGCTCCAACAAAGAACAGCACTCCTGACAGCGCCACAGCGGCGGCTGATTCCATCCTTTCAAGCCCATAGCTGTGGTTCGCGTCCTGCCTGCTTGACGTCTTTTGTCCAGCCATTGCAATAACCGAGCTCGCCACGTCGCTCATGGAATGAACGGCGTCAGATACCATGGCGGCCGAGCCGGCAAATACCCCCGCCAAGAGCTTCAACAGTGACAACGCTGTGTTCGCGGCTATTCCTAAAGCGGAAACCCGCAACGCCTCTTTTGTTTTCCCCATAAGCTTCCCCCCGTTTGCGCGCTCCGCCCGCAAGCGCTTGAGCCATTTGCCAACGAGATTTTTTTAAGGCGAAATGCCAGGTTTGCGGGCAATGGCCTTTATCTCGTTGGTCTATGCTGGCGAAACGATAAAAAATCCTAAATCCTACCGCTCGTAAGCATAGTGCATCTTACGCCTGCCAGGAGCTGTTTGACACAGCCATGCGCCAGCGAGCGAAAACATAAAGAATCCCCTAACCCAAATTTGCGCCCGGAAAAGGCATGCAACGTCGCGGCTTTTTCTAGCCGCCATGCAGATCCGGGATATGGCAAAGCGCATTCATTGTTTTCCCTCGCAAGCATTCGCCAACCTTCGATGCGGCCGCAATCCTCGCTTTAAAGCATATCCCAAAATTAAATTTAAGGCGCGGGAAAATCCACGCGTTAAAGCATCGCATGCCTTTCCCCGCGCCTTTTTTGGAATTTTGGGATATGCTCTCAGTTATACATCGGCATTATGCAGGACGCGTGTGATTGCGCAGGGCGCGTAAGATTTTGCTTAGAGCATATCCCAAAATTTTAACCGAGGTGCCGGAAAAGTCCGGGTGTTTGCTCGCAGAAGCCCGAGCAAACTAGTTGAAGCATTCGCCAGGACTTTTCCGGCACCATTTCGGAATTTTGGGATATGCACTTAGTGGCATCTCTCAAACACTATACGGATAAACGCGTATATGTATTCAGGATAATTTAACCATGGAACTTATATCTGTAGGCACTTTGGCATCCCTTTCTGGAATCCATGTTATTAATAAGTCCCATTAAATCCTGCATCCAGTCATGATATTTGCCGTTTCAGCGCTTAGGGCAAATTGGCGCCAAATACCTTTCGTCATCATCAGACATTTTTCCCTTTGGACAAGTATTATTGATTAAGAGGAATAATGCTCTTTTTAGTGCGTAAACCAAAATTCCTGTTGCGCCCTAAAATAAAATTTTGGGATATGCTTTTAGTCGAGGAGGGGCTATCAGCAGAGCCATGCCCCAAGATAAATCTGAAGAGCGTTTCAGCGGATTTTTTGGAATGAAAGACCTTTTGCGCAGGCTTTTGGATAAGGCTAGTTATAAGCCTTTATAAAGCCCGTCAACTATGGCCTTTTATTTTATCAAAGATTTTTATCAAAGATTCATCTCATCAAAGCTCTATCTCATCAAAGATTCATCAAAAAAAATAATGCGAAAGAAGGGTTTACAATGGAAAAAGAACGCCTATGCCCCCATTGCGGCACGCCTGTTCAGCAGCAGGAGGAATATTGTGTTGTATGCGGGCATCAATTCAAGAGAATCGCCCGCACCAAGCGCTCCTCAGGGGTTGCGATGTATGCCGTCGTCATTTCCGGCTTGTGCATAGTCCTGCTGGCGGCCTTGCTGAATGTAGCATTTTCTAAGACGGTTTCCGTGACGGGGGAGGTTGTCTTCGCTCCAGCCGAAACAGAGGCGCCAACGGCAGCTCCTGTGGCGATGTTCGAGCCGGAGGTAGACCCGGAGGACGCTCTGGCAATCAATGTCTATCAAGTGGACTCCGCAACCTATCCCTATGTGAACGCCTATTTCAGCATCCAGAAGCCAAACGGGCAAATGCTCATCGATGACCAAATAAGCTTGGATCTCTTCAAGGTCTCAAGCAACAACTTCGGTCGTGAATCTACCGTGTCCCGCCCACGCCAGCAGAACGCATCCGCCTTCATCTACATAGACGCGTTCTCAATCAACTCAGAGGCGCTGGAAACCGCCAGGGGCTGCATCGAGGATTTCATGTGGGAGCTTTACAAGCAAAACGACAAGGTCGAAGTCACGAGCCAGCTAGACAAGCTCATTCCGCTTGACGCGTCCTATGTAAATCTTGACAGTTTCGAGCTCCACAGAGGCTTTTCCCTTTATGACGGCTTGTACAAGACTCTTCTTGAAGCTTCCCGAGTGCCAGGGCCCAAGACTTTTGTCGCAATAGCGGGAGGCGACGATGAAGATAGCCAGCATACCTTGGCTGACGTGATTCGTTTGGCGAAAAGGACAGGCATAAATGTCAACGTCATAGACCTCAGCTCAGAGCACATAGGTAGATCCATGCAGGCTCTAGCCTCTGAAACCGGGGGATTGATTGGAAGCTCCATGTACGACTTGCCAGCGTTCCACAGCATTTGGGACAACGCCTACTCTGTCTCTTTCAAGGCGGACGATGTCTCTGCGGATGGCCAGTACACCTTGTCCTACCTTTCAGAGCAATCTATCTTGAGCGCAACTGTCAACGCAAACACAATCAAGCCTTTGTCAGTGTCCGCTTCAAGCGTCAAGATCCCTGAAAACAAGGCCTTGTGCGGCCCGGATAACGCAGTTGACAGCCTATCCGACACCGCTTGGATCACGAAAATGGTGTCTGGCGGAATGCAAAAGTTCGAAATTCTATATTCCGACGTTGAGCAGATGTCCACGCTTGTGATCCAGAACTGGTTTGCTTTAGAAGACTCGAGATCTTACGGGAGAATAAAAACCATGGTCCTGACTTTCGATGATGGCTCAGAAAATATAACCCTTCAAGATCCAGCAGACGATCCTGACTACACTAGCAACAACACCGACTACTTAATCCAACTTCGGAAAACGCACTATTCCAGATTTGTCAATATTACGATCTCGGAGATATATGCAGGCTTAACGGACGACCTGTACCTGAGCCATATAGGGTTTTATAGATAGGCTGAAAAGAGGGTGCAAAAAAGGCTTTTCCCTGAGGGGAAAAGCCTTTTTTGCCTTTTTTGCGCAAATATGCGCATATCCCAAAATTCGCAGGATTTTTTCGGCGCCTTAACGGAATTTTGAGATAGCGCTTTATGTCAAAGCAAAGGCTGAAAAGACAGCCTTTGCCAGAATAGTTTAAAACAAGCCGTCATACTGACGAGCGCAAATCCACATCAATCTTACCCCTCGTTAGCTTAGCTCGCGTCCTCAAACCTTTCCGGATTCTCCAGCTCCTGATACGAAACGTTCCCAAATTCGTCGGTTTCCTGCCAGCTGACCTTGGCGTCTTGCGGGAGGCTTTCCCATGCAAGTGTGACGCCTTTCTTTCCTACAGTGAAGCTTTCGCCCAGCTCCCATCCGATGTCCTGGCCTTTTGCGAAGTCCCGCTTCAGGTAGTAGAACGCGATCTCATCGCCCTCTTCTAGCGCATCGCATCCCTTTTGGATAACCAGCCCATCTTTCTGCCTTGCCCCCAAGACTCTGCCTCCGGGGTTGGAGTCGCTTATGGAGACCATTATGTCACAGTCCCTCTCGTTTCTGCGTGCGGGGGCTGCTAGCTTCTCCCCTCTTTCGCTGGAGTCAACCAGGTAGAGGCAAACTGGGTTTCCGTTTATCTTGGGCCAAAATTTTAAAGGCTGAAGCTCTCCGCTCTTGATGCCTACGAGGGTGTATTCGCCGTCAAAGGTGTCTATTGGAGTCCAGGCTGACAGGGCTTTTTCTTTAAATTCAGGCTCGCTTGGGCTTGAGGATCTATGCCCGGCATTGGAGAGCATCTCATAAAACGACTTCAGGTAGTTGGTGTACTCTTCATCCATCTTCAGCGACTCGTAAGTTGGCAGGGTATACTCCGCTAGATCCTTGCCTCCGTAAATGTAAAAGGCGCTGAGCCCTTGCGCGTCCTCTTCCAGGTTGTGCCTGTTGTATATGACGGTTCTTCCAAGCGCCTCAAAGACCTTCTGCGCCTCTTCGGGAAAAAGATCCTGCAGGCTTTCTGCCATCAAGCCTATGTCAACCATGTCGCTCTCATTGTCCCTGGGGCTTCCCTCTCCAAAGGTCTTTGTCCCTCTCCTCTTCTTGGCCAGCACTTTGAAACCCGACGGATCCCCGACATTGTTCTTCGCTTTTTTCATCAAGTCGCCAATGGAATTCATGACGGCCCCAGCCTGGGACAGATCCAGAAGGGACATGGTCAAAATTTCGTTGGTGTTTCTTCCGTATTGGGACATGTACGCGTCTGCTACATGTATTCCTAATTCCGCTCCGCTCATGCCGCCGTCCAGCTCTCTGAGGAAGCTGTAGTCCCAGCCCCCTCCAGGCTCCAAGTCTTCGGAGGCTACCATGTACTTGGCGTAATTCGCAGCCACCACTGCCATTTCAACGCTGGCCATGAGGCAGGAGTCAAACCCCAAAAGCTCCAGCTTGGGCATTTCATATAGGCCACGCTCGAAAGCCAGGTTAAGGTCAAGCAAAGTCAGGGCGCTGTTCCTGAAGTTTTCGTCTTGCCCATATCCAGCTATGGAACCCCCGCCGTGATCCCAGAGCACCAGCATTGTCTTTTGCGCTGGGAAAGCCTGTGTCCCGAACTGAATGAAGCTTGCCAAAGTCCCTGGATCGCCCATGTTCCTTTGCCCAACCGAGGCCAGCTTCACAAGATTGCCTTTGGACATTTCCCACAAGGCGCATTCCTGGTCTGAGACAGTGTCGTTTTGCCATCTGCTGGCGCCTCCTGTGAAAAGGACAAGGCTTGCCGCTGTTTCATCCAGCTTTGCTCTAGACATCTCTTCCAGATCGTCTGTTGCGGCACCGTCTTCTGACTCCAGGTCTGAGCCATTCATGTAAACAAGGATCGTGAAGGGCTTTTCTTCTCTCGTTTCAACCTCGGACAGCGCCAGTCCTACGTCCCACGGGTTCCAGTTAAGATTTGAGAAGTCCACATCTTCAGCCCCGCGAACACTCACAGGAGGGAGCTCCCTGTTTGCCAGCTCTATCGCCTGGCTTCGCTTAGCCTTCTCATCTTTCAGCCTCCCTGTCGCGGAGACCCCAAACGCTATCGCGACAGCAAGCGACACTCCAGCGATCGCCAAAAACCTGGACTTCATCTTTCAACCTCCCGCTTTGGCATATCCCAAAATTTATTTTATGGCTGCAAAAGTCACGCGAGTTTGCTCGTTGAAGCCCGAGGCAAACAAAGCGTCGCTTTGACTTTTGCTTCGCCACTACAGGAATTTTTGGGATATGCAGCTTATCTCCTGAAGAAGCTTTTCTTGCGCCAAAACAAAAAGCGCCTGCGTTTCTTGAAAGCGAAAACAGCTCCAATGGCGCAGCCGACAGCAAGCACTGCGAACGCTATGGCATAAAGCGATCTGTCACCCCAGAGATCATCTTTTACCTCAAAGTAGTTGTCCCTGAAAAAATCTATCAAAAGCGGCACGGGTATCGATGCCCCCCTTTCTGTTTGCAGCCACGGCAGCTCTGAGAGCGACATTTCCCTCAGCTTCCAAGCCGTGAACTGTCCAAACGATCCATATACATCACGAAGTATCTGCTCAGTGTCCTCATCCAGCTCCAGCCTGTCTCCCTCGTCCTCCAGCTCAATGGGGCCAGCGCCAAACCCCTTGTACCTGGCGTATACCTCCTTCACGGCCGGCCCGTGAACCCACGCCAATATCTCCTCAGGGAAAAGCCTTTTCCCCGTGGCTGCCGCATGGACTCCCTGCGCATAGTAAAGAAGCTTCTGCAGCTTCAGGTTGGACATGCCCTCGCCGTCTTCGTCAGCGTTGTCCAGTTCCTCCTCCAAAAACCACTTGGCTACCAAATCGGCTGAATACATTTCCCTCAACTCGCTTTCAACTCGCTTTCATGATTGCTTTACCAAACTTGCCAAGGCTTATGCCCCGATATTCGCTTTGCATCCCTCAAGCCCCTTGTCAGCATATTGGGATATGCCTTTAATGCATATCCCAAAATTCCGAAATGGCACCGGAAAAGTCCTGGCGAACGCTTCAACGCCGGACTTTTCCGGTGCCTCGGATATAATTTTGGGATATGCTCTTAGACTGATCCTTTTTGCCTTCGCTTATGCGCCTGTATCCTCACTTTGCAACCCCTTTATTAAGGTCAGATCCCAAGGACAAGCTGTGCAAGCTTTTGCGCTCTAAGGATCTCTCAACCCGCCAGAGGCATTCGGCAAGGCGTTTCCCCTCTCTAAAGGTTGCCTCGAAATCCCCAAATCCGGCTATTCATGAAAACCCGCCAAATATTTTTGGTTATAATGCCCTAAGAATTAACGTTTGGGCATAACGCCAAAAAAACATTTTTCCAGCGCTCCAAGAATGGATAAAGCCAAGTTGTTTTCGACAAACTAGGTCTAGCAACTTAGTGCTAAGCCAAAATTTCCGAAAAGGCGCGGCAAAAATCCTGGCAATGTTTTTAGCCGGATTTTTGAAAGCGGTTAATCGATTTTGCGCCTAGCACCTAGGACATATCTTAAAATCTTAAAATTTCAAGGCGCAATCCCACGGAATTTTGGGATATTCACTAAGGGGCGCTTGCGTTTTCGCCTATCCCCTAGAAAGAAAAAAAAAATTAAGATATGCTCCTGGCCCAAAGAGCCAAAGAACTTTCGCGCGATGCATGAATCCCGGGTTCTTGCCAAAACGCGATGCGGCTGGCTTTTTCGGCCTGCGCAGGGCACTGTACCTGCGCGCTCACCTCTTGGACACGCTGGGCGCAAAAGCCTTCGCTGCCATGTCCGAGAGTAAAATCAGTTTTTCTTTCTTTATAACATCAATGCCATCAATTCTGTCAACATCGCGTTTATCCTAGTTCGTTTTGCATGCTTTTATTGCAAATCGCGCAATACTCAAGATTGACATGTCGTTAAATCCACTAAGTTCGCTTTATCCTAAGTGTGGTCAATATTAAGTCTTGTTGAACAATTCTTTTATAAATTTCACGTCATTTATCCTATTCTATAGGCTAGGATATTTGCAAAGTCATATTGTTTAGTCGTTTTTCTGTACATGTTTGCGTTTCATGTCCAACACCATTAAATTTATTTCTCAATTCTGTATTGACAATCAGCTTATGGTATGTTACTTTTATATAGGAAACACTGTGAGCAACTGTGTTTTTTTTATTAATTTACACAGAGAGAGGTTGAGGTTCATGAGAATCCACAAGCGCTTGCTGTCTTTCACCCTTGCAGCCATTTTGGCGTTTGCGCTTACCGCGTGCCAGAGCCAAGGCTCAAGCGCCGCCAGCGGCAACAACGGCGGTTCGCAATCCGGAGGCAACGCGTCCGGAGAAGCCGCGCCAGTTACGATCAAGCTTTGGGGGGCGCAGGAAGACCAGGTAATGCTTCAGGAAATGGCTAACGGCTATATGGAAACAGCGCCAAACGTAAAAGTGGAGCTTGGCGTAACATCAGAAGCTGACGCCGCCACCCGCTTTATGGAAGACCCCTCCGCCGCCGCAGACGTTTTCTCCTTTGCCAGCGACCAGATCCGCGTCTTGGTCAAGGCGGGAGGACTCTACCAGGTAACGCGCAACAAGGATGCCATCATAGCCGCCAACATGCCTAGCGCAATAGAGGCGTCCACCCTTGACGGCAACCTGTACGCGTATCCCATGACAGCCGACAACGGCTACTTCTTGTACTATGACAAGAGCGTCTTGACAGACGAGGACATTCAGAGCCTTGACGGGATCCTTGCCAAGTGCAGCGCAACAAACAAAAAGTTTTTCATGGATGTATCCAACGGGTTCTACATTGCGTCCTTCTTCTTGGGAGCTGGGCTCACTTTGACCGTTGACGAAAATGAAAACCAGGTTTGCGACTGGAACAACGACACTGGAGTTGCAGTCGGAGAGTCAATCAAAACCCTCACAGCCGACCCGTCGTTCTTGACAGGCGATGACAACGTTTTGAAGGGCAACATTGGAACAACTATCGCCGCTGGCGTTTCAGGCATCTGGAACTCCACTGACATACAGGAAATCTTAGGCGAAAACTTTGGCGCCGCAAAGCTTCCGACCTTTACCGTAAACGGCCAGCAAAAGCAGATGGGCGGATTCGCTGGATTCAAGCTGGTAGGCGTAAACTCTTCAACAAAGGCGCCTCTTGAAGCCATGGGTCTTGCCGAATATCTGACCAGCGAAGCTTCCCAGATCAAGAGGTACCAGGACAGGCAGCAAGGCCCTGCAAACATCAACGCGGCCGCCAGCGCTGACGTTCAAGCCAACCTTCCTCTGAAGGCTCTTGGCGAGCAATACGCTTTCGCCTCTTCCCAGAAGGACGTTCTAGGCAGCTACTGGGGCCCAGCCGACGCTTTCGGCACAGCCCTTGAAGCAAAGGACTACTCCAGGGGAATGAAAGATTCACTGGATGAATTGGTGCGCCAGGTGACTCAGCCGCAATAAGGCTTAGATCTTGAATAAGCACGCAAAAGCAAGTTTTGAGATATAAAAAGCAAGTCTTGAGATATAAAATCAAGTCTTGAATTCTAGAAAAGCATGTCTCGCCTTGCTCTTGCTTATAAATGTTCTGCCGTAACATTCATAAACCGCTTATCCCAAAAAGAGCCGCCAGCTTTTTTGGATAAAGCGCAGCAATCGCGCAGCCAGCGTCACAGGGCCCTGTAGGGGCCCGCCTATGCGGCCCCGCAAGGGCCGCATAGGCGGGTGCGCTTCTGTCTGTGCAATTCGGGCAAACTCAGCCCAATCTCAGGTCACATCCATTAATATCCCAAAATCTTACTGAATTTAACTTAAGATATCATAAATTTATCTAAATTTATCATAGTTTAGGTCATATCCCAAAATTAATAGGGCGAAAAGCCGCGTGTTTTGGGATATGCACTATTGGCACTCTAACTTTATCGATTAATCCACAGCTTTTTGGTTCAGATCTCTTTGCCGACGCCCCCCGAATTGAGGGTCACTGCTCAGCCTCCCGATTTTCACTCAAGCACTAATGCTTGTCACTCAATCCTAAAGAGATCCCCAAAGCTCCCACACTGGAAACTGCCAATGGGCCTTTGCGCCCAAGCTACTGACAAAGGCGGCGGGTATATGAAAAAAAAGAACCTATTCCAGCCAATATCGGACATATTCGCTGACACTCGCGAAGCCGTAACCAAGGGCGATCCTGTGACATTGCTGAGCCTGATAATTTTGGGCCTAGGCAATCTTCTCAGGGGGCAGATAATCAAAGGGCTGCTGTTCTTGCTGATCGAAGGCCTGTTCATAGTTTTCTTGTTCACGTTTGCGTCCCAGTACCTGGTTAACCTGCCTACTCTAGGCACGGTATCCCAAGGGCAGGAATTCAATGAGGAACTGCAGATCTTTGAATACACGCAAGGCGACAACTCAATGCTTATCCTGCTTTTCTCAGTAATGAGCCTTTTCGTCATAGTCTTCTACATCGCGATAGCGCTTAAGAGCGTCAAAAGCGCTTACCTTGCTCAGCGCGCGATAAGCCAAGGAAAAAAGCCCTCCACGTTCGGAGAGGATCTGCATACGCTGCTTGACAGCAAGCTGCATTCGTCAATCCTTTCCCTTCCTGCATTGGGCGCCTTCGCTTTCACGATTTTGCCCCTGGTCTTCATGATCCTGATGGCCTTCACGAACTTCGACAGGAACCATCAGCCACCTGGAAACCTGTTTACATGGATTGGCTTAGAGAACTTCAAGAGCGTCTTCTACAAGAATCCGCAATGGGCTACCTCATTTTTCGGCATTCTGACATGGACTGTGATCTGGGCGTTCTTCGCCACATTCACGAACTACATCCTGGGAATGCTTTTGGCTATCCTCATCAACACAAAGGGCGTACGTCTGAAGAAGCTTTGGAGAACGTGCTTTGTCACGACCATAGCGGTGCCTCAGTTCGTCTCCCTGCTTTTGATGAAGCTTCTGCTTGACAACAACGGGCCTGTGAACATCCTTTTGCAAAACATTGGGCTGATATCCTCGCCAATCCCGTTTCTTGGAACCGCGTGGATCACAAGGATAACGGTTATCGTGGTCAACATCTGGGTAGGCGTGCCTTTCACGATGCTGATCACTACAGGAATCCTCCTGAACATACCCGAGGACATGTACGAGAGCGCAAGGATAGACGGCGCGAACCCAATCCAAATGTTCATGAGCATAACCTTGCCTCACATGCTCTTTGTAACGACTCCATACCTGATTACAACTTTCATAGGAAACATCAACAACTTCAATGTAATCTACTTCCTGTCGGGAGGCGGCCCACCTACGCTGGACTACTACCAGGGCGGAAAGACTGACCTGCTGGTGACCTGGCTCTACAAGCTGACTGTAAACGAGCAGAACTACAGCCTCGCTTCAACAATCGGCATACTGGTGTTCGTGCTCTGCGGCACCATATCCCTTATCGCTTACAATAGATCAGCTTCAGTGCAGAGGGAGGGCGAGTTCTCCTAATGGAAGACAAAATAAAGCACAAGCCGTACCACTTTGTAATATACGCTCTCCTGACGGTAATCAGCCTAATCTGGCTGTCTCCGCTGGCCTGGCTCATTCTGAGCTCCCTGAGGCTGGAAAGCGGCGCCCTTACCAGCTACATCATGCCAAAGGGCTACACTTTGGATAACTACAAGAGGCTTTTCACGGAGACCTCGCAGTTCAACTATCCTAGATGGTACATGAACTCCTTTATAGTGGCGATTTTCAGCTGCCTTATCGCAACGGTCTTCGTCCTTGGCGTCTCCTTCGCCTTCTCGCGGCTGAAGTTCACGACCAAGAAGCTGATGATGAACCTGATCCTGATTTTAGGCATGTTCCCTGGATTCATGTCTATGATAGCGATCTACCACATCCTAAAGTCCATAGGCCTTGATGGAACGCTCATAGCCCTGGTGCTTGTCTACTCCGGAGGCGCCGGCTTGGGCTACTACATCCAAAAGGGCTTCTTTGACACGATCCCGGTTGCCTTGGATGAAGCCGCCCTTTTGGACGGATGCACAAAGTTCCAGCTGATGTACAAAATCATTCTCCCGATGTCTAAGCCTATCATCACCTACACTATACTTACCGCTTTCACCGCCCCTTGGGGAGATTTCATATTTGCCAGCGTCATAATGAAAGACAACTACCAGAACTACACCCTGGCAGTCGGCTTGTACCGGATGACTGAAAGAGAGTACTTGTACCAGTTCTTCACGAGGTTCTGCGCAGGCGCTGTTCTCATAGCCATTCCTATCACCATACTCTTTATCAATATGCAGAAATATTACGTGAGCGGCGTGACAGGCGGAGCCGTCAAAGGCTAAAAAAACCGTCTCGGGCTGCGCCCGACCCTGTCCCAAGCCAATTCCAAAAGCCCTGCCCGCTAACGCGGGCGAGGGCTTTTTGGGGTTTGCGGGGGTGGATAAGCCAAGAAAGTCAAGAGCAAGGCCGTTTTTCAGCGACCGCAATCAAGTTAGTTGACAAGCGTGTAAATAAATAAACGTTTTTTAGTTGTTTTTATCTCTTTTACGCTATCTCCAAAAACAAAATGAGGCGGATATCATCCGCCTCCAAATTTTCAGCGCATCTGCCGGACTTTTTTTATAATCCAATCTTAGCTCAGCCCGCGTTTCCTCGGCTTTACCGTCTCGCTCTTTTTGGGTGCGACAGGGCGCTCAACGATATCTTGGCAAATCAGCCCGAATATCGCCTTTCCTACTATCTTGTAAAGGATGCCTGAATCTACGTCTGTAACCTTTACGATCTGAGGGGTGTACTTGATCCGCCCGTCATCGATCTGGCTGGCCACTGGCTCATCGCTTGTAAGAATGACAGTTGTGAACAGGCAGTCGCACTCGCAGCTGTAATGGGTGTTTTCTACAAGCGCCCACCTCAGGTGCTCAAGCGTTACCGGGTTTGCCAGCAATAAATGGCATCCGCTGACGGCGGCGCCGTTTTTGCCTTTTGCCACAGCCAAGAAGGAGACGCATCCTTTAGGGGGCGCAAGCCTCAGGCTGGACGGCACTCTGGAAATCTCAGCGCCTTTTGGCACTTCAACTCCCACGAATTCGAAGATGTCCTCCATCGTCAAAGCGTTTGACAGCTTGTCCTTTTCCTCGACAACTGGCTGGGCTTTTGGCGCGGGCGCCGGAACCGCTGCTGGCGCAGGGGCGCTTTCTTCAACGGCTGCTTCTGCTGTTGCTTCTGTCACTGCTTCTTCTGTCACCGCTTCTTCTGTCACCGCTTCTTCTGTCGCTGCTTCTTCTGTCACTGCTTCTTCTGTCACTGCTTCTTCTGTCGCTGCTTCTTCTGTAGGAATTGCATCTTCAAGAATTGCATCTCCGTTTTCTGGCACTTTGGTTCCTCCCTGCAGTTTCATGGCAAGCCTTGTGTGATCGGCATTAGGGCGTGTCAATGGCTAAACATGACAGCTTGCTACGCCTTTCGTCGAAATTTGATCAAGGCCCGGTCATGTGCGCGAATAGCGCAATATTTAACTCAATTCTCATTTTACAACATCAAAGGCAGCATGTCAACGAAAGCCGCGCAAAAGTTTTGGCGATAAAAGAAGGGCATAACCCAAGCGCACACGCTTGGATTATGCCCAGAAATGGCTAAAATATTGGGACTGCAAAAAATGCTTTTGATCGAGCTCAGCTTTCAGGATTCTGGCGTTTCGCCATCATTCTCCTTCTTTTCTTCTGGATCATCTTCGTCATCGCGCGTGTCGCTTTCCTCTTGCTTTCGGGTGCATATTATCTCAACCATGGCAAAGTTCAGGATGGTGGTGATTATTATGAGGGTGATGGACATCACCGGAACCCAGGTGCTGACGCTGTTGAGTATTGATTCCTCAGACATGGCCATGACAACCAGGTACCTGTGCCCGATGCTAGCGTCTGACGGAAACCAGCGGAAGTAGAGCCTAAGATTCACGGGGAGCTTTTCCTCTGGCGCGTAGATCATCTCAAGCTTGTCATAGGACTCATAGGAATTCGCGTACTCCCTGAAAGTCTTGTCTGCGACCGGGTTGAACGGATCGCTTTGGCTAATCAGATCTCCTGCTCCCACCTCGGACAACAGCTTGAAATCCTGGTTGTAAATGGCGCAAAAAGACATCTTCAGGCTATTCATGATGTGGATTGGCGCTATCAGCGATCCCAAGTAGCTGAACTCGTTCCATTCCGACCCAGGCCCTATCGAAAAGTCCAGCTGAACTGCCATAGCGTCAACAGCGGTTTTTCTCTCCAGGAACTTTTCTTCGAATATGGCTTTTTCCATATCCTCGAATATCATGACGAAAAAAACGCTAAATATTATCATGATCGCTATTGGCACAAGAAACAGGAACTTGAGGTTTGTGCGCAGGAAGGTGGTCAAGGGCGAAATGGGCTTGCGGGTTTTGCTCAGCATTCTATCCTCCTAGCTGGCCCCTGGCGCGTAATGGCGACTCGAGCGAATCCCAAGTTTAGGGTAGCAAAGAAGGAAAAGCGGCAACAGGGAGGGCTTGCTTGTCTATGCTCCTGTAGTGTTTTTCCGATTTGCCGCCTTGGGCTAAATTTGGGATATGCCCGAAAATGCGCTTTCGAGCCACATGCGCTCGAAGGCATAAAAGATCGATCCACCTTTGTAAAAAGCCCGGCTAACGGGCTTGGCGAATAGATCCACAAATTTGGCGCTCTACACAGTTGCGCAAGCATGGAGCCTAAAGTTTATATTTTACCGATTGTAATCGGTTGCAAAATTTAGGGAGAACTCGTCAGTTTATTTAAATCGGCCATTGGTTCTTTTTGTATTTTGGTTTGGTGAATCCGCTAGCAAATTATAGGTTTATTTAAATTAAAATCATCCTATGCGTTTATGTCTGGCAACTCACGTAAAATCCGCCGCATGCGCTTTTCTATGCGGTTTTCTGTGGTTTTCTGCGGTTTTCTTTGGAGCGCAACCCAAAAATAATTAAGAGCATATCCCAAAATTATATCCGAGGTAGCGGAAAAATCCGGCGTTGAAGCGTTCGCCAGGATTTTTCCGCTACCATTTCGGAATTTTGGGATATGCACTAAGAGCTCTTAAAAATCCAAAATGCGCCCATCCGCCCAGTCTGCTTGAAAAGCCCAATATTTAAATGGGATATGCCCCAATGCATTATATACTGGCAGGGAGAAAATTGTTCTTGCTTGCCCGAATAAAGACTCAGAATTATGATTTCCGAAACCTGGATCGGCCCGGGTCCATCGCCGCTTCGGCTTGATTTAGACTCTCAAATAAGATACAATGATGCTCATGAATGCGTTGCCCGCGAAATTTCGCCATAGGCGGGGCGCTGTCCAGCCCGGCAACCCAGGGCAAGAAACTCAAGGAGATACGGGATATGTCTACAGTTTACGCAATCAGCGCCGGCGCGGCAACGCTGGCGCTCTTAGCGGCGCTCACTGATTTCAAGCCTCGCAAGCTTTTGGATCACCCAATCGCCCTAATCCTGGCGCTGGGGGTATTAGCCAGGCTCTTCCTGGCTAGCGGGCAGTTCTCCTATGAAGGGGACTTCAACACTTTCAAGGCATGGGCGACTATGCTCTATCAGAACGGCCTCTCCAACTTTTACACATCAGAAAGGTTCACCGACTACCCGCCTGGGTACATGTACGCTTTATATGTGTGCGGCGCGCTCAGGGGCATCCTTGGCATTGACGGGATCTTATACGATCTCGTATTGAAGCTTCCGGCGCTTTGCTGTGATCTGGCGCTGTCTGTGCTTGCATGGAAAATTGGGTCAAAAAAGCTTTCCCCAGGGGCAGCTTTAGCGTTGGGGTTGGCATACGCCCTAAACCCGGCGGTTATCATGGACTCCATGCTATGGGGGCAAGTGGATTCGGTGCATACGCTTGCTCTTGCCCTGTCAGTGATGCTGCTTGTTGAAAAGAAGCACGTTTTGAGCTACCCCCTCTTTGCCTTGGCCATATTGATAAAGCCCCAGAGCCTGACGTTGGGTCCGGTGTACTTGGCTGACCTGATAATAGCCATCTGGTTTGAGGCTAAAGAGCAGGCGGAAGCTTCTGGCGAGAAAGTCCGGGATCTGCGGCTTTACGCTTTCTTCAAGCTGGCGGCGCTGGCTCTTGTTTCGCTCTTGGGCATAATAGCCTTGGCGCTGCCATTCACCAAGGGCTGGGATCTGACCCCAATCTTCAAGCAGTTCGCATCAACGCTTTCGTCATACCCGTACGCCAGCGTCAACGCCTACAACCTATTCACCTTCTTGGGAGCAAACTGGAAAGGCATTGGCGAACCTTTCCTGGGATTGACCTACAACATATGGGGCTTCTTCTTCTTGGGCCTTGTAACGGCATTCACCATTTTCATATGCGTCAGGGGAAGGAAGCACACGTCAACAATGTACCTGGCGGGCGCTCTTCTCTTCTCTCTGGCGTTTTTGCTGTCAATAAAGATGCACGAAAGATACCTGTACCCAGCTTTGATCTTCGCTTGCTTTTTCTGCGCCCACAAGCCAGGCAGGAGCGCCGGGTTTTTCTACGTCGCCCTTTCGGCCAGTTTCTACGTCAACTGCGCTGACGTAATAAACCTGATAGAACAAGGGAACAAGCTGGAGATCATTAAAGAGTCGTCTCGCTTCGCGTCTTTGGTAAACATTGTGGTCATACTGTCTTTCGCTGTTTTCGCCGCAGTGAAATGGATCAAGTCAGATGACTTGCCGGATCAGCCAGAAATACCAAATGCTGCAGAACCGGTTTTTGAGCGGTCAGCGCCAACCCTGGAGTTCCGGAAGAAAGAGCTTTTGCATCTGGCGATCCTTATAGCCGCTTACTCTCTCATAGCCTTCATCAACCTTGGCGACACAAAGGCCCCGCAGACCGCTTGGGCGCCAGAAAACAAACAAGAATTCACAATATCCTTAAATGGCGGCCAACCTGCGACGATAAAGAAAGTGTCATACATGCAAGGGGCAAGGCATGACAAGACGTTTGAGATCTGGGGGGCAGGCGCTGACGGCAGCTTGGAGCTCCTGAAAGAGATGACCTCTGACAACGTCTTTTTCTGGACTATCTCCGACGTCGACTGGAACCAGTCCCAGCTTTTGATAAGAAGCACGTCAGATGACTTGATGGTCCAGGAGCTATCGTTTTCAGGATCGGGAAACACGCCGATAGCTGTCGAGATCATCGAGGAGAGCGGCGTTTACTCCGAAATGGATCCTCTCATCTCATCGGATCCAGCCTTCCTGTTTGACGAGCAGGATCTGGTTCCAGAGTCCAGAACCTACATGAACTCAACCATCTTTGACGAGATCTACCATGCCAGAACCGCCTACGAGTTTGTCCACAAGCTCAAAGTGTATGAGTGGACCCATCCCCCGCTAGGCAAGGCCTTTATAGCGCTGTCAATCAAGATCTTCGGGATGACCCCGTTCGGCTGGCGCTTTGCTGGAACGTTTTTTGGGATACTCATGATCCCGGCCATATATCTTCTGGCCAGAAAAATGTTTCACGAGCACCATTGGGCGCTCCTTGCCGCATTCCTGTTCACCTTTGACTTCATGCACTTTGTCCAGACCCGGATTTCCACGATTGACGTTTTTGTGACTTTCTTTATAATACTCATGTACTTTTTCATGTTCATGCATGTCTCAACAAACATGCTTGAATCCAGGCCGGCATTCCTGAAGTCGCTGTTTTGGCTGTTCCTTTGCGGAAGCTCAATGGGGCTAGCAGTGGCTTCAAAGTGGCAAGGCGCTTATGCCATGGCGGGCTTGCCTATCATATTTTTTCATCATTTGCTTGGCCGATGGAAAGAATACAGAAACAGGGACGCCTTTTCCAACACCAACTTCAACGTTCGCCTTTTTCCCCAAAGGGCCGCCATCACCTTATTCCTTTGTCTCTTTTTCTTTATTCTTGTTCCCCTGGCGATCTACGCCCTGTCCTACATTCCGTTCCTAAGGGCTCAAGGCGCCACAGGCATCAGCGCCATCATAAAGAACCAGAAGGACATGTTTGGCTATCACTCCAAGCTGGAGTCGACCCATTCATTCTCTTCCCGCTGGTTCGAATGGCCTGTCATGATCAGGCCGATATACTATTACTCAGGCACTCTTTCAAACGGGCTGAGAAGCGGGATAAGCTCCTTCGGCAACCCGGCGGTTTGGTGGACTGGCATAGCGGCCTTGCTTTGCTGCGTCCGGCTGCAGTCAAAGCGTTACAGCAAGACCCTGCTGTTCCTCTTTATCGCCTACGCCTCCCAGTTCCTGCCTTGGGCCTTGATCAGCAGAACCACTTATATCTACCACTACTTCCCATCCGTTCCGTTTGTTGTAATGCTGATCATCTACGCCCTCAAAGAGGGGATCTGCCCCAAATGGCCTAAAGCCGCGCTGGTTCTGGCGATTGCCTCGCTCGTTCTGTTTGTCGCATTTTACCCTGTCTTGTCAGGGCTGCCTATTCCTATGCCCTATGTGGACGCGGCCCTCAAGTGGTTCCCCACTTGGGTGCTAAGCTAGGCTTTGCAAAAGAGACTTTTGAAAGAAGGGTTAACATGAAACCTGTCTTCTCTGTTGTTGTTCCGATGTACAACGAGGAGGAAGTGATAGGCGAAAGCCTCAAGCGGCTGACCAAGGTCATGATCCAAGCCGGCCAGCCCTACGAGCTTTTGTTTGTCGATGACGGAAGCAGGGACAAGTCAGCCCAGATCGTGGCGGACGCCTCCCAGAAGGACGAATCAGTGAAGTTAATCCGCTTCTCCCGCAACTTCGGGCACATGGCCGCCATAACAGCCGGGCTTGACTTTGCCCTTGGCGACGCGGTCATGATCATAGACGCCGACCTCCAGGATCCCCCAGAGCTCTTCTTGGAGATGATAGCAAAGTGGAGGGAAGGCTTTGATGTTGTCTATGGGCAGAGAAGCGAAAGAAAAGGCGAGACCATTTTCAAGAAGATCTCGGCCAACATCTTCTACCGCTTTATCAGAGCCATGACAGAGGTTGACATGCCTGTAGACACAGGCGAGTTCCGCTTGATAGACAGGAAGGTTTGTGACGCCATAAAAGGCATAAGGGAAAAGAGCAGGTACATCAGGGGGCTGGTCAGCTGGGTCGGCTTCAAGCAGACCGCTGTCCATTATATAAGGGAGAAAAGGTTCGCGGGCACTACAAAGTACCCGCTCTCAAAGATGATAAAGTTTGCGATTGATGCCATAACGGCGTTCTCATACAAGCCCCTCAAAGCCGCAACCCAGCTTGGCATGGGCATATCAGTCTTAAGCTTCTTCTACCTGATCTACGTCCTTTGGCAAAAGCTCTTCACCACAAGCACCACTCCCGGCTGGGCCTCCATGGTCGCAATCATAACGTTCTCCCAGGGGATAGTCCTTATGGTCCTTGGCCTTATTGGCGAGTACATCGGCCGCATCTTCGAGGAAGTGAAGGGAAGGCCAATCTACCTTGTCCAAGAGTTCATCGGTTCAGAAACAAAGGACGGAGGATCCGCCAATGCCAGAGCGTAAAAGCGCCTTCATGCGCTTTATATCACCCATTCTAGACCGGCTCATTGAGTTCGCCTCTCACTACAAGATAGGCCGCATGATACTCAAAATTTTGACCCGCGAGATGGTCGCGTACCTGATCTGCGGGTTTCTCACCAGCATCATTGGCATAGGCGTCTACATTTTGTGCTATGATCGCCTGCATATGGAAGTCGGGCCATCCAACACCATATCAGCCGTCCTGGCCGTCATCTTCGCCTTCTTTGTCAACAAGAAGTTCGTCTTCCTGTCAAATGACTGGTCGATCCGCCACGTGCTCATTGAGCTTGGCTCATTCAGCCTGGGGCGCCTTGCCACTTTCATAGGAGAGACAGGGCTCCTTATCCTCCTGGTCGAAATGATGGGCTTGAACAACACCCTTTGCAAGATATTTACGTCAGTGCTTGTCGTAATCGCAAACTATATCGTCAGCAAGCTCATAATCTTCAGGAACGTCAAGAAAAAGCCTGAGCCTGCGAAAGATGCTGTGGATGGGGCTGTGATCGAGCCGGCCAATGATCCGGTGAAGTGAGAGAAGAAGAAAAAAGGCAAGACTAGATTTTGTGTCTGCAGCGCTACGCCATAACCGAATGATGCGTTGTTCGCAAATCTTTGAATCAAGTAGGCCTATAAGATAATAAAGACAAGATAATAAAGATATGATATGATAAAATAAAAAACATAAGAGCAGATAAAAAAGACAAGATAGAAAAGACAAGATAAAAAAGACAATGTAAAAAGATCAAGACAAATAGCAAGACCTAAAAAGACAAGACAAAAAGCCCTGCCGGGAGGCAGGGCTTGCTCTTGTTTCGGGGTTTTCATGGCCCCAACGGGGCCATGAAAACCCAACCAAGGCCTACGGGGCTTTGGCTGCCAGTTTTCGCCTTTTTATTCTTATAACCGCATCCCTTACATACACCGCAGTCGCCGCGACGAACATGGCCGTTCCCAGCACGAGCAAGTTGTACAGAAGTTTCTGGGGCACCGCAGTTACACTGGCAGTTGCCTTCTCTATGGCATATGACGCCATGTTGCTGGCGGCATGTATCGCTATTGGAACATAGACGCTTTTGAAAGCGACAAAAGCGAGGCCGACCATCGCTCCGAATATGAGCGTCCAAAGCTTCCCCTCCCAGTCCAGGTAGAAGTGGGAGATTCCAAAGAGCAGGGCTTGCCATGCCAGAGGGGATAAGGGTCTTCGCTTTCCCTTTTTCAGGGTGTTTACCAAGATCAGCCTGAAAAACAGCTCTTCTGCAATAGGGGCGTAAACGCACGCGGACAGGAACACTGTGCCTGTCACGGCAAAGGCTTGAGTCTCATTGCTCAGCATAAACAGCCCTTCAAAGCTCCAAGAGCCCAGCGCGGATCCAGCCCCCAACAGCGCTCCGCTTCCAATCAAAACCCACATCCTTGCTCCGGGCTTGTCGAAATGCGGGGCATAATCATCCCAGCCCCTTTTTATCACCAGGAATATGAATATGGCGGCGTAACCTTGCCACAGCACCTTTGACCAAGTCTCTATGCTTTGAATCACCCAAAGAGCTTGGCGGTAAAATGCCCAATTCGAATCCAGCTTTGGGAGAAGCCAGAAATACGCCTTGTCAGAATAGGCGTAGATCAACCAGTTGGGCATAGCGTATGCCGCCCACAAAAGCAGCGCCCTTGCGGTATTGCCTTTGAGAACTCGAACAATAAATCCGCCAAGCGCTTTCATTCCGCTCATTCCCTTCAAGAAGCCTTGCATAGCTCATTATACATTTCGAAAGATTCGAAGGCAATCTGTAGGGACATCTGGCAAACAACTCAAAGAAAGGCTGGCTAGCGCTTGTGAGAGCGAGTTCCAAAATTCAAAAAGAGGCGCGCGATGCTTCTACGCGTGACTTTCACAAGCCATAAAATCAATTTTGGGATATGCTCTAAGCGTGAGATCCAAGCATGTCGCGCTTGCCTATCCATAAAGTTCCTTGGCAATAGATCGACCTCAGGGAATAGCCCTGGAACAAAAAGCCATTTTGTCTTCTATCTTTTTTATTTTCTATTTTCTTGCTCTTCTATCTTTTTGATCTTCTTTTAATTCTTCATATCAGCTTCATGCAGCAATGCTAAACTCAAAAAAACCTATGCTTTTTATTTAAGGAGGGATTGCGCATGAAGGAAACAGTTCTTGTAGTTGAAGACGACAGCGCCATAAACGAGGTGGTCTGCGAGTTCTTGAAGGAGGCGGGGCTTGAGGTAACGACTTTCGCAAACGGCGATGACGCGCTGAAGTTTTTGGCTTCAGCCAAGAACCTCAGCATTTGCATTTTTGACATAATGCTGCCAGGGGCATCTGGGCTTGAGCTTTTGAAAGAGGCAAGGCAAAGCGCCCTATTTTCTCATGTTCCAGTGATCATGCTGACGGCGCTGGATGATGAGCTGACCCAGCTTTCAAGCTTCAACGGGCTGGCTGATGACTATGTGACAAAGCCGTTCTCTCCAAGGATATTGGTCAAAAGAGTTGAAGCCTTGCTTCGCAGAAGCGGCGAGTACACTGACGGAGAGATCTTGAAGGCAGGGCCTTTGCTTATTCATACAGGAAATTATGAGGCTTACGAGGGCGGAGAGAGAATCGATCTTACGCTAAAGGAGCTGGAGCTTCTGAAGGCTTTTATAGGAACCCCAAGAAAGGTGTTCACAAGGCAAAGGCTTCTTGATCTAGTCTGGGGAAGCGACTACTATGGAGATGAGCGGATAGTTGATGTGCACATCAAAAACATACGAAAAAAGCTCACTGGCAACTTTATCGCAACGGTCAAAGGGGTTGGGTACAAGCTGGATCCGAATTACTTGAAGGAAAGGGATGGCAAGTGAGAGGGATAGCATTAAAGACCTTCATATTCTCCTCCCTCTTGACAACAGTGGCCATAGCGCTGACTCTTGGGGCTTTGTGCTTGGTTCTTCCTGGCTACTACAAGCAGCGGAAGACCACCAACTTCACAGTCCAGGCCGAGCAGCTAGCCTACAACCTCGAGCAGGAGGATTCTTTGGAAAACTGCGCTTCGATCATTTCAGGCTTCGCAAGCCAGAACAACGCCCAGGTCTTGGCTTTTGACGAAAACGACACGCTTCACGCCGAGCTTTCATCGCCTTTCATATCATTGGGCGTGACGTTGTCAGCCACAAGAACAGACCCGACTGTTGAAAACGGGCAGTTCAAGTCTTTTACTATAAGAGAAAGCCAGAAAACCACCTCTGTTCACGCAGAGCCGTTTGTAGCCCAAGACGCCACTGTCTCAAGCGGAACCAGGACCAGCAACGTCCTGTATTCTTCTCCAAACGCGATAATTCTTAACTTCAAAGTCAATAGCCCCTATGTTAGCCGCATATCCATCACAGGCACCCTTCAGCCGGTAGATGAGGCTACAGTAGTAATTCTTTCTCTCATGCCAAGCCTTCTGGCCTTTGACCTGCTCATTGCCCTGGCGGCCGCATACTTTTACTCCAAGCTTTTCACAAAGCCAATCCTGGCTTTGTCTTCAGCGGCTTCAAGAATGATGGAGCTGGAGAAGGATGTCTCTTCAGGGGTCAAGTCAAAAGACGAGCTAGGCCAGCTTTCCCGCAACCTGGATCTGCTTTACCAAAAGCTGTGCGCCAACATCTCAACTCTTGAAGTGGAGAAAGAAACAATAAACCGCTTGGAGCGATCCAAGACAGACTTCATGAGAGCCGCAAGCCATGAGCTTAAAACTCCCTTGGCGGCGCTTAACGGGATAGTTGAAGGGATGATAGACCAGATAGGCTCTTACAAAGACAAGGAAAAGTACCTGCCTGAGTGCAAGCGCCAGATAGACCGGCTTTCCCGGCTAG
The DNA here is from genome assembly GCA_031270945.1 of Clostridiales bacterium. Lineage (GTDB taxonomy): Bacteria > Bacillota > Clostridia > Lachnospirales > WQUN01 > JAISWZ01. The sequence goes on along the minus strand of JAISWZ010000022.1, from coordinate 15,933 downwards.
TGCAAGAAATCTTGAAGGCATCCGCCATGGATCAGGAAATGGAGTCAGATCAGCTGGACATATCAGACGTGGCATCAGAAGCCTTGGAAGAGCACAAGGTATTGATCGAAAGCAAAAACCTGAAGATCACAACCTCGCTCTCTTCTTGCTCTGTCTGCTCAAACGAAGCTTTGATCACCCAAGCCATACTCAACCTGGTCTCAAACGCTGTCAAGCATTCGCCTAAAGGCGGAGCGATAAGCGTAAGCACTGGAGATCTTCGCTTTTCCATCAAAAACGAATGCGCTTCTATACCTGAGGAAAAGTTTAAAAGGCTCTTTGAGCCCTTCTACACGCTTAGCGGAAGCCGCACCTCAAGCGGTTCAGGCCTGGGGTTGTACATCGTCAAGAGAAGCCTGGATCGGCTGGGGTTTTCTTATTCGTTTGAGCAGACCGAGACTGGGGTGGAGTTTGTTATACTAATGAGCGGCAAGAATGAGGTTTAATGGGGGCTAAATGGCTTCACAGGCGGGGGTGGCGGTTAGCAGGTTTGGCCGAAAAAAAGATCAAAAACGCAAGCAAAGAAGCCCTCCGGGCTTCTTTGCTTGCCTGGCGGGCTTTCGTTTGGCTGCTTTAAAAATTCTGGATCACCATAGATTTGCTATCAAAGAGCGCGCGCTCTAACATCCTTGTTTTGGTTCCCAGCGCTGGGTAAATGAAATGCAGCCATTGTCTTGCTTTTGCAAAGCTTGCCCAGAGGAATCCGACACGCGGCTTGTCTCCACAAAAGCTTTAAAGGCAACATAGCTAAGGCTTCCAAGATTGTCCCGGCTATCCTGGCTTGCATGGTATCCAGGCTCTTCTTCGCTGCCTAAATAGGCTTTCTGGGCATGCTTGTGCAACCTGGCCACAATGCTTTCCTTTGCATTGAAATCAGCCTCAGTTTCAGGTTCCTTAAGCGATTCGAGCCTATACAAGTCGCAATCAAACTCAGCCTCTTCAATGCTCTTGGTCAGCTCTTTCACTTTGTCCAATAGTTCTTGGCTCGTTTCTCTTTCGTGAAGAGAGTCTAAGATGCATTCATACAGCATTCCATCAAGCAAAAGCATCTTCTCCAACAGCTTGGTGTTCATTTCAAACTCTTTTCTAAACCTGTCAAACTCCATTTTTCCACCGCCATTTTACTTAGCCATAGAGCGAGAAGAGCTGCTCTTCCGCTCAACCAAAGGTGACCTTCAAAAAGCAAGTTTCGCGCCATATGCTAATTTTCGGGATATGCGTTAGTTGCTTTCGAAGTTTATTATAGCAGAATTGCCTTTCGAAGTGAAGGGCTTTTATTTTGCGGATTAGGATTTTTGTTTATATCTATAGACATTATATCTATTTTATTAGGATGCATTTATTGGTTATGTAAACCAAGCTATTATTGCGCAGACAAGCGGTCAAATCCGGCATTTGCTTTAATCGTTGCCTTTCTTGGGCTTTTCTGAGCAGATTCGCCGGACCTTTTTTAAGGCTTGCAAGTATAAAAGCTCTATATTTTAATATCGGCCGCAATGCAGCCTCCAGCTAGGGCATGAATTTTCTTGTCATTAGCGGAGGCGGGCCGACTGGCTTCAAAGGCGGAAAACGAATGGCAGGTTACATACTTGAGCGCTCGTCATAAGAATCCCTGTGCGCTATTACAGTACGATTAACAATCTATGTAATCATTAGTTTGATTATCGAATGCCTTGTTTTGCGCTGATTTATCCATCCACATTCCACCATGGAATTTAGGGGTGCTTTACTGTCTGCGGACAACTCCCCGGCTCATTCCCCAAATCCCCAAAATCGCCCAGCGCGAGCCAATGGCGGGGCCTATTAAAATTTCCATGCCAAAATCATGGCTTTTCAAGCGTCAACCAAGTTTATGGTTATCCAGTAAACTTGCCGATATATCATTTCGACGGGGCCTTTGTTTTGGAGCATATCCCAAAATCAAATTTATGGCGCTATGCTCTTCGTTAGAAAAAGCTTCGCCACTGCGCAAAAAAACCCATGTTCCCATGCCTGGCATGGGCCTGGAAAAGAGGCTTGCCATGAGCTACCATTCGTATATAGCCAGCAACTTTCCGCTTGAGGATGTCGACAATCCGCACCTGAAGCGCATGTCCGCCAATGAGGCAGAGAAAAAGGGGATTGTCATTCCTGATCTATTCTTGGATCCAGAAGATAGGGATAGCCCAGACGCAATCCTTTTCATTAATGACCAGAAGTGCCTAGGAGATCTATCCATTCGCAAAATTGACAAGGATCTTAGCGAGCTTGATTTTCATACCGCTCTCGCCTACTGCTCAACCATGGAATGGAGCTTCACGGAGAATCGGGCCGAGAAGCTCATAGAGTATATCAGAGCTCACATGGATAAGGCAAGCAGCGTTGAGATCTGGAATATTTGGCTTAGCACCAAGAGAGACCAGCGCGTTCGCAGAACGCGCCACATAAACACAGACGACTTGGGTCCCTCGGATTTCAGGGACATGTTCATGGATCGCGACTCTGACGAGTATTGCATCGCGATAACTAAGAAAATAGGAAAGTAAGAAAGTAATAAAGCAATAAAATAAGAAATCAGGGCCGGATACGCCTTTGCCGGGGCGGTTCCGGGGTTGATATTTTAGATGAGAGACAGAGAAGCAATTGCTCGCTATTATCCCAAACGCAAAGAGCCGGGCTTTTCGCCCGGCTCTTTGCGTTTCTGTTTTTCAAATATGTATTTCAGCTCCTAAAGCTCATGTAGACAACTACTCAGTCCTGATCCTGTCTGCAACGCTGTCTCTTTTTATTCTCCAGTGCCAATATACGGGCGCGGCAGCGCATATTGCAATAAGGATCGGCAGGCATGCCAAAGAGGGCAGGATTGAGACGCTCTGCTTGAAGAACCACACTTGTCCGGCTATTAGCTTGATTATCAGCCATTCCAAGGCCAATCCGGCTGTTGCCGTGAACGCTGTCGATAGCGCGGCGATTATCAAGCCTTCAAGAGCAAGCGTTGTTCTGAGCTGCGCTCCAGTCATTCCTATAGCCTGAAGCATCGCGAACTCGCGCTTGCGGGACGCAATGGATGCCGCGAAAATGTTGGCGAAATTCAAGATCCCGACCAAGGCAAGCATGAAAGACAGCGTTGTGCCTATGGCTGCGAAGGATTTCGTGAATCCTTCCAGCTCCTTTTTGTAGTGTTCCCTTGAGACATGCGTCATATTTGGCTCGACATGCGTTGTGTACTGGGTGAGCCATTCTTCAGCGCCAGCAATCCCGTCATCCGAGATGTTGAAGTTGGTTTGCATCGGCTGCTGAGTTCCGAATATTTCAAGAAACTTCTTGTCAGACATGATTATGTCAAAGGCAGGGGCATGGCTATGCCTTGCAGTCGCGCTAAAGGGGTAGCTTTCATAGTCAAACAGCCCTACGACCTCCATTGTTGATCCGTCAGCCATCAAAAGCACGTCCCCGACTATTGCCAGAGAGTGCTTTTCTCCGTTAATTGTCTCTCTGGAAACGTACGCGCCATTTTCAAGCTTGGATCGATCAAGTCCCACGCTATCCGCAACAAGTCCGCCTATTCCATATATATGGGCAATCGCCTGGCTTGAAGAGTTCCACATCATTCTGTTGTAAAATGTTCTCTCGATTCTGCCGTCATCAAGAAGGGCTTGCATGTAGGGCTCAAAGCGCTCCGCTTGCGTCTGCCTGATCTCTTCTTCCAGAAAGTAAATGGATCCGACTTCTTCGATCCCTGGAAGCTGGCTGATTCCATCCAAGAGTTCTGGCGACACTGCAGCGGTCATAGCGGCAGACTCGTCTAGAGGGTCTGTCAAGCTAGAGCTGTAGACCGCGAAATCAGTGATGATAGATCCCTTTACGTACTGATCCATGTCAAAGCTCTTTATGGCGCTGTAAACGCTGTTGAGCAATATGAATGCCACTGAGAGGGACAGGACGATGGCGCATAGCTTTTTCTTGTCCCGCATCGCGTTTGCAAAGGCCATCTCCAGCAAAGACAGGCTTCCTGTCTTCCTTTGATGAGGCTCATCTTCTCCGCCTTGGAAGCTAAGGGATTCTATTGGAGCAATTTGCGACGCTGTTATACTTGGCTTAAAGCAGCTGGCAATCACTGCAGCCAGGCTAAATAACGCCGCAAAAGCAAAGATCCTGGGATCGGCTAAGGACGCGTCCCCTCCGGATGTTGCCAAACCCACAAACGCGGGCGCAAGCGAGTTGCCGATCAAAAACCCAAAAGCCAAGCCAATTGGGATCCCAGCCGATGAAAGCAATCCCGCTTGGAAGAGCACAACCAGGAATATTTGCTTGCTTGTGGCCCCGGACATCTTCATGAGCCCATAGTTCCTGGTGTCGGAGCTTACCGAGATCGCAAGTATTGAATATATGATCAAATATCCAGAGAGCATTGCCAAGCCAAGCGCCAGAATCCCTGCAAATATCATGGCGGGCTCAACCTCCGCTGTCGCGTAGGCCCAATTCACTCCGATATAAATGCGTTCGTTGCTTGACACTTTGCCCGCTATCACCTTGTTCATGTCTTTTGCTATGTTGCGCGGATTGCGAAACCACACTTCCGCAAACACGATCCTGTCATAGTCCAGGTTTCCCAGCGATTCCAAAAGAACTTCGTCTACCCGCTCCCGGGAAAGCCATATCATATGGCTCAGATCCGCCTTTTTGCTCTCCCAAAAGCCAGACAAGGCAAACCGCTCCGCGCGGGCCACGCCATTTACGGAATACTCAAGCAATATCTCCGTTCCCAGCTCATGGGCAGCACCCAGTATGTCAAGCACAGCCGTGCCGCAGGCTATCTCTCTCTTCTCCCTTGGCATCTTCCCTGTAGTTGGCATTGAGAAGTTCCATGACGCCATTTTGTCTTCAGCATATCGGATTTCGCACCTGAGTTTGCTAAGATTTTCGTTTTCCGCCTCAGCCAGCAAGACGCTGTAAGATATGTCAGCCAGCACCGGAGACTCGGCGAACGCCTTGTACTGTTCCATTGAAATGGCTTGCAAGCCTCCATGCGATCTCGTTCCCACCATCCGCAGCGTCTGCTCCCGCGCGGACGCGACCAAGCTTCCACCTAGCGTGAAAAGGGTTGTTATCATTGCGGATGTCAAAACTATGGCGAATGCCGCCACCAGGCTTCTTCCCTTATCCTTCTTCAGCGTCATGAAAGCCAGAGTTAATATGACCGGCTTTCTGCCCATCAAGCCATCCTCCCGCTTTTGTGTTTATGTAAAAGCTCTCGCCCTATGCTGCAGAATTAGTGCATATCCCAAAATTTTATCCGAGGCGCCGGAAAAATCCGTCGTTGAAGCATTCGCCAGGATTTTTCCGACGCCATTTCGGAATTTTGGGATATGCACTTAACGTCTTGAATTCCAAATTCCAAATCATAGCGCTCGCCAGCATCGATTGCGACTCTGTATAAGAATATTATAGCTGATCTTGGAAGTTTGTCAAATCCTTGAGCTTATCCAAAAATCACGGCGTTAAAGCGTCGGCAGAACTTTCGGTGCTTTTTTAATAGGATTATGCTTTAAATGTTTACCCTTTCTTCACGTGAGATTCATCCCAGTGAAATATCATGAAATTATCAACAAACACCGGAGGAGGATTTTCATGAAGAAAGTTTTGTGGGCTCTGCTCATCTGTCTGCTGCTGGCTGGATGCCGCAGCCAAGCGTCAAGCAATGAAGTGACCGGGGAAAGCATAACAGTCTCTGTCTTTGACCCCATGCCAAAGAAGGCGTTCCTTGAGGAAGCGGCGCAAAAGTACCAAGAGCTTCACCCTGACGTGACAGTAAACATCCAAGCGTTCGCTGACATGCCGGAAATCAAGACAGCTGACAACGGAGATGGCAAGACCGTGGCCATGATCAGCAAAGTGGGAAGCCTTGACGAGTCCAAGCCTGACTATATCAACAAAATCAACACAGAGCTCATGAGCGGGCAGGGGGCTGACCTGATAGCTGTTGACGTAATCCCGTACTACAGCTACATCGAGAAAGGGCTCTTCGAAGATCTGGGCCCGCTTATGGCCAGCCTTGACATGTCAGATCTAAGAGGCAACATCATTGACGCCGCCAAGATTGGCGGCAAGCAATACTTTCTGCCGCTAGACTACGGATTCAGCCTGATAGCCTACGAGCCTTCGCTGTTTACAGAGGAGCAGCTGCGGGTTTTGGAGAGCTCTGATTCCATGACCATCGAGGAGATGGCGGATCTGGCTGCAACCAGCTTTGATCCAGGCGGAGAGGCCAGGATGTTCAGCTACTCTGCGGGCGCAATGACAACAAGCCTTTTTGACGCCCTGCTTTCTGGAGACTACATGGACTATGCGGACATTCCTGGGAAAACGTCTTACATTGGAGACGGATCCTTCGCAGAGATGCTAGAGACCGCTTTGAGCTATGAAGAAAAGGGCTACATCCCTGCAAGCCTGAAAGAAGGCGACGGAGGGCCTGTCATGAGATCCATTGACGATCCGCAGCAGCCCTGCTACTTCAAGAACTCCCCTGGGGTGGCCTTGATGAACTACTTTTCAAACTACTACAACAAGGGCAAAGAGGGGGGTTTGAAAAACAGGATAGTAACAAACGGCATTTCCATGAACGACACTGACGAGCTGATGGGGCTTGTGAAAAACAGCAAAGGCCAGATCCCATTCACGACATCACAGGCGTACGCGATGAACGCAAACTCCAAAAACAAGGAGCTGGCCTGGGATTTCTTGAAGTTCCTGCTGAGCTACGAGGTTCAGATGTCCTCAACACTAACCATGAGCGGGCTTCCTGTCAACAAGAAGGCCTTTGAAGACAAGGCCCTGCTTTCCGCCTCTACTGGCGAGATCGGGTTTGCCGCTTCAACCACAGCAAGGCAAAACTCGGAAAAAGCTGATATCGGAGAAATAAATCTCTCGGAATCAGCGCTTAAAGCTTTGGACGCCTACAAAGCGGCGATTGAAAAGTACACGGCTATGCTTGACTTCATGCCGATCACAGACGAAACCATAACCTCCGCCATCCGAGTGGAGGCGGCTAGCTTCTTCAAAGGCCAAAAGACAGCTGAAAGCGCGGCCAACGCCATCAACGGGAAAGTCAGCCTCTACCTGAACGAATGAAAGCCATAAAGCGCCATGCGGGCTTGGTGTTTCTTTTTCCAAGCCTTGCTGGCATGATTGTTTTTTATCTTTGGCCTTTTCTTAGATCCGTGGGGTACGCATTCACCGACAAGACAATAAACGGCGAGTTTTCAGGGCTTTCAAACTTTATATCTTTGGTTTCAGGAAAGTCGTACCAGATCGGGGTCATAAACACCCTCATCTTCATAGGCCTCTCGCTCCCAGGAGGGCTTGCGCTGTCTCTCATTCTTTCCCTTTGCGTAAACTCCTTCAAAAAGGCTGGAAAGCTTGCCATGCTTCTTTTGCTGATCCCCTTGGCCTTGCCTTCAGGGTCAACAGTATTCTTCTGGAAGTCCGTCTTCTCAGCCAAAGGAGCGCTAAACGCAATGCTTGTCCACTTTGGGCAAGCGCCTGTTGACTGGCTGGACACGAGCGCATCCCGCGTTGTAATCATTGCCATATACCTGTGGAAGAGCCTGGGCTACAGCATAGTTCTCTTTTCCTCTGCCCTTAGAAGCATCCCAAAGGAGTATTCAGAGGCGTCTTCCATTGACGGCGCTGGCGCAATCAGCAGGCTTTTCCTGATCACCCTGCCATGCCTGGCGCCTACCATCATACTTGCCACGATCATGGGGCTGATCAACTCCTTCAAGATTTTCAAGGAGATCTACGTATTGACCGGCAGCTATCCAAACGAGAGCATTTACATGACCCAGCACTTCCTTAACAACATGTTCACGGCGCTCAACTACCAGAAGCTCTCAGCCGCAACCATGCTTTTGGCTCTGGCTGTCTCCTTGGTCTCCCAAGGGCTCTTCTGGCTGGAGAGGAGGGTGTCTCCGTGAAAAAGGTGATCCCTGCCATTTTGCTGGCGTTGGCCTCCGCATTGGCCTTGTTTCCTCTCCTGGTCACCTTTGCCGGATCATTCATGACTGAGACCGAGATCATGCTTCGCTATAGCGCCGCAACCACAGTCTTTGACCTGGCTTCAGGAACCACCCGCTTTGCGCAAATGAGCCTGATGCCAAACCGGGCTACGCTAAGCCAATACCTGTCAGTCTTGTTCCTGCAGCCGTCATTTCTCATACTTTTGGGCAACTCCGCAAAGATAGCGCTTCCTGCTGTCGCAGGAAATGTTGTTGTTTCAACCCTTGCCGCCTACGGCTTTCACGCCTGGAAGTCAAAAGCCTCTGACGCCGTTTTCGCCGTCTACGTTGTCGTAATGCTCATGCCCCTGCAAGCGGTTATCGTGCCAAACTACATAATTGCTGACACCCTTGGGATCAAGGACAGCTACCTGGCTATCATTCTGCCTGGCATCTTCTCCCCCTTTGGCGCGTTTTTGATAAAGCAAGCCATGAAGTCCCTGGATCCCGCCTGCTTCGAGGCGGCCTCTGCTGACGGCGCAGGGCACTTCACCTTGTTTTTGCGGATATTCTGCCCTCAAATGAAGTCTGCCATGGCCGCCCTCGCAATGCTCTCATTTATAGAGCACTGGAACATAGTCGAGCAGGCTGTTGTCTTCATAAAGGATTACTACAGAGAGCCGCTTTCAGTCTACCTATCCAGGATCGCAAGCGGAAGCGCTGGCATAGCCTTTGCCGCTTCCTGCGTCTACATGGCCTTCCCTCTGACGCTTCTGGCAATGGGGCAGGATAGCCTGGAGATGGGGATAGAGCTTTCTGGGATAAAGTAAAAAAAAAACAAAAATAAAAATATAAAAAAATATTAAAAAATAAAATATAAAAACCAAAAAACCCAAAAAACCAAAAACCAAAAAAATCATACTATTCGGGAGGGTAGGCCATGGCCAAAGCCGCTAGAGGGGTTGGCATGATATCGCTTTTGATTTTTGCGGCTCTTGTCTTCTTTTCCCGCACCATCTATGACTTCAACACCCCGCTTGTGACAACCGTCCTGCCCTCAAACGGAAAGCTCACCAAAACCGAAACGTCAACAGGCGTCATAAGCTGGGCCAAAAAGCGCGGTGTGTACGCCTCACTAAACGGGACGGTCGAAGAAGTCCTGGTTGAAGACGATGACTGGGTTGACGAAGGCCAATACATGGCCAAGCTTCGCTTTGACACTGAAGACGTCTCAAACAGGCTCTCTGAGCTGGCGCTTGAGAAGCGAAGGATCGAAGCTTCAGCTTCCACTTTGGCTACGAAAAGAGCTAGAACCGAAAGCCTGATCACGGACTTGGGGGCTGAAATCTATGAAACTGACAGCGTTTCCGAATACAGCCTGGCCCAGGCGAAAGCCAAGCTTGAAAAGAGCGAGAACGCTATAAAAAAGGCGGAAGAGGCGCTAGCTGACGCAACACTCTTGGAAGAAGCCGGCGGCATCTCCAAGTCAGAGCTAAAATCCTTTGAAGAGGCGGTGTTAGCCGCCTCTTATGAAGCAAGCGCTCTGGCGCTTGAGATAGAAGCGCAGGAAGAACAGCTTTTAAAGCAGAGAGAGAATAACGCCAAAGCGGTGACCGAAAAGGAAAAGGTTAGAGAAGACAAACTCAAAGAGTATCGGTACCAGCTGGTTACCATATCCGAAGAATTAACCTCAAGCAAGCTGGAACTGGAAAGGATAGCGCTTGAGAAAAAAGTGCTGGACAAAAAACTGCAAGAATACAGCGATAGCATATACATCTGCGCCCCTGTCTCGGGAGTGGTGACATCCATTGCGATAGAGCCAGGCCAGCAGGCTGGTAGCCTATCCATAGCAACTATAGCGGTGCAGGGAGAGGTCACTCTAGAGTGCGAAATCAGCCTGTACAACGATTTCGTCTCGAAAGGGGACGAATGCAGGCTGGAAAACACATCTAACGCCCTGGCGGGGACAGTTCTGTCTCTCACTCCTGAAAACGGAGTGAAGAAAGCCGTGATAAGCGTCCCTACAGACGCTTCAGAAGGCGAGACCTATGAAGTGACCTTTTCAAAGGAAAGCCCCAAGTCATACACCCTTGTTCCAAATGGAGCGCTGGGCGAAGACTCCGACGGCTACTTTGTCTACATGATAGATGAGAGGGAAGGAATGCTTGGCAAAGAGAGATATGCCAAGAAGCACATGGTCTATGCAGGAGACTCAGACAGCCAGAACACCATCATTCTCTCAGGCCTCACATTCTTTGAGCCATTGGTTCTGCTCTCTGACAAGCCGTTTTCTGACGGGGAGAGGGTTCGTCTTAAAAACGAGGGTGACCTGATTGTGGACTAAAGTTTTAGCGGCCATTTCCCTTGGCTTTCTGGCTTACTTCAGCATTACGGCGGGCAAGCTCAAATGTGGTTCCCTGCTTCTGGCTTCCCCTGTCCACTCATCGCAATCAGGCCTCAGCCCCAGCTCTGCAGATCTCTTGTACGATGAATGCGCTTTTACCTTTGAAAAGCTGGAGCAAGCCCAAGCCAAGCGGGAAAGCCGCCAAACCGCAGTTACCCTTGTATCCACAAATAGCTCATTTCCCAGCGTAATGCCCTGCTCCACCGTCTCTGGCGGATTCTTCACAAAGGATCATGAAAAGCGGGAAGCCAAAGTGGCGACCTTAAATGTCAAGGCCGCCTTTGAGATCTTTGGAAGCTCTGATTGCGCAAACATGGAGCTTTGGATCAATGGGGTCAGGCATATAGTCACAGGCGCTATCAATGACGGATACTCCTCGCTTCGTGTCTATGTCCCCTATCCTACAGAAACCGCCCTCCCCGCATCGCTTCTGATCCGCCTTGACCAAGGCGGATCAGAAAAGGCTGAAAACGAGCTCAAAAAGCTGGGCGTCACTGATTCTTCATTCACGATATCCAAGCTCTTTCTTAAAGCAGACTGGATCCAAGACAAAGCCCAGGTAGCCGCATCAATCTTTCTTGCCCTGGCCGCAGTCTCAGCCCTCCGGGTATTCCTGTCCTGGATAAAGCTGATGGCGGGCAAAGTCAAGCGCAGACTCCAGCAATACTACATGGCCGAGTTCCTGTACAGACAGCTGGGGCTTTTGATCATTCTAGCGCTTGTCATTATCTCATCCCTCGCCCTGTGCGGCATTATCGCAGTTCTCTTCGCCCATTCGGCTAGCACCCTGCTTGCCGATAGCGGCGCCTTTCTTTCAAGCATACCAGAAACCTCGTTCCAGCACTTATCGGAAGAACTGAATGCGCTTGACATCAGGTCAAACTTTGCGTTTCTCGCTTTCTTGATTTTTGCGGTTTGGGGGATGCTGACGAACCGCAAGAGAGAGGGAGAGGAAGGGAATGGGGCGAAAAGAGGTTAGAATAAAAGAGGATAGAATAAAAAGAGGCGTTCAAGAGTCTTGAGGAAGCTTTATGCTGGATGCTTGATCGGAATTTGTGGTTATCCAAAGATTATATGCAAACAGCCCTGCCGGACGGCAGGGCTGTTTGCATGCGATGAAACCAGGAGTCAAATTTGGCGCTATTTCATGTCTATCTATAAATTCCATGGTGGATTCCACCATGGAATTTATAGATAGCAAATCTTTCGAACGTTCAAATCCAAACGAAAAAACCAGGCATCCTCAAAATCAAAAACCAGGCATCCAATGTAAGAATTCGGATGCCTGAGTCGGGGAAAGCAAATATTTTTATACATTTCAGCTGTAGATTTATACATATCCCTTATGCCCGCTCTGTTCACCGAACCCCGAAAAGCCTGTCCAAGTCCCCCTATGATATCCTTTCGTAGTTCTCTACCCTGTGGTTGAGCATTTTCATTATAGCCAGCTCGTCTATTGCATCTGTCATCGCATTGTGGTATTCTTTGTATCGCCAGTTGCCGCTAAGCATCCTGTATATGCTCTCCACCCCATAGTCGCGCTTGAGTCTGCCCGTGTTGAAGCAATCGGCCTCAGCTGGGATCTTCGTGTTGTGCTGCCGATAGGCGGCCAACCTCATTATGTCATGCCAAACAAGATGCCCTAGCTCCGGCAAATGCCGCCAGTCAAACTTGGCATTGTAAGCGAACATCTTTGACACTCCGTGCCCAGCCAGAAAAACCTTCAGTTCGCTCATCGCCGTTTCCCGTGAGCACTCTCTGTTAGGCTTGGTATTGTTCACGTAAAGTGCGTCTTCATACATGCCCCCCTCAAACTTGTGAGGCATGAGTATGTAATAGCGCTTGTCCACCAATTCAAAAGTGTCAGAGTCAGCAATCGCAACGCCTATGGACATAACCTTGTCATTCCACGTTGTTTCCGTGTCTATAACCGCTATCTTTGCCACATTAACCCCTCTCCGTCGCACGCTCGCAGCGCATATATTTCTTTAGAGTATATCCCCTGAAAACGCTGTTCTCTCCGCTCTTGGCAAATTTCAAAAATTCTGTGCGCGGGCCTTGTGATCTGTAGCAAGACTCCCGCTCATGAGTGCGGCGCAAATCGCTCGTAAATTAAAATTTTGGGATACGCGCTAATTATGCAGCAAAACTTATAGTTTGTCAATATGATAAATCAATGTGAATTCACGGGTCAAGCTGTTTCTTGAAAAAATTGGGTTGGGATAGGCTGGGCGTTCGGTTGTTAAAACCCGAGCCCCCTAGTGCATATCCCAAAATTCCGCAAGTGGCGCCGGAAAAGTCATCGCGATGCTTTAACGCGTGACTTTTGCAAGCCATAAATTCAATTTTGGGATATGCGCCTAAATAAATTTAGCCTTCCCACTTGCAAGCGAAAGCGTCCCTAGCGCCGGCCAGCGCCCACCGGCTCGAGCGAAAGGCGCACGAAAAATCATTCGAAGGCTTAAACTCAAGCTTTTTTAGAATCAATCCGGCTTGTTGCATTACGCTAACGAACGCGCGTCCTCCCTGCAAATGCCCCTTGGACATTCGATAAAAATAGTCAAAAAGCGACCAAACTTATGTTTCTTTCAATAACTCACTTATATGCGCAAATTTATCGAGGATAATTAGGCTAAAAAAATGAAATGCATGCATCCAAAAACCCTGCAAAATTAAGATCTTTAAATTAACAATGCATTAGCCCAAGCAACTTTTGCCTTGAAATGCAAGCCATTTTGCACACGTCGGCAGAATTTTCAAAACTTACATTTCGGCGGCTGAATTTGATTGCCTTGTTTACAAGCAGTGCTAATAAGATTAAGATATCAAAGGGAATCTTAATCGTTTTTTTTGAAATCGATTAAAAGACTTAACGTGCATATCCCAAAATTATTTATATGGCTTGGAAAGTCTGGCATGTTTGATCAGTGAACCCTGAGGCAAACATGTCATGCCATCGAGCGAAAAGAACTGCGCTTTTCGCTCAAGTCGACGGTTAATAACGCGAAAGCACAAGCATTATTGTTTCAGATGTTTTCGCTCGCAAGTTCAAGGCGCCGAAGGGCTTTTCTGGCGCCTATTGGGATAGCGCTTAGACAAACGCTAAGATTCACCAACATTTCTGGGTGCAAGACCCCTCCCAGGCAGAAAAATGCCGAATAAGTTCGAACAAGAAAACGCCTCTTCCCGGGCCTTTTCTTAGAACCATCATCAGCCAATCAGGCTTTCCTGAGCGAAATTGCTATTCGCTCAGGATAAAGAACCAATGACTGTATGCTTGCGAGTGAAACTCTGAGCGCAATTCAAAAAAATTAAAAAGCATGCAAAGCTCTCGCGCCAGCGGGTTATGCCTGTTGAGCGCATCCCGTTAGTTAGGGTTTGCGCCCTAAAGCGCTGCGTTGGCTTTGCTCGCTCCAATAATTCGAATGTGCGCCATGCTGATTCTATTTTGCGCTACTCGCAGACAACCTTCGGTTAGAGCAAAAATCTAGATTTAAGCGCAATCATTTTGTTTGCGCACTTAGAGCATATCCCAAAAATAAATCCGAGTCACCGGAAAAATCCGGCGTTGAAGCATTCGCCAGGATTTTTCCGGTGACATTGCGGAATTTTGGGATATGCACTTAGAGGGTGGAGAATAAATGAAAAGGCGCTCCTATTTGATTGGCATTTTGTTGCTTGTGGCTATTGGCATATATGCCTCCAAGATGACCGCAAAAGAGCAAACCAATGACATACTTGCCGCCGTGGCAAGGTCCTCTGAAGAGCCTGTGACTCTCATGGATAGGTGCATCCAGACCATAAGCCTACTTGAAATAAGGTGAGCGCGCTGATGACGGAAATCAAGCCGGCGCAGAAGTGGCTCCCCGGAACCGACAGCATAGGAAACAGCCGAAGCCGGCTGTTTCGCATTTACGAGCTCATGTGGGATGTCTTCCTTATGATCCCATCCTACTTCGTCTCTCAGCTGCTCTTCCGGGGCCATCCGCCAAGCACATTCTTTCTTCTGGGGATTGGGTCTGCCAGCTGCGCCCTGTCATATGTTTTTTGCGGATTGTTTTCCGCCAAGCACAGCCAAAGAGGCATCGAGATCCTTATAGAGACTTTTAAGCTGAACCTGCTGGGCTTCGTCTTTGCTGCGTTGTTCATTTGGCTCACCAACCTGGAATTGGCGACCATCATCTTGGAAATCCTCATTTTGCAGTCGATGCTGCTGTTTACTGTAAGCTTGATGCTAGGCTGCTTTTTCAGAATGATACTTTTTTCCGCAACCAAGGTGTCCGGCGCGGATCCGTATTCCTCCCGGGCGCTTATCCTGTGCCAAAGCTCAGACCTGCACTCCATATACGAAAAGCTGGAGCGAAGCAAAGGCAAGAACTATGAGTACGCTGGAGCGCTGACAATCGACGGCAGCCAGGACTGGACTACCGGAATCAAGATTTTGGGTGCCCTTGAAGACTTGGAGCAAGTGATACGGACAGAAGTGATAGATGACGTCATAATAGTCATCAGAAATTTCCAGAGCCTGGATATACAGCCATACATAGAAGTCTGCGAGAAAGCGGGGCTTGGCGTTCACGTCCTTTTCGACTTTGCCACCAGGGCTCTTCAAAAAAGGTTCTCTGTGGCTGGCGAATATGTTTCGCTGTCTTTTTGCAACAACAGGCTAACCCCGCTTCAGCTGTTCGCCAAAAGGGCCTTGGACATAGTTGGCAGCATCGTTGGCCTAATCATCACAGGGTTTGTGGCGATAGTAATCGGGCCCAAGATCAAAAAAGACAAAGGCCCAGTGTTTTTCTCGCAGATTAGAGTCGGCGAAAATGGCCGGCCTTTCAAGATATACAAATTCAGAACCATGATTGTAGGCGCCGAGGAGCAAAAGAAGGAGCTGCTTGAGAGAAACGAAATGGACGGCAGCATTTTCAAGATAAAAGACGATCCTCGCGTGACCGATGTAGGCAAACGCTTGAGAGAGTACAGCTTGGACGAGTTCCCTCAGTTCTTGAACGTCCTTCGAGGAGAGATGAGCCTTGTAGGCACTCGCCCCCCAACGGTCGAGGAAGTGGACGGGTACAATCTGGAGCAGCTAAGGCGCATAAGCATAAAGCCCGGCTTGACTGGGATATGGCAGATCAATGGCCGCAACGAGATAAAGAGCTTTGATCAAATCATGGAGTTTGATCTTGAGTATATAAACAAGTGGTCATTGCTTCTTGATCTGAAGATAATCATAAAGACCATTATTGTTGTGCTAAAGAAGACCGGGCAGTAAGCGCGAAAAAAAGCGGCGCTGTCTTTCATATAGCGAATAGCCATGCTTTTCGCTCAAGTCGACGGTTGCCTCCACGGGCTTCCCGCTCGTGAGCACAGCGTGCCTGGGGATTGCCAGACGCGCCTTAGTGCATATCCCAAAATTCCGAAATGGCACCGGATAGCGTTTGCCCAATGTTCATGGGCAAATCGCCAAAATCCTGGCGAATGCTTCAACTAGTTTGCTCGGGCTTCTGCGAGCAA
>JAISWZ010000011.1 GCA_031270945.1 Clostridiales bacterium | reverse complement strand
GTAAACAATTATGTGCTGCCATCAATAGACGAGCACATGAGGCCTCAAGCCACCGACCCCTTGCTGAAAGTCAAAAAAATATGCGATGTCACGCTGCAGCTGCCTCCCGAAACTCCCTTGCATGCGCCGATACAAGTAACCTTCAAGTCTACCACCAGCGGCCTCGTTGTGACAGCGATCAACCCCACGACGCTTGAAAAAATATCAACCGTCATCGAGTCGGAAAATACGATTGTTGCAGAATTGGTGAAGCCGAAAGCGGGAGTCGCTAAAATGACAACCAGAAGCGAAATTTAGGGCTGATTTTAAAATTCCAAAAAAGACGCCGGATAGCGTTTGCCCAAAGCCATTGTGATTATTGCCTCTAAGCCGAGAGTTGCTCTGCACCCTGCCTAAGCGCATTCCAACAGGTGATCGCCAGCGCCTTGAGAGGAAGCGCAATCAATCTTAATTCAGGCATAAGCTTCAGGTGTTTTCGGAAATCTTGGCAACTTTCATGATTTTCTGTGTTTCGCAAAATAACGCTGCGAGATATTTCTAAACTTGAAAAATCGCAAACGTCAAAGTCGAGAATTAAACTGAAAAATGTCGAAATTAAATATAGTTTCAGACAAAAAGATAAAATGATTTATCAAATGATACATTGAAACTGGCGATTTAAAAACAATTCTCACTTGACAATTCGCAATAGCGCCACTATAATAGATTCATCACGATTACCTGGATTTATAGAATTGCTGAGTGCATATCCCAAAATTCCTGAAGAGGCTTAGTGCATATCCCAAAATTCCGTAATGGCGCCGGATAGCGTTTGCCCAATGTTCAAGGGCAAATCGCCAAAATCCCGGCGAATGCTTCAACTAGTTTGCTCGGGCTTCTGCGAGCAAACACCCGGATTTTTCCGGCGCCTATTTTGGGATATGCTCTTAGGATAGCGTTTGCCCAATGTTTTAGGTCAAATCGCCAAAAGAATGCGATGATATAAAGATTTTTGCTCGAGATTTAACGAGCAAGCGCAAGCAAACTTGCCCGGCATTTTCAAGCCATAAAATTAGTTTTGGATATGCGTCAAGCAGAGGTGGATTTATGCTCAAAGGTGGCTCAACTGGATTCAAAGGCTTATGGGAAACGCTTGAACAGACTGTTTCTCTTGCAATCAAAAAAGGAGGTGGATTAATGTCAGAGCTGAAAGAGATTATTAGCAATGGCTTCAGACCAAAAGAAACTGATGCCGAGCAAGCGCCGCAGCCAATGCAAGACCCATTCGCATCAAATCCTCCTAATCGGCAAATAGAGCAGGCAAGGCAAGCGGAACAGGATAGGCAAGCGGAACAAGCCAGACAGGCAGAACAGGCGGAGCAAGCCCAAAAGGCTGAGCAGGCCAGACAGGTAGAGCAAGCCAGACAGGTAGAGCAAGCAAGACAGGCAGAGCAAGCAAGACAAGAGGAAGAAGCCAGACAAGCGGAAGAAGCAAGACAATCAGAGCAAGCAAGGCAGTTTGAGCTGTATAACGCGAAAGCCCCAAAACCGAATGAAGCGCCATCTCAGTCGGCTGAAGGCGTGGCAACTATACAGAAGAGCGTGGATGAGATAAAGGCAGAAATTGTTGCCATAACAAAAAACACCGAGAGAGCGTTTGTGGAAATTAAGGATGTTCACAAGCTGTATTACAATGAATACGCCGGTAGGCTGGCGAAAATGCAAGCGGAGCTTGAGCGCTACAGGGAAATCGACAGAGGCAGGGCGTTTGACGGCATTTTGAAAAGCGTTGCAAAGTTCTACAGCGACAACGAGTCTGTTGTTGATGACATAGCAGATGAAAAAGTTCGAAAGCGGTTTCGAAACATGTTTCTTGACATGCTGGATCTTCTTGAGGCAAATGGCGTGACGCCTTTCAAGAGTCAACCTGGAGACAGGCGCAATACTCGCCACTGCAAGATTTCAAGCAGGGTTCCCACGGCTGAGCGCGACCTGCATGATACAGTACTGAAAAGCCACGGAACAGGATTTTATATCGATAAACGCACGTTGCTGGAAGAACTGGTAGATATTTATTGCTACGACAGCAAATTGAGCCAAGAATGAGTTCATAGCCCAAAGTTCCTCGAACGACTTTTTCGAGCCCTAACATTGATTTTGGGATATGCTTTAAAAAGAAGGGGGTATTGATATGGCGGTTTACGGCATTGACCTAGGAACTACCTACTCGGTCATCGCAACGCTAGGCGCAAACAACTTGCCAGAGGTCATAGAAAACTATGCGGATGGCAGCGGCACATTGGCCTCGGCTGTGTATTTCCCATATGATGGCGATCCGGTAGTCGGCAAGGTTGCCAAGAACCAGGCAGAGCTTGAACCAGAGCGCGTGATTCAGTACGTCAAGCGGGAGATCGGAAAAAAAGATCCGCACATCTACACTTTCAACGGCATTGACTACGATCCAATAAAGACCTCAAGCCTTATACTCAAGCGCATAAAGGAATACGCCGGGGAGCAGGGGCATGATGTCAAGGATGTTGTTATCACTTGCCCAGCCTATTTCGGCAACGAAGAGAGAGCGGCTACAAAACAGGCGGGCATAATCGCCGGGTTTAACGTTCTTAACATTGTAAATGAGCCTACTGCGGCTGCGCTCAACTATTGCAGCCATGAGTTCAACGAAAGCCGCAAGATTCTGGTTTTCGACCTTGGCGGAGGAACGTTTGACGTAACCCTGATCGACTTCAGCGTTGATGAAAACCGCAAATCCACGATCGAAGTCATAGCGTCTAATGGAGACGACCGCTTGGGCGGAATCGATTGGGACGCTGTTTTGAATGAATATATGCTTGAAGTGTACGCTGCCGAAAGCGCAGTTCAAGTCGAAGACATAGCTCGCGAGATTAAGCAAAAGATCCGGGCTGAGGTTGAAGAAGTCAAAAAAGGTCTTTCATTTTTGCTGGTTAAACCCGTATCCATCGCGGCCGCTGGGGAATCTGCTCGCATAACTTTGACGAGAGACGAGTTCGAGAATCGCACCAGGGCTGTGGTTGAAAAAACAATCACGTTTGTGCATATGGTTTTGGATAATGCCAAAGTCAAGGCGGAAGAAGTAGATGTGGCTCTTCTTGTTGGAGGCTCGACAATGATGCCGATGATTAAGGCTGCTGTTGAGGCAATCTTCCCAGGAAGAACACGAGTTGAACAGCCTGATTTGGCTGTGGCGAAAGGCGCGGCGCTGGCGGCGGCAATTGAGTGGAACGAGAGCATACGTGAAGAGATCAAAAAAATAGAAGAAGAAATAGAGAAACCCAAACCTGACACCAGCAAAGACAAGGATAATGAGAAAGAAATCCAAAGGCTTTTCAAAAACCTCATTGATGTTCCGGAGCAGGTTGTGGCTGTAAACGACAAGCTTCAAAGGTCATTGGGGCCAGCTGTTTTCGTGGATGAGAAATCCTACATGATCGACAACTTGCTATTTATGGGAGACCCCATAGCATCAGAGGCAACGTCAGTTTATGGCACCAGGGAAGCCCACATGAAGGCTGTTAATATTAGCGTCTTTGAAAACGCTTCGGTAGACAAGGCAAACAGCTACGTGCTGCCATCAATAGACGAATACGGGAAGGAGCAAGCCACTGACCCCCTGTTGAAAGTCAAAAAAATAGGCGATGTTACGTTGAAGCTGCCTCCCAAAACTCCCTTGCACGCGCCGATACAAGTAACCTTCAAGTCTACTACCAGCGGGCTCGTAGTGACAGCGATCAACGTCACGACGCTTGAAAAAGCATCAACCGTCATCGAGTCGGAAAATACGATGACTGCTGAGGAATTGGAGAAGGCGAAAGAGGAAGTCGCTAAATTGACAACCAAAAGCGACATTTAGGGCATCCCCCAGTATGGATTTTTCCATGCTATGAAATTGATTTTTGGATATGCAATTATTGGCCTTCGGGAACAACAACAGATATAGAAAATGGGGAATCGATTCATCTATCGCGATGGATCGATTCCAAACCATATGTATTTTAGAAAAAAATTACATAAAGGGAATCGCAAACATTGGATGAATCATAAGGAATAGATTATGGCACACGGCGGTTTGCATTACAGAAACTTGGGACAAATGAGGTGAGTTTGAGCGATGGCTGACTATGAATTATTTGATATAACAGGCTTGGCGTTCGATCCGCAAGATTATTCAGAAATCCGAGTAAAAAACGCCATTGATAAAAGCTTTGCCGATCTTTCAGGCTTATTGGTTAGCACGACACAGAGTCTAGAAAAAAATGAGATTCGCAGAAAGCTTGAAATTCTGAAGAAAGCAAAAACAACGTATTTAGTTGACGGAAAGTTGACCTCCGATTACGCGGCTTTAGCTGAAGAAAGAAAAAAGGTGGAGATTGACCGTCTTAAGGCATCGATTGAGCTGTTAAAGCTGTCCGGAATTACAGAAGTGACAACAGGCACTATTATAGCGCTAAGACAAGCGACAAGGCTGGCGGACAAGACCATAAGAGCTGCCTTTGCAAGCGAAGGGCTAAAAATCGCAATCATAGATGCGTCAGGCATGCCCAAATTTCCGACCAATTCAGAGATGACCGATAAAGAGCTTTTAGCGCTTAGGCAAGCTAAAGGTCCAAATCCCGCCACACTGTGCTTTAACCTGTATGCCCTTGCTGCGTATCTGCAAGGGAATCCTGATCAAGAACAAGCTTACCGCGCCAAATCCACATCGGACCTTAAAGAGATATTTAACGAAACAGCAATTGAAATTGCGGCAAGAAATGACGATTTCGGAAAGTTGCTACAATCCTTATGCGCTCATGCAAGGATTTATGTTTTTCTGTCAGAGGACTCCCGGCATGATTATGACACCTTTTTGAAGTACAAGAAAATGTCTGAATTGTATGCGACGATTAAGATTGTGCCGAAGGTCATTTTGCTGGATCAGCGATTCTCGGAAATGTGCGTCAAGAAGATTATGGATGGCGGATTCAGCTATAAAGAAGCTTTGGCTATCTACAACAAGGAGTCTGGATTAGGCGCGGATCCCTATATTCCTGCAAAATCAACATCCTTGGCCAAGAGCATATCCCAAAATTAAATTTATAGCTTGTGAAAGTCACGTGTTAAAGCATCGCGCCTTTTTTGAATTTTGGGATATGCAATTATTGGCCTTGTGCAACAGCGGATCTAGAAGAAGTGGGATGTATAGAGAAAAATTACATAAAGGGAAGTGCAAACGTTGGCTGTATCAATAGGAATGGATTATGATGGCATTACAGAAACTTGGGACAAATGAGGTGAGGTCGAGCGATGGCTAACTATGAATTGTTTGATATAACAGGCTTGGCGTTCGATCCACCAGAAATTTCAGGAAACAAAGTCAAAAACGCCATTGATAAAAGCTCTACCGAGCTGAACGGCTTGTTGAATAGCGCGACACAGGAGCTAGAAAAAAGTGAATTTCGCAGAAAGCTTGATATTCTGAAGAATGCAAAAACAACATATTTTTCAGTTAACGGAATGCTGACCTCCGGTTTCACGGATTTAGCTAAACAAAGAAAAAATGTGGAGATCGAGCGTCTTAAGCCATCGATTAAGCTGTTTAAGCTGTCCGGAATTACAGAAGTGACAACAGGCACTATTAAAGCGCTAAGACAAGGGATAAGGCTGGCGGACAAGACCATAAGAGATACCTTTGTCAGCGAAGGGCTAAAAATCGCAACAATAAATGTTACGTCAGACATGCCCAAATTTCCGACCAATTCAGAGAAGACCGACAAAGAGCTTTTAGGGCTTAGGCTAGCTAAAGATCCAAATCCTGCCACACACTGCTTTAACCTGTATGCCCTTGTTGCGTATCTACAAGGAAAGCCTGATCAAGAACCAGTTTACCGCGCCAAATCCACATCGGACCTTAAAAAAATATTTGACGAAATAGCGCCTAAAATTGCGAGTAGAAATGACGATTTCGGAAAGTTGCTGCAATCCTTATGCGCTGCGGCAAAGACATATGTTTTTATGTCAGAGGACTCCCGGCATGATTATGACGCCTTTTTGAACTACAAGAAAATGTCTGACTTATATGCGACCATTAGGCTTGTGCCGAAGGTCATTTTGCAGGGTCAGCGATTCTCGGAAATGTGCGTCAAACGGATTATGGATGGCGGATTCAGCGATAAGGAAGCTTTGGCTATCTACAACAAAGAGGCTGGACTGCTAGCGGATCCCTATATTCCTGCAAAAGGAACATTCTTGGCCAAGTGCCCGCATTGCTCCTTCATATCGGAATATGAATCAGAAGACAAGGCAAAGGAGAAAAACAAGTGTAACAATTGCGGCAAGCCAATTTATGAGAATTGCGCTTCGTGCAATAAGCTCGCTCTCGCATCTTTAAGCAAATGCCCAGAGTGCGGTTTCATATACGCCAATTCCGCATATTTCAAAGCAAGCATAGCGGTAGCTGAAATATCCGTTGCGATCGGAAGTTTTGACACGGCGGTTAAGTACCTGAAGGAAGCGGAAATGCTGAACCCGAATGAATCGACAAAAGTTCAAGATATAAAAACAAAAATCAAAATCGGACTGGAAAATCGGGAAAAACTTATGGAGCCATTGCGGCAACTAATCAAAAGCAAGCAATATCAAGCGGCATATGATTTGTTGCTTGTCTGCAAGACTTCATACGGGTTCAAAGCGCCTGAACTGGAGGGGGACATAAAGGCGGTCTTAGACAGGGCTAATGCAGCATTCAATAGTGTCTTGCCGCCAAACAAGGCTGACAAATGCGTAGAAATTTTGCAGGAGTGCGCCGACTATGGGTCTGCTATAGCATACTTGAAGGCTACAGCTCCGCACCAATGCACTGGTCTAACGCCTTATGTGGACAATGCTGAAAGCCAAGTGGTGATAAGCTGGACAAAGCCAAAGGAATTGGGAGTCACATGCTTTTTGGTGAGAAAATTAGGCCGCGTGACTGTCGCCAACGTGCAGGATGGCATCCCGCTATTGGAAGACAGCCTGGAAACAAGCTTTAAAGACAAGTCATTGACTCCAGGATTTTTGTATACATATGCTATCTTTGCCAAGCGCTACGGCGTCTATTCCGTTGGGATCGAGGTCTGTACAGCGGTGTATCCCGAGGTGACTGACACAAGGGTTGAGCAAATTGGAAAATCTATCTCCATCTCTTGGAAGCTTCCTAAAAATAGCTTGTACGCCCAAGTGACCCGCGCCAACGGGAAGGGATTGCCGAAGACCATTGTAGGAAACGCTCAAAACTGTTGCGTAGACATCGATTTCAACAATGGCGAAAGGTATACCTACAGGATAAAAGCTTTGTATTCAAGCGGAATGAGTGATGGGGTAAACGCAGATATAATGCCAATGCCTGTTGTGAGGCCTTTCACTATTGGCGAAACCAAAATCGGGGAAAATGAGTACATGATAAGCTGGTCTTTGACAGATAAAGGCACGCCAATCATGGTTCAAGTAGACGGCGAAAACAAGCAGACAGCGATGTCTGAAGTTGGATATGTCAAGCTCAAGTTCCAGCCAAATGAAGTCCATATTGTTTCAGCAAGAGCGCAAAGCGGGCAGTCATGGATGGATAGCACAAATACCTTGACTATTGATACCTGCAACCCTTGCGTCATAGATAAAGAGGCGTCTACATTCAATGAGTTTGTTGGGAGCGACGGGTTTACTGTAAAATTCGGATTAAAAATCTTAGGAGACATCCCGTCAGGAGTCGTAGGATTCTCATATGGCATTAACACAATTCCTCAGCCCGTAATCCAATCTCGAATCTCCCGCAAAGATTATGAATCCGCCGGAGAAATAAAGCTGTCATTTGTTGCGGGCGAGGAGAAGGAATACTTTTTTTACCTGTATACCATCTTCATGATCAATGGCAATGAAGTTTTGTCAAAGCTAAGGGTTCAGAAATTTGAGCGCCAAGACACTTTGGCTGTGCGATGGTGGGTCGACACCAGATTTAAAAAGCTAGAACTCCGATTTATCGGAACCAAACCGTTAACAGACATACCAAGGTTAGGACTTTACGTAAGCACGGATAAAAACGAAGTGCTTTCGCCTGAAGCTCCAAATGCAAGCAAAGTATGGGATATTGGCCCGTACATATATGCTAGGCAACATTCAGAAATGACAGATTCAGTAGATATAAAATTAGTTCTGAGGCGTGTAAAAAAGAAACAACTTTATTTGTTTTTCGATCCCGAACCGAAAATAACATCGAAGCTCATAACATTTAGGGAACCGGATTTTTTGTATTAATATAATTTCGGCATATCCCAAAATTAATTTTAGACTCAGAAAAATCTGGATGTTTGCTCGCAGAAGTCTGTAGGATTTTTCCTGCGCCTTCTTTGGAATTTTGGGATATGCATTTGATGTTTTTGGCAAATTTTTAAAATGCGCATTTCGCGGATCGAAAGAGGGACATTTATGTACTACGAACTCATCTATACGAGATGCCGAGCAGATAACGCTGCTGTGCAGAACAATGCCAAAACTGAGCTTAAG
>JAISWZ010000673.1 GCA_031270945.1 Clostridiales bacterium | reverse complement strand
TAGCATGTCCTGGCAGCAATCTCTATCTGCGTATACATGGTCTTGCGCTCCGGCAGAATCAGAGGGATAACCTCTGGCGAAACAATTCTCATTTAGCTCTCCTTTTTCTGCATGCCTTGGGCTATGCTGACATGCTATGCTTTAGCTTGGTCGAGATATGCCCATAAAATTATAACAGACCTGAGCGCTTCTTGAGAAGTCGTGAGCAAGGGCTCACTTGTCTGCCAAATATTGGCTTGAAGAGCCATGAGGTAGCCGCATTTAATAAAACAAGCACGCGTGTCAACTAATTTATATGCGGTTACCTCCCTCTATTATTGTCGCAAATTGGCCGAAGTAAAAAGTAATTCCCCAGTTTGTCCACGCGGAGAGGGCCTGGCTGCTTGCGAGAGGCAACTTTTGGATTTTCTATCGATAGCGGATCGAGCCCGCCTGGCTTATAGGCGGGCTCTAAAAAACCACTTTTGAATGATCGTAAGTTTATCGGGAAAAACCCTCTTCCCCGCATCCTGCGGGCAGTTTATATTCTGGCCTTGATAAATTCCACTATCTCGCCAGCCGCGTCATCAGCAATGTCCGACCTGCCTACGTCATTAATGAAAGAATGAAACGCGCCTACATACAGCACAGATCTTGAGTAACCCCCTGCCCTGGCCAACTTTTCGGCGAAATCCAGCCCGTCGCAACGCAAGGCATCGCGTTGTGCCACAAGCGACAGCGCGTCTGGCTGCGGGGAATCGAACTCTGCCAGCATTGGAGACACAAGGGGATCTCTTCTATGCTTTGGATTGGACAAGTAGATTTCTCTGGTAATCAGGATGCCCTTGCGCATGTTCAGGTATTCGGGGCCTTTCTGCCAATGGCTTTCTGTTGAGAGGCTGTCCATGTTGGTGACCGGATACAGCATGATCTGGCCTTTTGGCAGAAGCTCGCCTTGGGACACAAGCCTCATGGTCAGCGCTATGGTAAGGTTGCCGCCAGCGGAGTCACCACATATGAAGATCTTTGCGGGATCAATATCCCGTTTTTTTAACGCGAACCGGAGCGCCCTTTCGCAGTCATCGAGCGGGGCTGGGTACTGGCATTCCGGTGAAACGTTGTAATCTACGGCGACAGAGACAGCGCCTGTCTTGTCTGCAACTACCCGAAGAAGCTGCTCGTTGATGATTGAGTCGCCTCCCAAGAACCCGCCGCCATGAATAAAGAAGAACAGCGGCTTTACGCCTGGCAGTCCGTCTTCAAATATTTTTACGCCGACCTTGTTAGGGGTGCCGTCTATCTCGCATTGCTCTTTTGATATGGGCTTGTCGCATTTCACCTCAGGAGGAAGCTCAATGCCCTCAGGCTTTCTTAGCTTATCCAGGTTCTTGAGGATCGCCCATTTCAGGAATGGATGCGGAAGACGGAACATGAGCCCAGAGTTTGCGCTCTTTTCAAGCTGCTTTAGCTCGAAGGGGCTAAGAGCGATCTTTTTTTCTACAGGAGGGAAGCGCTTGGCGCCAGAGTGTCTCAAAGCCAGATCGGAGAGTATCCTGTCCCTGAACTTAAGGATTGGGTACATGGCAAGAAAGATGAAGGCCAAAATGTCAAATATCAAGGGAAGGTATATGTAGGCGAACCGAACCGCCTGCTTAGCGGATTCTGGCTGGACTGGAAGGCTTGCGTCATACCCTCCAGACGCCAATACCAGCAGCGCTATGGAAGTGGCAAACCCGCCTCCAAGCTTGGTGCCAAGGCTTATGGCTGAGTTCAGGATCCCGGGAGTGCTGGCCCCGTTCTTCCATTCGCCGTAATCTACGATGTCTGGCATCAGGGATCCCATGAGCGGAACGGCCAGGCCCATTCCCAGCCCTGCGAGAGCAAGCCCCAGAAAGATGCCTGGAATCGTCTCAGTCGCCATAAAAAGCTTTCCTAGCATGGCAAACATTATTCCGCTGAGGATTGCGTTCTTTTTCCCAATCTTCTGGCTGACGAAAGACGCCGCTATTCCTCCTGGCATCATGAACACGAATATGATGGCAAGCGCCAATCCAGCCAAGTCTTGGTTTGGAACTATATGCGTGAAATAGTAGATAGCCACAGCCAGGTTTATCCCATAGGACATGATCAAAAAGAGGGTTGCCAAGAACCCTGAAAGCCAAGGCCAGTTTTTCAGGTACTTCAGATCGCCTATGAGCGGGATCTTTGGCTTCTCTTCTGGAAGAGGGGCTATATGCCTGTCATTGGTGGCGATGTAGGCCCATGCAAAAGACGCCACTCCGATAACCCCTATGATTGTCCCCATTGGCAGGAAACCCTTTTTCATGTCTCCTCCGCCAAAGAACTCCAGGAGCTTTACGCAAACCAGGCCAAAAGCAACTGAGACTATGTTTGTGAACAGGAACCTGATGCTGGTGATGTCAGTAATGTCTTTGTTGTCCTTGGACATCAGGCTTGACTGCGCTCCAGATGGAACTCCTACGAAAGACGCCATAAAAAGCATCATCGTATACGCGATGAACCCGAAGGCAAGCTTCGCCCCGCCATTAAGAGGGGGGTTCAAAAACATGACTATGCAGCTGGCCAGGTACGGAAGGGCGAACCACTTGTAATATGGCCTGCACTGCCCGTCCTTTCTCCTTGTCCTGTCAACGGCTATTCCGATTCCTATGTCCTGGGCGGCATCCAGCACCCTGGCAAAAAACATCATAGGCACCAGCGCCGCAGCGGATATAAGCATGACATCGGTAAAGTAAAAAGCGATATACCCTGTGATCAAGTAATTGAGGATACCAAGAGCCGCTCCCGCGCCGCCCCAAGCCCATTTCTCGTTCGCGCTCATTTCTCCGGTTTTTGTTTTTTTAGCCAAGCGAGCCACCCCGATTCTTTTGTACATATCCCTAATTTCCTAAAGTGCTAGCGAAAGTCATAGCGATGCTTTACGCGTGACTTTCGCTAGCCATAAAATTAAATTTGGGATATGCGCTTATTCTATCCTATCTGTCCCTTCAGCAGGAATGCCTTGCAGTCTCCATAGGGCCCTTGCTCCTGATATAGCAGCACCTCGCCAAGCGCTGGCGGAAAGTCTGTCTTCTCGCATTTGGCAACTTCAATCCTGCGGATAAATCCCGCGTTCCAGGCAACGAATCCAAAGGGCAACTGCTCTGTGCTATGTGATATCCTCAAAAAGTCATATCCCTTGAGCTTCGCCAGTTCGTCAAGCCGACTTGCATAAGCCGACAGCTTCAGGCCTTCGTCGAAGAACAGAAATATCCCAGCATTGACGGCGTCTCCCGCAAATATTGTCTTTGTGGCCTCGTCCAAGACCATAACGCTTCCCGGGGTGTGACCTGGGAACTCCATGAAGCGGACAACCCGGCCTCCCAGATCCAGCTCTGAAAAGTCCAGCGGCTTGATCTTCGTCTTGAATTTAGGCTTTGGCCGCAGCTTCCCGTAAGCCAGCAAAGGCAAGACAAACGGGGCCTTTTTGGAAGCGTATCCCATCATCATGTCGTACTGCTCTTTTACCTTTCCGCCTTCAAGGCTCGGTATGTCCGCCGGGTGCACATAGACCTCCTCAAACTGCGAGTTTCCGTAGCAGTGGTCGCAATGGGCATGGGTATTCACCACTACCAAGGGCAAGCCTTTCGACAAGCGGGTTACCTCTTTTCTTAGATTGCCAAACCCATAGCCCGTGTCTATCAGCAAGGCCTTTTCCTTGCCAAGAATCAAGGCGCACCCGACTCCTAGCATCTCGTGGATCGTGTAAACACCATTGCCTAAATCATATGTCTTGTAATACCCCATAATTATCCTCCTGTCTCATTATTTCGCATGCCTGGCCCTGATTTCGAGTGCTGGCGCTCGAAAGCGCAAGAGCATTTCCCGCAAAATACGCCAGTTGAAGCCAAAGCAAATTTTGCGTAGTCAGAAATCGCAATATCTAGCGCATTCCGACACATTTCGCGTTTTTCTCTTGAGCAGTTCTTGACATTGCACTAGAGAGATATTAGAATAATGTTACAAGATGCTAAATCAACAAAGTTAAAAGCATTTCAAAACATTTTGGCGTCTGCAAGCCGCAAGCCTTGCCGCAAGAGGCTTCGCCCCCCTTTGAAGCCGCTTTGGAACTGCCAAACGCCAAGAACAAAGAGAGTTGCATTTTCGCTCGCTTTTGGGTTGCAAGCGCCAGCCCTGGTGTGCGCCAGCA
>JAISWZ010000668.1 GCA_031270945.1 Clostridiales bacterium | reverse complement strand
ACCACGGTTTCCGGGCTGGAGATGAGCTGGATAGCGCCTGACACGATAGGCTGGACTCTTTCGGATTCGGCGGAGCACGCGTTTGCTGACCTAAAAGACAAAGAGATGTCAATCAGGCTAAGGGCGCGAATGGATCCAGTCCTGGCTTCATCCGCAGACGGGGTTTTGGGCGGAACCTACATCAACTGCTACAAGGATCACATCCTGGTTAACCGAAACAAGTCATACAATGGCGCGGCCTCTGCTGGCGCTTCAACGAAGTTTGATCCGGTTGACCTGTTCGTCCCGACAGATCCGCCGCCTGAGCCAGATGGCGCGTGGCTGACAGCGCCGCAGGAGATGCCGTCGTTCTTGAAATCCGAAAATCTGGAGCCGGCGCAGGAGTTCGAGCCCAAGGCCACAGAGTACGGGCAGGAGCCAGTAGACGCCATCGAGCATTTCTCGGGATCCATCACTGATGAAGCGCCTCCAGCGGATGACATTGACGAGAGCTCAACAAGCTATACCGGCGAGGACGCAGGGGATGGGCTGGGCCCCTACGATGCCGCAATACAGGCCTATGAGCCTGAAGTGATCCAGTTGTCAGATCAAAGCCAGGCAGATCAGTATAACCAGAATGTTGCAGGGCAAGGGCCAGCTAATCAAGCCGAAGAACTGACCGAGATCACGCCGTCAGCAACGCCGCCGCCTCCACCAGGGGATCCGGTGATCTCCTATAGCACGGCTGAGCCTGTGCCAGCGAAAGAGGCGTATCCCTATAACCAGCCGAAGACCGAGGCGCAGAAAGAAACAAAAGCAAGCGTTCCAAGGCCAGGCATAAAAGCGGTGGTAAGCTCCAGGGGCAAGCCCGTGTCCAGAAGCGCCCCGGCGTCTCTGGATGAAGAGATAGATGTAGGCATAGAAGCCAACCTGGGAGATCTCTCGGCTGGAAACGCGATTGAGATCAATTGCATCTTTGATCCGGCCCTTGAATACGCTGGCGCAAAGTTCACTGGCATAGCAGAAGAGAATTGGGTCATAGAGCCAAAAAACGGATCTGTCTCGTTCATGTGCCTGGAAAGCACAAGAAAGCTCTCAGGCAAGACCCTGAATATCAAAACCAGGCTAAGGCTAAAAGATAATATTGCGCACTCGCTCCTGAACAAGGACGATCCTTTGGAAACCTGGGCTGAGCTTAGGCTCCTGGCGCAGGAAGGCGACGTCTGGTCTCAGAGATCAGCCATCGAGGTAATCTACGCCCAAGAGAAAAACGCCATGTCCAATCCGCCTGAAGTAAGAAAGACAGCGCAAGGCAAAGTAGAGGCTATCCTTTCGTCTGTCCCCGACACTGTTGTCTTTGCGACCGAAGTCTTCTTCTCTAACACAGATCAGTACCAGTCCATGAGAGGCGTAGAGCTCTTCGATCCAGGACTCCTGGAAGTGATGGAAGTCAAGTCCGCCTACTTTGGCAATGACGCTGTCAAGCCTCTTCTTACCCTTGAAGAGTCCGGTTTCGCCTTTGTCTTGGACAAGCAGGAGCTTTCAGCCCTTGACCACAAGACGCTTAAGGTTTACACCGAGTGCGCCTTCAGGCCAGGCATGCCCGAGGACGCAATCGCAGACGCGCTTGTAGGCGGAGGCGCTTGCACTGCCACCTACACGTTCTCAACAATAGAGGGCGCTAGCCTCCAAGCCCAAGCGACAGCCAGGATATCCCTGGAGCAATCATTTGTCTCAAAGGCCGAAGTCGGAGGGATAGTCAACGACTATTCCAATCCCGCCCAGATAGCGCCCGATGAAGATAGCCTTGGCGGCCCCTCTCTATTTGCCAATCCCGAGAAAGAGCTAGAAAGAAGAAACGAAATCGCAAAAGCCAGGCAAGCCCGATCATCCAGGTACAGCTTTGAAGGCTTGGGAAACCCGGAGCCTTACCAGGACTACCAGATGAGTCAGCCATATCAGGAAGATCAGGATTTTCAGCCATATCAGGAAGGCCAAGTTTTCCAGCCATATCAGGAGGGCCAAGCTTTTCAGCCATACCAGCCTTACCAACCTAACCATGCGTACCCGCAGGATCAGGCATACCAGCAATACCAGCCGTTTGGGGACATGCAGGACATCTACTATCAAAGCGGATCTATGGAATACACCATAGACGAGCCTACGGCAGACGGGCTTGGCTCTGTGGAAGGCGTCATGCGCTCCCCAGTAGACGAGAGCGCTGCAGGTTACAGTAATGGTTCGCCCGAATACGAGACGCATGACATGTACGCCGATTACCTGGTTCGGCAAGGGTACCAGGGGCCGCAAGGCCATCAAGGCCCAGGCTATCAGGGCGCTCAAAGCTACATGGATTACACGGCCTTCAACCCATATCTAGCTCCTAGCTACGTGGGAGCGGATGCAAGTCCTGAGGCGGCTGAATACGCGGCTTATGACAGCTATGAAGGCGTAATCCCTGAGGAATCCGGCAATCCAGCGTCTTCAGGGTACGCGTATTATGAAGATGATGACAACCCAGCGCCTCAAGCGTACAACACCGAGGTTGGGTATTACGAGGTGCCCCAAGCCTTTGATTACATGGAACCAGAGCCTTTTAACGCGCCTGGGGAGCGTTCGATTCCAGAGTATTTTGTAGCGACTGTGGAGCGCCCGCTTCCGGAGCCTTTCGTAGCGTCTGAGGCGTACCCGCTTTCAGAGTCCTATCAAGCGCCCGACCAGTACTCGCACGTGGATCCGAGCGCCATCAACCAGGATAGCTACACGGAAGCGCCTTGGCCTGACGCAAGCGCCGTCTATAACCCTCCGATAACGCAAGCGGCACCCTATCAGGCACTGCCCGATCTAGTCCAGGCCCAGGCCGCAGATATCCCTGAAGCGGCGCCAAAAGCAAAGTCCAGATCCAGCGCCATATCCCAGGATTTCTTCAGCAATGACGCCGATATCCAGTTGCCTGAGCCCGTGGCCCAGCCAGTTCAGGCCAAGCCTGTGTCAAGAAAGAATCCGTCGACAGGCAGGAGCAACAGATTTGTGGCTGTTCTGGCGCTAGCGGCATTCCTCGGGCAGGTGGCGCTGTTCCTCTCTATTAGAAAGGGCAGGAAGAACGCTAGAGTAAAGGTTACGGTGAATCCGCGCAGTGCGATGGAAAAGCCACGCTCGGCGATGGAAAAGCCACGCTCGGCGATGGCAAAGCCACGCTCGCTAACGGTGAAACCGCGCAGTGCGATGGCAAAGCAGCGCAGGACAACCGCTAAACCGGGAACGACAACGGCAAAGCCGCGCTCGGCGGGCAGCGGAGGTTACTTGATTTAAGATCGATAAGCGTTTGAAATTTAAAAAGAGGAGGGGCTGCGCCGGCAGGCGCAGCCCCTCCGCAGCGCTGAGCGCTGCGGTTGGAGACGTTTTATGCGGTTCTGAGATAAGAACAAAAAGCCCCTGCGTTTGCAGGGGCTTTTTTGCGGCGCAAACTTGGGATAAAATCTTTGATGAAAAAAATAAAAAAATGGAAGTCAAACAGCAATATTATTAAGCAAGACTTAACCAGTTTTAGATTTTGGGAAGAAAAATAAGTGTGAATGCATGATTAATTATGAATATGGCATAAGAGAACGATAAAAAATAGAAAAAGGATAATAAAGCAAAAAACTTGAAGATGTTGAATTCTTAGGTCTTGGCAAAATCAGCCAGGGTTCGACAGCGCAAAATATTTCATATTTCACGCAGATACGATTGATTTTTCGATTGAAAAGTGCTATAACTAATTACAGGTGTTAAATTCACGAACGCGCCGCAAATCTTGGCATGAAAGCGTGCCATTCGTACGGATCCGCCAAATAGCGCGGTTCGGCGCGTTTGCAGACACCTTGCGCCAGATTCGCAAGTCATTTTGAAGTCCAAGGCGCTAGCGCCTTGGCAAGCGCTGCAGGCAGGGACGCGGCAGCAGGCCAGCCGGTGGGCAGTCCAGGCGCATGGTTTTGGGAAATGGCGCTTGAGCCAAGGATAATCTCGGTTTGCCTGGGGGTTAGGGATATAACGCGCGATTATCCAATAGGGCGCAAAGGCCATAGCTAGAAGAGGGTTTGTGATGGTTCTGGAGAAACAAAGGCGTTTGTCCAGAGCCTTGCATGAATTGATTTTAGCGATCCCTGGAATAGATGCGGTTTCGCAAGCGATGAAAGCATAGCCAAAATTTGTTTCGCGGCTTGAAAAGCCGCGCGTAAAAGCATCGAGCCTTTATCGAAATTTTGGCGTATGAATAAAGAACTTTTCGCTGGCGGGATCTGGGCCGACCTGGATGGCTAGGGCAAGACCGCAGTTATACCGATAAAGCCTTAAAAGCGTGAAAAAATAGCTCATCCTGGATTGGGGGAGGCGCTTGGCCAAGCCAAGGCATCAAAACCCGTCCAAGATACGCTGTGAAAGCCAAAAGAAGAGAGTAGGAAAGGAGAAGGCGACATGGAGCTCAAGGTATGCGACAGGCTTAAACAAGTGCGGCAGACGCTGGGTTACACACAGCTGGAGTTTGCTAGGACGGCCGGAATACCTAGGTCTACATACACCAAGTTCGAGCTGGGCAGGAACATTCCGAAGATAGTGTACGTCAATTGCATTTGCGACAGGTACCATATCAACCAGGAATGGCTGCTTACAGGCGAGGGCACAATGTTCAGGGGGGAAGAGAGGCCTGACTGGCTGCAGGTCAGCTTTGTGACCTTGTATAATACGGCCACCCCCGCCAAGCGGGCAGAAATACGCAAAATGATAACCAGCATGGCGGAGCAGCAGTTGACAACTCAGGGCATGTAAGATATACTCGCAACAGCGTAGCGGATGCTTGGCCAGGAAAGTCGGGACTTGCAGACGCAGCGAGAGTTGTCTTCGGGAAACCGAGGCTTGCCACCGGAAAACCAGAATTAAAATCCGGGAGTTGCTAACCGGAAATCTGAATTCAAATCCGGGAGTTGCTAATTCGAAGGGATCTGAGAGCAGTGGACGAAGCGCCGTTGGTTGGGATTATAATGGGAAGCGACTCGGATTTGCCAGTTATGCGGCCAGCTGCGGAAGTGCTGGAGAAGCTTGGGATCAAGGCTGAAATGACAATAGTTTCAGCGCACAGGACACCAGAGCGCATGCGGGAGTACGCGAAAACGGCAAAAGAGAGAGGCCTCAAGGCTATAATCGCCGGGGCCGGAGGCGCGGCCCACTTGGCGGGCATGACAGCCGCTTGGACTAATCTGCCAGTGATTGGGGTTCCTGTCAAGACATCGGCGCTTGGAGGGATGGACTCGCTTCTCTCAGTTGCGCAAATGCCTGGAGGAGTCCCTGTGGCTTGCGTTGCCATAAGCGGAGGCTTGAACGCCGGTCTTCTCGCGGCGCAGATAATAGGGAGCTTTGATGATGGAGTCTACGATAGGCTAGAGGCTTACAGGGAGGACATGCGCAAGATGGTAGAGGGAAAGGCGCAGGTTCTGGAAAACGAGAAGTAGGCCCTGCCAGTGGGCTGGATATGCGAATAAAGATAAGCAATGAAAGCGAATAATGCAAGAGAGCAAAGAATGCAAGTGAGCAAAGAATGCAAGTGAGCAAGGCGAAAAGGGCGATAACAAAGGAAAAAACAGCAAAGACACAAAGCAGCTAGGACATAAAGAAGCAAGGGCAAAAGAAGAATGGCATAAAGAAGCAAGGACAAAAAGAAGCAAGGACATAAAAAAGTAAGGATAGAAAAGCAAGGGCACAAAGAAGCAAAGGCTAGTCTTGCATGGGCGCGTTCGCGCCCATGCAAGACGGAAGGCCTTTCGGTCTTTGGATCTTGAAAACTTGAGGGTGGGAACCGTAAGTAGCTTGAGGCTAATGAGTTTGCGTGTCAACTAATTTACTTGCGGTTGCTGTTTTGCCGGATAAAAATAAAAATTAACCGAGTAGGGCGGCTTTCGGAGCCGCCCTACTCGGCGCTTGGTGAACAATCAATTCAGAAAGCTAGGAATCGCATCTTCAGGAATGGTTGTCGGAATGGGAATCGCAACAGCATCATCCATATCCCAGTACTCGACAGTCAGGTTGTAACGCAAAAAGGGCTTAAGCGTAGCGATGTCTCGGTTCCATGTAATCCCGAAGTCCAGAGCTTCAGCCAAGTCGTCAAGGCGATAGAAGTTCTTGCCGTCTATGGTGTAGCCTTTCAAATTGACAGGGCGCCAGTCCAGGGTTAGGTTGACTATGGCTGGTTTGGCTGGTTTCGCGAAAATTTCCTGCACTGTGTTGACTGAACCCTCGTAAACCTCGCCTGTAACCAAAGCGATTTCGTTTTTGTCAGCGTTCCAGGTAACCGAGAAGCACTTGCTGGATCCACTTAAAATGCTGGCCAGGTCTCGCAGAGAGAAGTAGGAATGGCCGTCTACTACATAGGCGCTAACCCTGTGCTCAACGTTGCTGAGGTATAAAGTCGCGAGAGTTGGGATGGCTGTTTTCTCGCCATCTTTCGTTTGGCCCGCGAATTCCGCTGACAGGACTGTGGTTGCAAGAGTTGCTGTCAGGGCAAGGCAAGCCGCAAAGATGGCGGCAAGTTTAAAGGTTTTCATGGTTTAACCCCCCTTTGTCTATAAAACGAGCGGCAAGTTTAGGGATTTATGACGCTTGCGGGAACGGCCCGGCTGGATTAGCGGCGGGCAACGATAAAAAATCCCGCATCCACTGTTGGCGCTCGTTAGTCTATAAATATAGACGATCTGGGGGAGGAGTTTGTTCTGGACCTGCGATGCCGTTGGCTAATATAAGAGAAAAACTTCAGGATAACGTGGTTCTTGGTTTTGCAATAAAAAAGGCTTGATAAGGCCATTGGTTTTATTGGTCGACGCTACGGCGGAATCGTTTCTTGCTTCTTATGTTTCAAGCCAAAAAAGGCGTTCTCACTGGAGAACGCCTTTTTTGACTTTGAGAGCGCCTTTTTAGCTTTCAAGAAAACGCCTTTTTCGCTTTTCTGAATTACAAATCAATCTCGTCTCTGAACTCGTAATACTCGTCGTCGCCCTCGAACAAGTAGCCAGGGGCACCTTTAGGCGTCCGGCCTTTTGAGATGACTTGAGGAATGTCCTCTTCGCAATCGGAGATCATTTCAAGCACCTCGCAGGTGATCTGGGTGCCGGAACCACGGTACGCGAAGTTCCTGTAGGTCGAGAGAGCCTGGTAGAGCCTGATGTCTTCGGCAGCTGTGGCGCCTTGCTTCAGTTTTTCGTCATCGTCTGTCAGATCCATGTCAGGCGAGCCGTCATTGCTGCGGCTGAGATGAAAGTCGTAATCGGTGACGCTGAGCTTCATCTGGAAGGTATCCTCAAAGATCTGGCTTAGCTGTGAGAACAGGTAGGCGGCAGGGAGGAGGAACTCATTGACTTCCATATGGGAAGGGGTTCGCATCTTGGCAAGGATGCGGTAAGCCATGCTCTTTTTTATAGGAAGGTTATAGCGCTTCAGGTCTTCCAGCATCCTGTTTTTGGGGTTGAAA
Source organism: Clostridiales bacterium (assembly GCA_031270945.1). Lineage (GTDB taxonomy): Bacteria > Bacillota > Clostridia > Lachnospirales > WQUN01 > JAISWZ01. The sequence goes on along the minus strand of JAISWZ010000668.1, from coordinate 24,232 downwards.
GAGGAATCGGTAAAATCTCCTGCCAGGAACTCGGAATTGGCGTACTGGCTGATCTGGCAGGGCTCCCTGAAGATTTGCATGGCGGCGTTAACTGACTTGCATGTCCTGGCCAGCCAAGCGGTAATGGGCTTGCCTGTGTTTTTGCAGTAGCTGAAGGAACCCAGGGAATCGATGTAGCTGTCTACCAATTCAGGGTTGACCCATTCAGACATTAAGATGTCATGAAGGGCATACAGGAACCTTTTTTCAAAGGCTTCCAGGTTTTCTGGGGGCAATTCTGCAACAGCAACGCAAAACCGATTTGACTCATTCATTAGAACAGCAATCGGCTTTCCATTGCGCTCAAGCATATTTAAACGCCACGAATGAAACGCGTCATAGCTTGCAGGTGCGGCAGGAGGAGTTAACCCCAGAAAGTTTGCCGCTTTGCTTGTGCAATGCACCAGCATCAATCTGCCTCCTGATTCTATAGTTTATTTGCCCCATAAGGCATATCCCAAAAACTAATCTTAGGGCCTGGAAAAGTAACGCGCTAAGGCATCGCGTGACTTTGGCGATTTGCCCTTGGGCAAACGCTATCCTGCGCCACTGCAGGAATTTTGGAATATGCCATAAGGCGCTTCAGCCTATCAAGGCCAGTAGATCCATTAAGCTTTTTCCTGAGAAATCAGCTTCCGGAGGTGGAGCAAAGCCTTCAGGAGAGAAGAAGAAGCTTTTGATCCCCGCGTTTTTGCCAGCCAGTATGTCTATGGCCCTGTCTCCAACCATGATAGCGGAGTCAATAGGTATGGCATATTTGGCTATGAGGCCCAATATTGCGCCAGGATCAGGCTTCGGCTTATAGCCGGCTTCCCTTGTGGCTATGCCCTGGAAGCAATCGAGTAGGCCTGCGATCTGCAGATGGTGATATGAGGACTTGCCGCGATGGGTGACCAGATGGTTCCAGCCCCCAGCGTTTATAGCTGCGCTGCAGACTTCCTTCGCTCCTGGGAACAGCGGGACGGGGACGTTTTCAGTTTCCGTGAACCGCGCGTTGTACCTGCCAACGAGCTTTTCAAACGGTAGCTCAAGAGACTGAGAAAGCTCCCTCATGGCATGCAGCACGGACACTTTGGCCAGGTCATTCGCTTTCTCCATTTCAACAAATGAGCCCAGGTCTGAGACCGCTTGAAAGATGGCCGCTGAAATCTGCCCGTAGGAGTCGAACAGGGTTCCGTCAAAATCCCAGAAAACGTTAGTAATCATAGATCTGCCTTTCCGGCTTGGTTCGCTTGCGGATCTGAGCTTTTTTTGGAGGGCGTAAACCGCTTGGGATCACGCAGCGCGCGAACAATAGTTAGCGGTTTGAGGCAAAAAAAGCCATCGCAGTTTAGGCTGGCGCTTAAGAGCCAGGCGCTTAGTGCTTGTCCCCCAAATAAGGATATCGCCTCTAGGCGCTTGAACTGCCTTTCAAGCAACCCAACTCAGCCAACCCCCAAGGGTTCACTCGGGCGCTTTCGGGCAATATTCCAGGGCTCTACCAGCCATACGCTGGGCTAAGCGAAACAAACCTTTATCATTATATACTTAAAAGACATTATTTGCAATAGATTTCCACATATGTTTCGAGGGATATGCGCAACCCGTTTCCAAGGTGCAGGTCTAAGAAGGTTGAATTTAAGCCAAATTTTAGTCTTTGGAATTTATGGGCGGCGCGAATGGAAAAAAATACTTGCGGGGAAAACGGATAAAAATTGTTGTTCCGGGCCCGGAGTTTGAGACTATATGATTAATAGCAAGATGAATATCGTATGCTCTCAGGCAAGATATTAGGTATTTCCGACTTTGGTTATACCCTAGGGGCATGTTGAGCTGACATATATGGGCAGTGCATCCATAATATAAAACTGTTAATTAAAATGGGCGAAGCCGACATAGATATTGGATACAGCAAATAATAAAAAATCCTATATGACTGAGGTGTCACCTAATTCAGAGCCATAGTCACGCCAAAGTACTTTGACTTGATAAAATGGCAAAGACGCTGGATTTGCGCTGGCAGCGCTCGCATCAAAGAAAAAACATGTCGTGTCGGCCTCGCCGTAAAAAGCGTCAGCGCCTCAAACCTAAAGACTCTAGCAAATCTGGGCCTTTATGCCTAAAAATGAATGGCCATGAACTAACACTTGTGCTGACACGAAAAATAAATTAAAATATCATGAGATTGATAGATGAAAAGAGGATGTTTTTGCGTATATGATTATGCAGCGCGTCCGCGAAAGATAACGCGCTTGACTCGCCCAGAAAACGCCCTGGCGATTGCCTTGGGACAGAAAGCTTGGTGATAAATTGTCCGATGCCATTGTTTTAAAAGACGTAAAAAAGATCTACCGCATGGGACAGGAGAAAATAGCGGCAGTTGGGGGAATTTCGATCACGTTTGAGGAGGGCAAGATTTACTGCCTGCTTGGGGCCTCGGGATCGGGAAAGTCAACTCTCCTAAACTTGCTGGCTGGCTTGGAAAAGCCCACGAAAGGTGAGATCATTTTCAAGGGGATGCACCTTGAAAAAATGAGCGAAAGCGATCTGGCCATATTTCGCCGCAGGTACATCGGTTTCGTCTTCCAGTCCTACAACTTGCTTCCGACCTTGACAGCGCTTGAAAACGTCTCTCTTCCGCTGGCGTTTCGCCGCGTCAACGGCAAGGAGAGAAAGATAAGGGCAAGGGAGATGCTAAAGGCGGTTGGCCTTGCGAACCGAGCCAACCACAAGCCTTCCGAGATGTCAGGAGGGCAGCAGCAAAGGGTTTCCATAGCCAGGGCATTCATCAACAACCCGAAAGTGGTGTTCGCTGACGAGCCTACAGGAAACCTGGACACAAAAACATCAGAGGAAATGATGAACCTTGTCACAGGCATAGCCAGGGAGAGGAACCAAACGCTTATAATAGTAACCCATGACCTGGAAATGTCTCATTACGCGGACACAGTGATACATATAAAGGACGGTATCATTGAAAGCATAGATGAGAAGCCTGAGCTAAAGGCTGGCTTCATTGAAAGCATAGATGAGAAGCCTGAGCTAGAGGCAGAGTCGTCCGCCTTCGAAAGAGAGGATTGAGAGCGCTTGCGAAACAAGACAAAAGAGTTGACCCGAGGCCTTCTGGCCCTTGCCATATCATTTCTGCTGGTGGTTCCAGCATTCGCGACAGAGCCAACGGCGTCTCCAGCGCCAGTTGACAGCGACGTAAAGCAAGAGCTGGAGTCAATTCAATCACAGCTGAACGATCTGTATTCATGGATACAAAGCAACGTCTACAACCAGCCGACTACTGAGGTACCTACTGAGAAGCCGGTTTACACGCCTCTTATAAAGGTCTCGTCGCCTTTGAACGTGAACCTGACTCCAGGCAAGGAAGCAGTGATTGAAGTTTTTGCGAAGAACGTAGGATCGTCATACGCAAACGGTGTTTTGGTCCAGGCGTCCACTCCCACGAACGCTCCGTTCTCATTCGAGTTTCAAGGAAACTCAAATGTCCTGAGCAGCATCAGGGACGGAGGGACTGCCAGCTTCTTTCTCGTGGTCCATCCCGACAGCGACGCGGCGGCTGGCAACTACACCATGGACTTCAAGTTTTCTTACAAGGATGAAGCCGGAGTAAGCAAGACTGACACTGACATCATTCAGCTAAGGGTGGCGGGAAGCACAGTCGCGACTTACAATCCGGTGATAAAAGGCATTGAGGCAGACAAAACCCAGATCGAAGCGGGAACCTCTTTCAATCTTTCGGCGGTTGTATCAAACCCCGGAAGCGCGGATCTGTCTGGCGCCAGGGTTGAAGCCAGGGGAAGCGTAGAAGGGGTGTCTCCAAACGGAAGCGGAACTCAATCCCTGGAGAAGATCCTAAAAGGCGGAGAAGTGAAAGTCTCGTTCTCTCTTTCAGCCCCCAAGGGCCTGAAGGACGGATCTTACCCTGTAACCCTTGCTCTCTTCTATCCAGGAGGCCCGGAGCTTGGCGCCACTTGGACTTACTATGTAGATGTTTCTGGAGGAGTGTCGACCAGCAAAAGCGCCAGAGTTGAGGTAACCAATATTTCAGGCCCAAGCGGCCAGCATAATGTCGGCCAGGTCTTTGACGTGGTAGTGTCTTTGAAGAGCGCAGGCCCTGATGTCGCCAAAAACGTTAAGGTTATTGCCAACGCTGGAGCGGGGGGCGAGGTTGTCCCCATATCCTCAAGCATCCAGTCAATACCAAATTTTGAGGCCGGAGAGACTAGAGATCTGGTTTTCTCGTTTGCTCCAACAGTTGCAGCCAAGAGCCAGAATTACATGATAGGCTTTACTGTCTCCTATGAGAATGGAACTGTTGAGCTGGATAAGTATGTAGTGGACTCTTTCGAGCAGTTCGCTGGGGTCCTGGCCTACAATCCAAGCCCAACCCCAGAGCCAAGCCCAACTCCGATCCCGCCTGAGGAACCAAAGAAGATAAGCTCTCCCAGGATCATAATACAAAGCTACAAGTCAGATCCGGTGCTGGTTCAGGCTGGTTCCGAGTTTGACCTGTTGTTGGAGTTCAAGAACACCCATAGAACCAAGACAATATCAAACATCAAGGTAGTGCTTAGCGCTGTCGAGACGGTTGAGCAAACTGGAAGCGTCTTCATGCCTGTAAACGGGAGCAACACTCTTTTCATGGATGAGATCCTGCCAGGGGAGACGTCAAGCACCACGCTTCGCATGTATACCGTGCCAAACGCCTTGGCCAGAACGTATTCTTTGAAGGTTCATTACTCTTTCCAAGACAATGACTATAATAACTACGAGGATTCAGAAGAGATAGGCATAAACGTGAGACAGGTTACAAAGCTGGAAGTAGGCGAGTATTCGATCCCGTCAGACGGGTTTATATACCAGCCAACCTATTTCTCGTTCAACATAATAAATTCTGGAAAAGTCAATTTAAACAACCTTAGGGTCTCTGTTGAGGCTGACATGGACACCTCCAACGCCAACATCTACATGGGCGCCTTGAAGCTTGGATCCAGCGCCTACTTTGACGGATATATCACCCCCATGTCCTCTGGCACCTTCCCGGTAAAGGTCATTGTCAGCTGCGAGGATGACAGCGGAACCATCCTTGAGGATACAAGGGAGTTTCTGGTGACCGTGGCAGAAGAGCCAGTGATGGACGCCTTCATGCCAGACAATGAAGGGCTGGTATTTGAAGAGGAAGAGCAGTCCGGCATTGCCCTGATCTTCACAAACCCATGGATCAAGTGGGGATCCATCGCTGGCGGAGTGGTTGTAATCGCTGTAATAATCATAGCCATCGTAGCCTCCAAGCGGCGCAAGAGTCAGAAAGGCTGGCTGGAAGATGAGTAGCATTGACATCATCACAATGGCGCTAAGAAACCTATTCAAGCGAAAAATGAGAACTGTCCTTACCGTCCTGGGAGTAGTCATAGCCACAGCCTCCATTGTGGTTATGATATCCCTTGGCCTTGCCATGAACGCCAAATTTGACGCTGAAGTGGAAGGGCTGGGCGATGTCACCACTGTAACAATATACGGAAACGTGGGAGTCCAGGTCGCCTCCGTCTCAGCAAACGGAGGCGGAAGGGTTCAGCAAAACCAGCCCCCTCCATTGGATGACAACGCCATAGCCTCATTCAGAAGGCTTAAAGGCGTCAAGGCGGCTACCGGGCTCCTTCGCATGAACCTGCACTTCAAGTCAGGCAAGTATATTCTTTCATGGGCCAATGTCATGGCGCTAGATCCTGCGTCAATGGCAGAGCTTGGCTACAAGGCGGCGCAAGGCCGCCTCCTTGAGCCAGGCGACAAGCTCAACGTTGTCTTTGGCGCGAAGGCCGAGCTCAACTTTTACAAGGAAGGCGTTTATGACAGCCGCTTCTACCAGGACATGATGGGAGAAGAAGTCCAGACGTACGTTGACGTGTTCAAGGACAAGATAACAATGTCCACCAACTACAACTTTCTTTACCCTAACGACGCAGAAGTGGCCGTCAAGCCTGAAACCATTCATGTAGCTGGACTTCTTGAGCCCAAGGACATGGATACTGACCAGTCCATCTTCATGGAGATCTCGACCGCCCAAAAGCTCAAAAAAACCCAGCAGAAGGAAGAGCAGGAGCAAAACGCCGAGTATGGCTACTTCTCAAGCAGCCAGCAAAATAGAACCCAGCAGCAAGCGCTTACCTATGACACTGCCTTGGTGAAGTGCACTGACCTGGACACAGTCAAAAAAGTCAAAGATGAGCTTACAGACATGGGGTTCTACGCTCAAATCCCTACTCAGTACCTTGATTCCCTCCAGTCCTTCTCCCAAGGGATTCAAACCCTCCTTGGCGCAATAGGCGCGGTCTCCATTTTCGTAGCCGCCATAGGCATAGCCAATACCATGGTCATGGCCATCTATGAGCGCACCAAGGAGATAGGCGTAATGAAGGTCATAGGCGCTTCAATCAAGGACATCAAGAAGCTCTTCCTCCTTGAAGCCGCCCTTATAGGGCTTATAGGCGGAGTGTTCGGCCTAGGCCTCTCGTTTGTGATCTCCTACGCCCTGAACCATGTCAGGTTCTCTTTCTTCTCTGTCATAAACGAGATGTTCTCAAGCGATGATCATACGATATCCCTTATCACCCCTTGGCTTTGCGGCATGGCTCTTGTTTTTGCGGCTGTTGTAGGTCTCCTCAGCGGATACTTCCCAGCTAGGAGAGCGATGAAGCTTAGCGCACTGGCGGCGATAAGAAGCGAGTAGAACTTGAAAGGGCAAAGGCAAAGGTTAAGAACAAAGGCAAAGCTAAGAACAAAGGCAAAGGTTAAGAACAAAGGCAAAGCAAGATCAAAGGCAAAAGCAAGATCAAAGGCAAAACCCAAAGCCCTCCCTACGGGAGGGCTTTTTATTACCCCAACATTAGCTCTATCGCTCTTGCCTGGATTTTTTCGATCTCATCTTTTGAAATCTCAGAGCCGTTCCAGCTTAGGCATGCGCTAAGCTTGCTGTTGACCGTTATAACGCTTACCGACAGAAGGTTTGCCGGGAAAGCAGGACCTATGAACTGCATGTCCAAAAGGTCAAAGCTTTTGAACGAAAGCTGATGTCTTCCCAGGTTTGACATGCCGAGCCTGGAGCTGGAATCCCCTTCTTGGATCAATTCTCCGATTTTCCTGGACACTGGCAGGTCATAGCCTCCGTATGTGGCAAACATAATTGATTCAACCAAGTCTGTGTCAAAAGCTGAAAGGAAGTTGACGATCAAGTGCTTTGTCTTCAAGTCCTGAAGTTTGATTCTGGCAACTTTTGCGAGATTTTTGCAGGTCTCTTGAAAGCCAGTTTTAGGATCGCAAGCGAAGTCAAAAGCGATGCCTGTTACGTAATTGCCCATGCACTCTTTGGGGTCAGATATAAGCTCGTTACGGGTGCTGGCGGCTATTCCTATCTTTAGGCTTTTTTGCTTAAAACGCTTGAGTTCAGACATAGCGCTAGCAAATGCCGCTGTCATGAGCTCGTTTACAGTCAAGCCGTTAGCCTTGCTAACAGCTACGAGCTTTGACAGATCTGGCTCATCAATAGAAAAAATGTTTATTTCAGGCACGTGCGCTTTTCTATAGCTTTCAAAGAAGGAACGGTACTCATCTTCAGAAAACGATCTTCTGCATTTTGACCACTGGGAGTTGAGCTTATTTGCGGCTAGCTTAGACAAAAGCCCGAGATTTTGGCCTTCCCTAAACTTATTATTCACAGGGGGCACTTGAGGGGATGGATCAAGCCTTTCGTCCAAAGCCAGAAGGATATCCTTGGCAAGGTTTAAGCATCCTATCCCGTCTCCTATGACGTGATGGGTAAGCGTTACGATCTCGGTTTTATCGCCTTGGTCTATGGCGCACATCCTGGCCAAGGGGCCGTTGGCAAAGTCAAAGGGAATATTATCGCTTGCTTTATGCCAGCTTTTCCAATCAGAGCCTTTTGGCAGCCAATCGATCTGCGCTTTACTTTTGCTTGGAACAAACCAGGCTTCATGGTTTTCATCGGCACGGATAGAGCAGTTGAGCAGGGGATGCTTGAGAAAAACCTTATCCATGGCTCTGCCAAGGGATTCGGGGGTTACGCTTCCGCTGACAACTGTCCGGAAGGCTACATGAATGTTGGGGGAGCGGAGGAACAGCCGCTCTGTTGACATTTTCAAGTTTTCCATGAGATGCGCCTTTCCTGCGTTGAGACATGGGGGAGGCTGGATTTTGGGGTTTGTCTTGCGAATCAGTTTGTTATTGTTAAAGAATGGCTGGATTAAGGGCTTTGCTTGGTGAGACAGTTTGTTATAGTTAAAGAATTGCTGAATTAAGGGATTTGTCTGGCGAAACCATTCATTATTGCTGAAAGAATGGCTAATTCAAGGATGCAATAGAAAGACCAAAGAATGTTGATGCTTTACAGTAATCTCCTAATTAATATATCCGAAAACCCGGAGCTTGTCAATGCAATATGAGACAAGTTGACTGACGTGCGGTAGGATTTAGAATTTTATTATCGTTAGCGGGAGCGTCCCGACTGGGTTCTAGCATTACGCATTTGTTTCAGGCATGCTCAGAAGAGACAGGCAAGGGCTAATAGAAATAGCCATATAGTACCATTGTACTTTTCAAACAATTAAATTATGATCAAGAAAAAATGCATATGAACTTGATGCGAGGAGACACTGATGGCGAAAAACAAGCAGAAAAGGGCAAGCCAGAAAGAGCTGAACAAGAAGCGAAACCTCCAGCTTAACAAAATCCGTGAATGGGCAAAGGCTTTTCCAGGAGATCAAGAGCAGCTGGTGCGAGAAATGAGCGCAACCTTTAACATGACTGTGCCGAAGGCAATCAAGGAGTTGCAGGCAGCTGGAGCTGCGCTTGATCCAGAGCTGGTTGAGATTCTTCTTAAAGAGGCATATGCGGAGGATCCGCAGTTAAAGATATTGCGCGCCAAGTGCGATTACATGCGAGTGCAGGCTGAGGTTCTGGAAAAGCTCCAGCATGAAGCTATAGAGACGATCAGGTGTAGTGATGGCTGCATTTTCGTGAAAACTGTGTATATAAAAATGGCTCGGAAAAACGTTTATACAGATATTCAAGAAATTAGGTTGAACATGCCAGCAAGAACCGTAGTGTTCCATGAGCTCTCGGAAGAAGACAAAGAAATGGCAATAGCGACAATAGACAAGATCATTGAAGACAATTTGGATAAATATAAGGTTCCAAGTCGCGGGTTCAAGGAATGGATGCTAGACAAGCTGTGCGAAATTCTATTCGGTGAAATAGACAAGGATTTGAAGCTGTCAAAGGAAGAATGGGATTCTGGCGAGTGGAAAGAGAAGTTTGAAAGCGACTGCAAAAACGGAAAAGGAGAAGAATGGGTAAAGCCGTTCGTGCAAGTGATTCCAGATGACGAACTGAGCAGACTATTTGACTCGCGCGTAAACCTGTTTAACGAAGACGTTTTAGATGATGATGAGAAGGAAGACGAGGATGAGACGGTAGATGAGGATTGATAAGGGTTATTGAGAGTAAAAGCTGGAACCATAAATCTAGTGCGAAGGCGGAGATGCCTGTGGCGAAAAAGCAGCAGAAAAAGGCAAGCCAGAAAGAACTGACCAAGAAGCGGACTGATCAGCTTAATAAAATCCGTGAATGGGCTAAGGCTTATGATGGAGATCAAGAGCAGCTGGTGAGGGAAATGAGCGCAACATTTAACATGGCTGTGCCAAAGGCAATAAAGGAGTTGCAGGCAGCTGGAGCTGTGCTTGATCCAGAGCTGGTGAAGCTGCTTCTTAAGGAGACAAACAAAAAAGCTGAGGTTGACTATGAGGAAGCAAGGATTAGGCGCATTAAAGCCAGATATTTGAAATATCAGAATGATCTTCGATATAATGTTCCAAAAGGCTCTGGGAGTTTTATAACCGACAGCTACTACATGAATGTTGGGAATTGGGGAAGCGGAAGCATTCTAAGAACTGTTCAAGAGCTCAGGTTTGAGGTTCCTGTAAAAATCATAAAGTTCAGTGAACTTTCAGAGGAAAACAAAGAGTATACTGTTTCGATAATAGACAAGATCATTGTTTCAAACATAAGGATAAACCATGAGCCAACTCCTGAAGGCAAGGAAATGTTGCTGGACCTGCTGTGCAAAATCCTATTTGGCGATTTAGACTGCAAAGTGAAAATGCCTCAGGAATTGCAGGAGAACGGTGCATGGGAAAAAGAGTTTAATGCTGCTTACAAAGCGGGAAAAGGGACAGATTGGGTACATCCATTTGTGCTCGTGATTCCGGATGATGAGTTGAGCGTACTCTTTGACGCCCACGTAGATTATTATAATGGAGCAGATTTGATCGTAGACGAGGACGAGAATGAGAATTACGGGTATGAGTAATTTTAGACCCATGGATACGAGCTTGAACTTGAGATGCATTTTATGCCTAAAGCCCTCCCACGCGGATGGCTTTTTTAATTGATTCTGTCACATGTTGCTGGATATTGAGAGAAGAGTGAGAGAAAAAAAGATAGAAAATCACGTTTTTGATTTGCATTAATTAGCCATATGAGATATAATTAAACAAATACATAAGAAAACTAAAGTCTGGAATGCATATTGGGGCTAAAGCAAGGAGGCGTTTATTGCGAAAAAGCAGCAGAAAAAGGCAAGGTTTTTAAGCCTGACTTCGCGTCAAGCGCTTTATATGTCTTAGCTATAACTATAACAGAAACGAAAAATGTGCAGATGTCCGATATAGGCATTGAGAACAGAACTCCATCCAATCCCCATACGGTAGGCAGGAACAAAGTTAGCCCAACGCCCAGGACAAGCTCTCGAATCATAGACAGAAGGGTCGATTCCCAAGAGTATAATTAGAAGATTTTTAGATTTACTGAGTAGCAGTAAATAACGACTTGGACAGCCAAAATAATATCAGTTACGGTCATTGAGTTTAGTATAACGACATCGTATTTGTCAATGACCGTAACTGGATTAACAATAACGATCAAACTTGCGTGACTATTCTGTACCTCGATTTGGTTTTGTTCTAAACAAAAAGCCCTCCAGCACTGAGGGCTTTTTTATTTGCTCAGGCATCTTCAGACTCAAATATTCTTGGATGCAGTTGTTTTTAAGCCTGCCTTCGCGTCAAGCGCTTTGTAAGTCCTAGCTATAACTATAACAGAAACGATAAATGTGCAGACGTCCGATATAGGCATTGAGAACAGAACTCCATCCAATCCCCACACGGTAGGCAGGAACAGAGTTAGCCCAACGCCCAGGACAAGCACTCGAATCATAGACAGAAGGGTCGATTCCCAGGCATCGCCCAATGACTGCAGGTATATGAACGACGCCTTGTTAACGCAAGCGAATATCATCATGCAAAGATAAACGCGAAAGCACTTGATTCCAAAGTCTGAATAGTAGGCACTTTCTGCTGCTGCGCCGAATGCAAGAAGCAATTGGCGAGGGAGAAACTCTACAACCAACAAAGCTAAGGCTCCGACACAGGCCTCTGATATAAGCAGACGCGTAAACAGTCCTTTAGCTCTGTCGTTTCTACCAGCTCCGACATTATAGCCGACAATCGGAATGCATCCCGCTGCCATGCCAATGACTACCGATATTACTATCTGAAAGAACTTCATTACAATTCCAACTACAGCCATAGGTATTTGAGAATATTCCTTCAAACCAAACACAGGATCCAATGCGCCATATTTGTGAATCATGTTATTGAGTGCATATCCCAAAATTCCGAAATGGCACCGGAAAAATCCTGGCGAATGCTTCAATGCCGGATTTTTCCGGTGCCTCGGATATAATTTTGGGATATGCTCTTACTGCGGCCATTGCAGCTACAAGTGAGATTTGCGAAAGAAAGCTGCAAATTCCAAGAGGCAGAAAAGCGCGTACAAGTTTAGCGTTGAGAATAAAGCTGCTTTTTTGAAGCTTTATCGATTTCATGTGAAAAAGGTACCAGATAGCAAGAAATGCTGTTAAAATTTGTCCGAGCACGGTCGCTACGGCTGCTCCCATCATTCCCCAACGGAAAACGAAGATGAAAATAGGGTCAAGCACAATGTTTAGCGCCGCTCCAGCTACTGTTGATATCATTGCAAAGCCGGGACTTCCATCAGAGCGGATGATTGGATTAAGCGCTTGGCCAAACATGAAGAAGGGCAGCCCCAACGCTATCCAAAAGAAGTAATCCTTCGCTAGAGCAAACGTTTCAGCGTTAACAGTGCCGCCAAACATCGCAACGCAGACATCCTGGAATATCAGGTAAACGGCGGTCAGCAAGGCGCTCGATAGCGCGATAAGGATTATTGCGTTGCCTACGCAATTGTGGGCTTTCTCTTCGTCTTTTGCGCCTAGGCTTATACTGGCGAAGGTGCAGCATCCGTCTCCTATCATGACTGCTATAGCAAGCGCGACAACAGTGAGGGGAAACACGACGGTGTTTGCCGCGTTGCCATAGGATCCCAGATAGTCAGCGTTTGCGATGTAGATCTGATCTACTATGTTGTAGAGGGCACCTACCAGAAGCGATATGATGCAGGGTATTGAGAACTTTCTCATCAGTGATCCGAGTTTTTCCTTTTCGAGAAAATCATTTGAGATTTGCGGTTCCATTTTTCCTCCTTCTGAAATATACTTTGCATGGCTTTTATCCCAAGCAAAAGGACTGTTTTTTTGTGCAAAAAAATAACGCGAAGCGCATAAGGCCAGCCAACCGGTCTTAGTGCATATCCCAAAATTATATCCGAGGTGCCGGAAAAGTCCGGCGTTGAAGCATTCGCCAGGACTTTTCCGGCACCAATACGGAATTTTGGGATATGCATTTATGCGCTTCGCGCTGCTCGTTGAAAGGAATATAGAGTCTCAGTGAAGTACATGGGGCTCTCAAATATCTATGCAACCGAATGCCATGGCAAAGTAAATCCTATTTGCCCATCTCAATCGATACCATAGAGAAACCGAGCGTTTTCACCTAAAATCAAGGCTTTGTCTTCATTGGAAATTTCCAGGCCATTTATGAAATCTGGCCCTCCCTGCATCCATTCCTTGCGTACAGGGTAGGAAGAGCCAAAAACTACGTGATCCGCGCCTAAAGCCTTTATTGCGCATTCAAGCTGCTCTTTTCCCCAGGGTTGAGCATGCGACATCTCAAAGTAAACGCTTTTCTTGAAGGCGTTGCGCAAATCGGATCCTACCGGGTCGAAGCGCCCAGATCCAGCGGCTGCGGGGAAGAACATATTTGCAAACGCATAAAAGCCGCCTCCCAGCATTGAGTGCACAAACTTTATGTTTGGGTACCTTTGAATAACCCCGCCAAACAGCTCTCTGGAGACGGCAATCGCTTGATCCACGCAACGGCCATATGTCCTGCGCAGGTTGGTGTACTTTACTATTGGCTCGCAGCCAACAGGAGCGGGGGTGTGATGGATGTACGCTGTCAGCTTCAGCTCGTTAAGCTTTTCGAGCAATGGCTCAAACGACGGATCATCCAGGTAAAGGTTTCCGTAATGCGCGCTTAATTGAACCCCATGCACCCCAAGGGCTGTGACGCAACGAATAAGCTCCCTCTCTGCCGCCGCTGAGCCCCAAGGAGGCAAAACCGCCAAATGAATCAAGCGGCCTCCGCTCTTTTTGGCATAAGCAGCCATGCCGTCATTGAAAATGGAGCACATGGCTATTCCCATCCACTCCTGGCAGCATGGGGTTTTCATGACAGCCTTGTCGATTCCGGCCTCATCCATGGATTCCAAGATCGATTCGAGAGCGTAATCGCCTTCGATATAATCCAAGCCAGGATATCCAGCGGGCTTTTCAACAACTATCCTTTTCTTTTCCCCTGTTTGCGCCAGGTAGCACTTTGTGCCATAGGCCGCAGGCACGTCTGCCAAGAATTCCTCAAGCAAGCTTTCATCATGAAACATGTCTTCCAAGAACCAATAGACATTGGCATCCACAATCAAGAGCCATTCCTCCCTTGTTCGCGGATTTTGCGGATGTCATAGATTATCTTGCATCCTGCGAAGTCCATGACGCGCTTGTATTCTGCATCCTTGTTCCAGTCCTTTGGGCCGTCTCCGGGATGAGGCATCCTTCTTTTCCAGACAAGCTGCCCGTCAGGATCACGGGACTCCACATGAGGAAACCGGTTAAGCCCTGGTTTTTCTCCTTCATAGCCTTCGAGAATGTGTTTGGCATTTTCTAGCTGCCGCTCAATAAGCGTCGTGTCAATTTCTCCAAAGCCGGCGCAGATCAAGTCAAAGCTGTCACGGAATTTCATCAGCTTTTCCATGTAGCCAGCCCATCGCTCGACGCTTCCATTGAGAGGCTTGCCCATTGGCATTCCAATTTCATCCCCTGCAAATAGAATGCGGGCTTTCTTGTCCAGGAAGGCCAGGCTTCCTACGGCATGGTCAGGAATCTTGAAAACAAGCAGTTCCCGGCCATTTATCCTAATAATGTCTCCGTCCCCAATCACCTGGATCTTATAGTCTCTAGGAAAATCGATGCCATCGAAGCTAGGGAAGGGAATGGTTGCTAGGGGCTTGGTTTCTTCGGACATATACGCCAGATCGAAATAGCTGTTGTTTGCCGTGTGGTCAAAGTGATCATGAGTGTTCACGATCTTTTTCACCGGCTTATTGATTAGCTCTTCGCAGAACACCCGAATGTTTCCAGCGCCATAGCCGGAGTCAACCAGAAGGCCTTCATCGTCGCCTTCAAGAAGGTATGAATAGTCTCCATCCGAGAGTATCTTACATGTGCCAGGCCGTATGTTCCAAGCCTTGAAATACGGCTCATCCATCGGCTGCAGGCTTCCGTCTTCGTCCTCAAGCAAAATGTCGTGTTTGCAGGAAAAATCAATCATGTCAGGATTTCCTCTTTTCAAAAGCTGTGTAAAACATGCAAGCAATTACAGCGCCTCGGCGCGCCAGCACGATACATAATGGTTAGGAAGCACTTCAACCAGCCTTTGAGGCTCGCGGCATTTTTCTCTTGCATGCAAACAGCGGCTGGCAAAACGGCAACCCGGTTTTGGATCTATGGGCGAGGCCAACTCGCCTTTCAAAATGATCCTTTCCCTCTGATGATAAATGTCTATGGAGGGAATGGCGGACAAAAGAGCTTTGGTGTACGGGTGCAACGGCTTTTTGAACAGCTCCTTTGATGGTGATGTCTCCACAAGCTGCCCAAGGTACATGACACAAATGTCATTGGAGATGTGTCGCACAACCGACAAGTCATGGGTGATGAACATGTAAGTCAAGCCCGCAGCCTTTTGGAGATCCAACAAAAGATTTAGAACTTGGGCTTGTATGGATACGTCCAAAGCGGAAACTGGCTCATCGCAAACAATGAACTGAGGCTTAAGCGATAGGGCTCTGGCTATGCCGACCCTTTGCCTGCGCCCTCCATCCAGCTCATGCGGATAAGCTCTGCGAAGCCTTCTATCCAGCCCCACCAAGTCCATAAGGCGCTCTGTTTCCTTTAGAAGCTCAGCCTTGCTCTTGAACCTTTTGCTTATCAAGATAGGCTCGCTTATGGTTTCTTCAAGGGTTTGGCGAGGATTCAAGGATGAGAAAGGATCCTGAAAGATTATCTGCATGTTTTCATTGATCCAGCGCTGCCTCTTTTTGCCTGCGTGTGTTATGTCCTCGCCGTTGAATATTATTTCTCCGGAAGTGCTGTCTTGCAATCGAATTATCGCCCGGCCCAGGGTTGACTTCCCGCAGCCTGACTCTCCTACAATTCCAAGCGTTTTCCCTTTCTCAATTGTTAAGGAAACATCGTCTACCGCTCGCAGCAAGCCCTTGGGAGTGTTGAAGTGCTTTTTTAGGTTTCGGACTTCCAGAAGGGGCGAAGGCGCTTGCGACATTGGCGAACACCTCTTTCCAAGTTCACCAGCAGCGGTAAAAGTGCCCGTTGCCGGCATCCTTGAGTTTGATATGATCTTGGCACTTTGGGCTGAAATTTGGGCAACGCGGGCCAAACGAGCAGCCAGCCGGAAGATTTGAAGGGTCTGGCGGAAGGCCGTCAATGGGATTCAAGCGCTCCATGTCTGAATTGATGTCAGGCAAGGACTTGAAGAGCCCAACTGTATACGGGTGCTTTGGGCTTGTGAAGATCTGCTCTTTCGAGCCGGATTCTACAATCTCTCCGGCATAGACCACTGCAACATCATCGCAAATTTCTGCAACCACTCCCAAATCATGAGTGATCATAAGCATGGAAGTGCCGTATTTGTTTTTCAGGCTCCTGATCATATCCAACACCTGGGCTTGAATGGTGACATCCAGCGCTGTAGTGGGCTCGTCTGCAAGTATCAAGCTAGGATTGCATGCCAAGGCCATGGCTATCACGACCCTTTGCTTCATTCCGCCAGAGAACTGGTGAGGGAACTCGCGGTATCGCTCTGTTGAGATGCCAACCATTTCAAGCATCTCCTTGCCCTTGTCTTCTGCCTGCTTCTTTGTGACTTGCTCATGGCGGAAAATGGCCTCTGCGATTTGCTCGCCTACCCGCATTATTGGGTTCAACGCAGTCATTGGATCCTGAAATATCATGGATATCTCTTTGCCTCTAACCTTTCGCATTTGCGCGTTGTCAACCTTCAGCAAGTCGCGGCCATTCATGAAAATCTCTCCGGCTGAAACATTGGCTGGAGGCCTTGGCAATATTCCTATTATCGCTTTGGCTATAGTTGTCTTGCCAGCCCCGGTCTCTCCGACTAGCCCCAATGTGCCGCCTTTTTTCAAGTCAAAGGACACGCCGTTAACTGCATGGATGACTTCTCCGCTTGACGAGTACTCTACGGCCAGGCCTTGAACAGACAGAAAAGCGTCGCTCTTGTTATGTGGCATCACGACCCTCCTAGCTCTTAAGCTTGGGATCCATCGCGTCTCTCAAGCCGTCTCCTAGCATATTGAAAGCCAGAACCACAATCATGATGCATAGGCCTGGGAATATGCACAAATGCGGGTATTTCGATATCACAGCTTTTCCTGCGGAAAGCATTGCGCCCCATTCAGGCGTTGGAGGCTGTATGCCAAGCCCTATATAGCTTAGAGACGCCGCCGCCAGTATTGTATTGCCGATGCCCATTGTCACAGAGACAATGAGCGGCGCCAAGCTGTTGGGAAGAATATGAAAGAGCATAATCCGAAGCTTTGAGCAGTTGATTTTTTCAGCCGCCTCGATGTATTCCAGATTGCGCAAGGACATAATCGAGCCCCGCAAAAGCCTGACGGTCATTGGAACGCCGCCAATAGACAAGGCCAAAATAGTGTTCAAAAAGCCTGAGCCAAGCGCCGCCGATATGGCGATGGCTAAAAGCATCCCGGGAATCGCCTGGATAATGTCTAGAAGCCTCATAATGACATTGTCCACTGTGCCGCCATAATACCCAACCACAGAACCTATGGCGATTCCTGCTGCTGTGGAGAGCAGGGTTGACAGAATTCCCATGCTAAGCGATGCCCTGGATCCATACAGCAGCCTGCTGAAAATGTCGCGGCCCAAATCATCCGCTCCAAAAAGATGCTCTAGGCTTGGCTTGGCGTACATGTTCCTCATATCCATCGCTGTGTAGTCATAAGGCATTATAATAGGGGCAAGAATCGCAGCCAGCGAAAGAAGCAGTATAATGGCCAGTCCAGCCATTGCGACATTGTTTTTGCTAAGCCTTCTTGCAACCTGGGCAAAGGGGCTGTCTTTTTTGGGTCGAGCGTCTTTTTTAGGCACTTTCAAGCTTCCCCCTCTTCTTCCCCTCGTACCGCGCTCTGATGCGTGGATCAACAAATGCGTAGATGATGTCGACCATAAGCATGATCAGGCTGAAAACAATGCCAAGCACAAGAACGCCGCCAAGAACAATAGGATAATCCCGGCTGTTTATGGCGCTCATCATGTAGTTGCCAATGCCAGGAATTGAAAAGACGTTCTCAACGACAACAGCGCCGCCAAGCATCATTCCCATGCCGTTTCCTACAACAGTTATGATTGGTATCAAAGCGTTGGGCAGAGCGTGCTTGAACAGGATCTCCCTGTCAGAAAGCCCTTTGGCAAGCGCTGTTGAAATGTAGTCAGAATGGATGACCTCAAGCATGCTAGAGCGCGTTTGCCTAGCCTGGGTTGCTATTCCGGCAAAGCTGTTCGCGATGCAAGGCATGATATAATATTGGATTCCTCCAACGCCATATGTCGGCAGCCATCCTAGCTTGACTGAAAAGAAGACGACCATCATCAAAGCGAACCAAAAGCCTGGTATCGAAACGCCCGCTAAAGCCACGATCATGCAAAACCGATCTGCCAGTCCATTTCTGTGAGTCGCGGCCATGATCCCCAGAGGAGTGCCTATTAGGATCTGCAGAGCCATGCAGGTCAAGGCCAAGATAAGGGTATAGTGCATGCGTGACATAAGGCCGTCAATCACAGGCGTTCTGTAAAAGTAGGACGTGCCCAAGTCCAATTCAAGAAACACCTGTTTCAAGTATTGAAGAAGCTGCACGATATACGGCTGGTTTAACCCCAGTTCAGCTCTCTTTTGATCTATCTGGATCTGTGTCGCGCCGATTCCCAGTATGGCTGCGGCAGGATCTCCAGGGCAAATATACATAATGGTAAAAATGAGGATGGCGATTCCAAGCATTACAGGAAAGATCCATAAAAGCCTCTTGACGATAAATAGACCCATGGCAAATTCCTTTCTAAATTAGGTGCATATCCCAAAATTAATTTTAGGGCTTGCGAAAGTCACGCGTTAAAGCATCGCTGTGACTTTCGCTGCGCCACTGATGGAATTTTGGAATATGCACTAAGCCTGGCTGCTTAAGCCGGGCACAGGCAAACAATGTTTTAGGCATATCCCCAAATTATATCCGAGGTGCCGGATAGCGTTTGCACTTGGGCAAACGTTATCCAGCACTATTGGGTTATGCTCTAAAATGCGTATGAGCAAGCGCCTGGAGTTACTTGGCCGCGCGCGTCAACAACTATCTTTGAGATGATTTGGGAATGCGCGATGTTGGTCATAGGTTGAGCGATAGCCATGCCATAGCACATCTCCTTCAAGTATTGGTGGAAGGCGTCCATTGACGCATCGTTATGATTGTCGGTGGTAAGCGCCTCTTCAAGAAGGCTTTGAAGCTTTTCGTCTTGAACAAAATTCTGGGTTCCCCCATGAACATAGGCTTTGTTGTTCCAAGTCAGCTTCCAGACATTAACCAGGTAGCTGGTGGATCCGCCTTGGTCTATCATCAAATCCCATGGGTCGGGCTGGTTCTTGTATTGGTTGTAAAGCTGGGCGTCAAAGTTGCTGATGCTCACTGTCACCCCGATTTGAGCCAATTGCGCTTGAATGATGGTTGCCATTTTTGTCGTGGTGTCGCCTGAGGCGATCATAAGCCTCAAGGAAAGATCCGTGACTCCCGATTCCGCAAGAAGTTGCTTCGCTTTGTCTATGTCAGCTTCATAATAGTCTTGGTTAAGCCAATCCGGCAAAAAGTCAGAATAGTTGGTGTTGCCCCAAGTCTTGGCCGTGTTCCCATTTCCGTTTAGAGCTCCGTCAATGATCTGCTGGTTGTCAATAGCGTAAGCGATTGCTTGCCTGAACTTCAAATTGGAAGCAAATACCCCTTGTTGCTCATCGCAATTGTAAAGCAGCAAATATGATGTATTGTCTGGCAGAGGGGAAACCGCAAATCCAGCGGCGCCATTGAAATCCTGCACATCAATGTCGCTGAGCCAGTTTGTCACGTGAATCGCGCCAGACTTGAGTGCGTTCGTCAGCTGGGACGAATCTGTGATTATGTCAAATTCAATAACGTCAACATTGGCCTTGCTGGTGTTGCGAATCTTGCTCGCGTCTGTTTGCCAATAATTCTTTGTGTTTGTGAAAACCATCTTCGAGCCCGAGACAAACTCAGTGCACTTGAATGCTGTGGTGCTTATAGGATCGGTGGCCATTTGATCTGCGCTTGCCTCATAAGCCGCTTTCGTCACTATCGGGCATTCCATCCAAAGAGCTCCCAGATCGCCAATAGAGAGCTCATTGAACTTGAATTGGATGACATAATCGCTGATAGCGGACACACTTGCGATAGAGCCAAGCTTTGGAAGATTGCCTGACTGCATGCCCATTTGATAGCTGTACTCAACATCAGCCGCAGTTACATGGTTTCCGGCTTGGTCATAAATGATGTCGTAGATCTCGCAGTTGTAAGTCAAATCGTCTATCTTCTCATAGTCTTTCATAAGCACTCCGTGCATTTCGCCGCCTTCGGTCGAGACAAGAAACTCATACACAGTGTAAAGAATTCCGATGCGCCCTGCGGACATTCCTTGGAAAGGCCCAATGCTTTGCGGATCGCTAGCTAGGCCTACTACAACCTTTGTCTCAGCAGGAGCGGCTGGCTCAACAGTTTGAGCTGGCGCCGCTTGGTTCTGGCTGGCCTGAGCAGGCTCAGACGGCTTGGCTGCGCATCCCCCAAGGCATGCTAAAGCCATAAGCGCGAGGACAAGACTAATCGCAATCTTCTTTTTCATAAAAATATCCTCCTAATCTATTTATTAATTTTTCTAAGCAAGCAAACAGAATATTCTACAAGCATTTCTGCCGCTCCCTTTCCGAAAGGCGAATTCATTGCCTCATAAGTGAATCGATCATAAGACTCCGCATCGGCCATGTATTTGGCACCGCCGTTAACCATGGTCAAAACCAAAGTATAGCCAAACGGAGAGTCTTCGATGATTTTATCTCCCGTCACGCAGTTGAGCTCAGGCTTGACGCAAAGAAAGGCGATTGGCCCAATGTGAAAAGCCTCAATGCTAACCATGGATTTTCCATCAAGAACATAGTCCCAATGCAATGTCGGCTTCAAGCTATGCATGTTGGGCATTTTCTGGGCTGGAACAAGAAACTCTGCAGTATCTGTCCCTATTTCTTCGCAATCAATGATCACCCCTTTTTTGATTGCGTTATTGGCGCTTTCAGCAATCATGTGCCCAAGGTCGCGGCACATTTCTATGCCCATGTCTCCAATATCTGTTTCAATAAAGCCGCTGTCACTTTTGCGAAGGGATTTGGCTTTTCTGGCAGGAGCTTGGTCACCTGCCGCTCCCATAAGAAATATTGCTATAGCGCCGGGGGTTGTCTCTTCAATCTCTGCGCATGCCATGCCAGCCAGGTCACTTGACACAGCCTTGCAGCCGTCAGGCATTAAAGAGCCATCCAAAACGGAAGATTGAACAGCGTAATGCACAAGAGCGAACAAGAGGCTTCCGTCTAAAGCTTCAGCACTGACAACAGTAGCGGTTTTGTTGGATGGGCCGCTACCGCAGTCAGAAACCCACCAACCGTCTTCTGTTTTTATATCGCGGTTGCAGTTTGCCAGACATTCATCTCGCCCGAGCTTCAAGCGAGCCGCTTTCAGATTTGCCTTGGCATCTCTGGCTGAGTTTCCAACAGCTGTACGCAACGCTTGGGTGAGCTCCTCATTTTTTTCTTTGAGATTAGGCAAGATGTGCGGCGAAGAAAATGTATGCGTTACGCAAATATAACAGCGATCTTCCGTAACATCAGTTTCTTTGCTTGCTATCTTTTTTAGTAAGTCCACTTCCGCTTGCGGCAAGGAAGTCATCTCAACGGAAACGACAGCGATATCAATTTTGCCGCAAAACAAGGCTGTTCGCGCATATAGCGGCGTTAGTTGCGTCTTAAACCCTTCTGCAGGAAAAAAGCTTTCAGGAAAGATAATTTCGCTTTTGCCAGCTCCAGCTGTCAATAGGACGCTCCTTTCTCAAACCATTGCATATTTTTTCTCCTTGACTCAATCATACTTTATGCAACATTGACAATCAAACCGTATTTTGATAAGATTAATGCACGAATCGAAATAATCCGATTTTTTAGATAAAAAAACGAAGCGGCAACGAAGGCTAATATGGACCAGTTAGCTTTAAGAGCGGCGTTTTTATTAGAACCAAACCAATTCATTTGGTTAGAACTGGCAAACAAGGAGTCGATAGCATGGAAATCGAGTTCATTAAAGAGTTCGTTATGTTAGCCGAAACCGGGAACTTCGTTGAAACAGCTGAAAAACTCTTCTTAACTCAGTCTTCGCTCACGCGGCATATAAAAAGCCTTGAGGACAGCTTGGGCGTAAAGGTCTTTGACCGCACAACCAGAAAGGTTTCCCTAAACCGTTTTGGCAGGATCTTTCTGCAGTATGCCAAAGAGATAAACCGCATTCAGCTTGAATACACAACAGCGTTTTACAATGAGCTCCAAGGGGTTCATGGGGTTGTCAAAGTTGGAACCATTCCTATCATGATACCTTATCACATCACTGACATCATATCGCAGTTCCAGCACGAAAACTCCGCTTTCACGCTCGATGTGGAGGAGGCGGACTCACTGGAGCTAATAAGGATGCTAAGGGAGCGCAAATGCGATTTTGCCTTTATCAGGGAATCTGATGACTCCGTCAATGAGTTCAATAAAATAACCGTCGCCACTGATTTGCTTGTAGCCCTTGTGCCGCCAAGCCATTTCCTTGCGAACCAAGATCCCATTGTATTGGGCCAGCTAGCCCATGAACCTTTGCTCCTTTTGGCAAAGGATACCTTCATGTATTCTTTGTGCGTTGAAAAGTGCAAAGAAGCGGGCTTTTTCCCTCGGATTGTGTTCACTGGGCATCGCGCTGAAAACCTCATAGACTTGGCAAGCAAAGGCATGGGCATAGCGCTCCTGATGAAAAAGGCCTCGGCCTCTCTGGTCAAGCCAAAGATCGCCGTTGTGACTATAGAGCCAGTCATTCGCTCCACGATCAGCCTTGCTTATTGCAAGAATATCAACATGTCCAAGGCTTCCGTCCACTTCTTGAATTACTGCAAGACTTGCATTGACAACAGCTTGTACCAATAGAAATTGAAAAGGCGCGATCATGGCGTTTCGAAAGAGAGGCTCGCGAAGCCAAAGCGTCTTTGATGAGAGCGGGGGCGTCATAGGCGATTTACGGTTGTAGTTGAAAAGGGGAGCGGAGTTCGCTTCCTTTTTTAGTTCCTGACATGCTTAGAAATGGCTTGAGATTTCAAGCAAATAGTGGTTTGCAAGCGCTTAATTACAGAATGATTAACAAATTATGAGATAATAGGAGTGATTCAATAATCACTTAAATATCACTTTATGACATACTAGTTTTATAATTATTTGAATCAAAATTTTAAAACATACATTCGAATCAGTGATTTTGCATTTTCAGAAAAAACAGTGTCCGCTGAGCGTGTCCTGTGATATAATGAGAATAGAAATGAAATACTTGAAAGCGGAAATGAATGTGAAAATAAGTACTGGCTTTCGTCCTTGAGAATCCATTCTCTAGCTTGATTGAAAGCGAAACTCTTTTCGCTTGATGGCATATTCAGTCTAACAAATGATTCTGCCGTAACAACCATCGACCAAATAACTCAAATGGCTTAATCACGGGGTTTGTCTGCATGATAGCCTTTTATCAAAGCCTTGATTTCAAGGCCTTTAGGGAGTTCTTCCTGCAGAATCAACAAATTGATTAAATAAGAAAGGAGGTTTTGACATGTCAATGTTCATTGACAAATACGATAACGGCGCTTGGCGCGAAGTAGAGCTGCTAGGCGAAGGCTCGTTTGGCAAGGTCTACAAAATTGTCAAAGAAGAGCTTGGACACAGCTACTATGCCGCACTGAAGATAATACCGGTGCCAAAAACAAACACAGAAATCCAAACCCTAAAGAACGACGGCTACAATGATGCGTCGATTCGGACATACATAAGTGAATTGGTAGAATACATAATGAAAGAAGTACGGATTATTCGTGAATTTAAAGGTATTTCAAACATAGTGAGTTATGAGGGGCATTTGATTCAGCAGATAGAGGGCGAGAGGGGAGCGTGCTTAAAGCAATGAATAAGAGAACGATTGGGATAGCCGCAGGAATATTTGTTGCCACATGCATTCTTTTGATTGTTTTTATGCCTAAGATAAGAAGCGGCTCCTATTACTCAAAGGCTAACTCGTACTACGACGAGGGTGACGATCATGACTATGCCGAGGCAGTAAAATGGTACCTCAAGTCCGCTGAGCTAGGCAACGCGGAAGCGCAAAACAAGCTCGGGGATTGCTATTACAATGGTTATGGCGTAAAGAAAGATTACGATGC
>JAISWZ010000625.1 GCA_031270945.1 Clostridiales bacterium | reverse complement strand
AAGGTGAACCTATTGCAAAATCCACGCATTTGTAGGCTTTGCGAAAGGAGAAACATATGGAATACACAATGTCGCAAACCGAATTACGCTTGAACAGAACTGTTTTGAATGGTCTTGAGCTGGTTGGCCTTGAACGTTTCGTACTTAATTCCGAAAATATGCAAGAAACTGTCATATTGCCTTATGGGATTGAATCAATAGGTCCGAAAGCAATGAGAAGCCTTAAATGTGAGCGTCTTGTCATGCCAGCAACACTGACAACAATAATGGGCAGGGCCTTTTTTCAATCAAGTATTGACGCTGTAGATTTCAGCCAATGCAAACTTAAAAGCATTGAATGGGAGGCATTCGCTGAGTGTAGAACCAGGGCTGAAGCAACGTTGCCGGATACGGTAGAGTTTTTAGGTGATAAAGCAGTCATAAGTCTTAAACTGACAAACGGGAATAGACTAACACTTCCGAAATCGCTTGGACATATAGGCGTACTCTCAGTAGATTTGAACGGCATTCGTTTTTTGGTAGTAGAAGAAAATATGATGACGAGAGAATCTGGGCTTAAAGATTTGATTTTATATGCGAGAAATTACGAAAATTTGATGAATCTCTTGGTAAAAAGAGATGGCAAATTGATTTATAGACTTCAGTTTTCCTTTTGGAAAGGAGAATACCATTATACTGATCAATTCTTTCATGAAAACCCCAAGGATTACTACGACTATGACGATTGGTTCAATAGTACATTGGATAAAAGATTGAAAGCCACTATTGCCGCCTTTAGGATAATGTTCCCCGAAGGATTGACTGAAGGCGATATAAAGGCTTACCGGGAATATGTAGATGTCAACTTTGCTGACCTGATGCATGGCGTCGAAGACGACTTGGAAATTATCAAGTTGTACGATGAGGATGACATTATATCACCAGACCATCTAATGCAACTTTTTGAGATTGCCAGTCAAAAGAATGATGTCGAATTAGTCGCGACAATTTTGGATATGATAAACCGCAAAGGCGTAACTACTGCAAAATCCTTGCATTTGTAGACTTTATGAAAGGAGAAACATATGGGGTGCGGGTGCTTCAGAATGGAACATTGCAAATTACTAATAAATGGCAGGACTCTGTGTGGCTATGAAAGTTACATTCCTAATGAAAAAATTCAAGATCCTGTCATACTGCCTTATTGGATTGATACAATAGGTCCGAAAGCGATGATAGGATTTAGATGTGTGCGTCTTGTCATGCCGGAAACACTGACATCGATCATGGGTAGGGCTTTTTATAATTCCGAGATTAGCGAGATAGATTTCGGCCGAAGCGAGCTTAAAAGAATTGAATGGCAGGCATTCGCTAAGTGTTATGGATGTTGTAAAGCAACGTTGCCGTATACGGTTGAGTTTTTAGGAGATAAAGCAGCCGTAAGTCTTGAACTGACAAACGGGAATAGAATAACACTTCCGAAACCGCTTAGACATATTGGCGTACAATCAGTTAGTTTGTTCGGCATTCGTTTTTTGGAAGTGGAAGAAAACATGATGACGAGAGAATCTGGGCTTAAAAATTTGATTTTATATGCAAGCAATCACGGTTTGATGAATCTCTTGGTAAAAAGAGATGGCAAGTTGATTTATAGACTTCAGTTTTATTATGGGAATGAGGAATACCATTATACTGAGCAATTCTTTCATGAAAACCCCAAGGATTACTACGATTATGACAATTGGTACAAAAGTACACCAGACAAAAGATTGAAAGCCACTATCGCCGCCTTTAGGATAATGTTCCCCGAAGGCTTGACGGAAAGCGATATAAAGGCTTACCGGGAATATGTCGATGTCAACTTTGCTTACCTTATGCATGGCGTCGAAGGCGACTTGGAAATTATCAAGTTGTACGTTGAAGCTGACCTTATGTCACCAGACCATCTAATGCAGCTTATGGAGATTGCCAGTCAAAAGAATGATGTTGAATTAGCCTCGATGATCTTGGATTTGTTGGCCAAAAAAGGACCGACTGCTAAATCCTTGGTTTTGTAGGCTTTATGAGCCGAATCAAGAAAGGATAGTGAGAGACCTGATGGCTTTGTGTCATTTTCAAATAGAAAGCGGGGTTTTGGTTAACTTCAAATGGTATTCCGATGACCCTTGCGAGGACGAGTACGAAAAAGCTGGCGAAGACGATTACGAAGACGATTATGATGAAGCTTACGAGGACGATTGGGAAGACGATTACGGAGAAGCTGGCGATACCGTCATTCTGCCGGAAGGGGTTGAAATTATAGGCCATAAAGCGTTAAAGAAATTCAAGTGCGTACGTCTTGTCATGCCAAAGTCATTAAAGAAAATCATGAATAGAGCTTTCGCTTGTGCCAAAATTGAAGAGATAGATTTTAGCCGTTGCCAACTTGAAAGCATTGAATTCCAGGCTTTTATTGGTTGTGAAGCCAAAGCGGCCCTGCCTGACAGCGTTAAGCACTTAGGGAATGAAGCCGTCCGAGCTCTCAAACTCGTAAAGGAGGGAAAGCTGAAGCTTCCAGGCTCGCTTAGAAGCATCGGTCGCAAAGCAATAGATCTCAGCGCTGCTAATGTTCTAGAGGTTGATGAGGTTTTGGTGTCACAAGACTCCAACCTGGAAGATCTGATCTCGATGACAGTAGACAAGCTCAAACGCTGGCTGATTCTCAATGTGCTAAGAGAAGGCAAGTTGGTCTGCAGGGTTCCCTTTGAAATAAACAAAGGGGAAGCCCCAAAGAAGAATTGCTACATAAGGGGCCAATGGTTCTATGGTCCCAACTATGACGAATGGTTTGAATATGAAGAGGACAGGCGCTTGAGAGCAACCGTTGCTGCCTTCAGGGTCATGTTTCCCGAAGGCTTGACGCCTGAAAGAGTAAATGCCTATAAAAAGTACGCCATCACAAACTTTCCTGCCATGATGGCCGACATAGAAGAAGACACAGAGGCTATTACGCTCTATGACAATGCCGGGATTATAACAGTCTACAGGCTTAAGCAGCTATTGGAGAAGGCCTTGCGCAAGAATAACACCGAGGTAGCCGCAGTCGTCCTGGATTTGTTGAACCGCAAAAGTTGCTCTGTTGTAAAATCTTTGGATCTGTAGACAGATCGTTCACGAGAACCAAGAGGAGAATCTCACCATGGATCTTACTAACAAAAACGGATTTCTGTTAGCGGAAGATGACGGCTTGTACGGCTTTGAAAAGCAAGACCCCAGCTTTAAGGCAAAAGTGGTCTATATGCCCGAAGGCGTTAAAAAAGTAGGGATCCGAGCTTTTCAAAACTTTGATTGCGAGAAGCTCGTGATGCCCTCCACATTGAAGACAATCAATGCTGGCGCGTTCCTTGGAGCGAAAATCGACGTGATAGACTTCGCGGATTGCAAGCTCGAATACATTGGATTTAGAGCTTTCGATGAATGCCACGCAAGAACAAAGCTCCCCGAAACTGTCGAGGAGATTTCTGACATGGGAGCCTATTGACCCGGAATAATAAATAATAGAAATAAATAATAAAGGTTGAAAAAAAAATCACTTAGTAGTAAAATAGAATATAGGGTTAACATTCTGTTAGACAAAAAAAGGAATGATTATAAAATTGAAACGGAAACGTCATTGGAATCAAGCAGTATACTTGAAATATATAAAAGAGGGCAGAGGATTTGGTGTTGGCATAAGCTATAAGCCATGGGTAACGGTTCATGACTTCCCCTCCGAAGGTGTTGTGACTCGGATTAAAGGGAGTAAAAGTGGACGAGTTCACCACTTTTTGTCTGAAAACGAATTGCATTACTTCTATCTTTTAGAGGGAGACGATGAGGTCGTTGATATCAGAGAGCAATTCCCTCTTCTAGATATCGAACTTGCCATGAGTTGCGCAGTGAAAGCCGGAGTTAAATATCCTACAGATAGAGATAGCAAATTTCCTTATATATTAACTTCAGATTTCATGATCACTACCAAAAACGCATCTAAAGTTCGCACAGTAAAGATGGTTAAAGATTTAAGCAACGCACGTGTAATTGAAAAATTTGAAATTGAGAGGAGATATTGGGAAGCAAAGGGCGTGGATTGGAAAATTGTTACCGAACTAGATATTGATTTTCCAAAAGCACGTGCAATAGGTTGGGCGCTAGGCGCTGCCGATTTCAAAATAGCGAATGATATGCAAATGCAAATGATTGTCGACGCTATTTTAAAAAGATTAGAACAGCACTTTACTATCAAAGAGTTTATGATGATTTCCAAAGATTACTGCGAAACCTCAATTGGCGCACTGATTTTAAAGCGACTCGTACTGGACAAAACACTTCTCATAGACTGCAATTCATTGGTTACTTCTGAAACGAAAGGAGTCAAAAATGATAAGGGTGCCTTCAATAAATGATTTGGTGAGGTTTGATGGAGGTAGTGCGCTAAGGATATTATGGATTTCTCCTGGACGCAAAGAAGTTGTCCTTTTCAATGTAGACACCATGGCAATGCCATTTGTAAAGAACTACAGTGAAATAATAAGAGGTCTTGAAGAGGATGTTTATAAATATGTAGATGATGACTTGTATATCGATATACACAACGAGAATTCGCTAACCGAAAATCAAAAAAATTCCAGAGACGCCATATGGAAAATTATGGAGATCGTTGTCGCGGATGAGCCACGAATATATGATGTGCATGAAAGAAGCTCCATTTTAAAAGAGTGTTCAAAAAGGTCAAAAAAATCACCACCTCTTTTATACAGATACCTCAAGATGTACTGGCTACACGGGAAGTCCCCCAATGCATTTATTCCTAAATTCTACTTGAGAGGCGGTCCTGGCAAGGAAAGAACCCCTGGAGAAGCAATGTTAGGCAGACCGAGAATATATAAACACGAAACCGAGCGCATTAATATAACAGAAGACATAAAAGCTTTGTTCAGACTTGAGGTTGGAGAGGACCATACACTGCTAGATTCTTCGTTGCAAGTTGTCTACGACACAATCATTCAAAATCACTTCACGGCCTATACTTATGTTGATGATGCTAGTGATGTCCCAAAAACCGTCAAACAAAACCTGGCTTCTCCAACAATAGAACAGTTCAAGTATTGGTTTAAGAAAGAGTACAGCCCTAAAGAAAAACTTGAGCGAAAATTTGGCGAAAGGGGATACAATCTTAACTGTAGGCCTATATTAGGAGCATCTGATACTAACATAAGCGGCCCTGGCATGGAATTTCAAATAGACGCAACGCTTGGAGATGCTAATCTTGTTTCCAGACATAACAGGAACGACATTCTTGGTCGCATAGTGCTGTACCTTATTGTTGATGTTTATAGCCGGTTGATTGTAGGCTTCTATGCAGGCCTCGAAGGACCGTCTTGGGCTGGAGCAATGAAGGCGATAGTAAATACTGGAATGGATAAGGTTCTGCTTTGTGCAAAATACGGCATTGAAATAAAGCATACTGATTGGCCAAGTCAACACATGCCTATCAAGATCAGTGCTGACCGCGGTGAAATGCTGTGCGGCAACGCTAAAATGCTGCAAATGTTGCTGAATGTTGCTGTAGACAACAAGCCTCCTTTTAGAGCTGACTTGAAGGGAATTGTGGAAAGAGCGTTTGGAGTTATAAACACTTGTTTTATTAACTATTTGCCAGGACATGTTAAAAAGAAAGGGTTGCCTCCAGAAAGAGGCGAAAAAGACACTAGACTTGAAGCACAATTAAATATTGACGAGATTAACAAGTTAATGATATTAGCTATATTATCTGTTAATTCTCGCACTATCGAAGGATTTGTGCGCTCCAAAGACATGATTGAAAATAATATAAACGCTATCCCACTCGAACTGTGGAATTGGGGTTCCGATAACATGCCATCTACTAGAAATTTCGACATAAATAGAATTAAGCTTGCAGTAATGCCAACTGAATCTGCGAAAGTTCACCGAGAAGGAATTACTTTGTTTAGATTGAATTATTACTGCGACAAAGCGCTTGAAGAGGGCTGGTTCGAAACAGCAGCAACTTCTCCTTTTGATATTAATGTTTCATACGATCCCAGTAACTTGTCACGCATATACATTATAAATCCCGATTCAACTTACGAGATTTGCTATTTGACAGAAAAGTATGCAGTTTACAAAGACAAAACGCTAGACGAGCTGCAAGCCATAAGACGTTCGGAGGCTCAGGGAAAGGTGAGCAACGCCGTAACTGCACAGGAAAGCAAGTCCTTATTGCGTGAAACACAATCAAATCTCGAAAGTAAAGCGAAACAGGAACAAAAAGAGAAGGGTAAGCCTAAAACTGCCAGTGAGCAATTAAGTGGAATTCGTGATAATCGTCGCGTAGAAAGAGAAGAGTTGCGTAAAGAAGAAGCTTTTATTCTTGGAGAAGATACCTCGAACACGGATCCTTCTGAAATCACCGAATCCTCAAGCGACGGAACTGGTACAGCCACGGTTCCTCCTGAAATCGCCGAATCCTCAAGCAGCGGGGCCGGGAAACCAGATGAACTGTGGATTTTCAAGGAGCTTAGGGATGAGCGCAAGAATAATAATAATAATAAATAGGCATAATGGCAACACCTTTGTTACATAAATTATTATTGAAACACCAACAATACTTATGTAAATTTTAATTTCAAAACTCAGCGTAGACTTTAGAACTCTAAATGTAATTGCAACAAAATAATTGCGAATATTCAATTGACATGTTAAATTTTGAGAGTGTGATTCTGCCTTAACAACTTACGCAAAGCCGTAAAATCAGGACTTTGGTCAAAGGACAAGATGATGTCAACTCAATGTGTTTAAGTCGTTTGCATTTTATTGTTCGATTGTTGTTACGGCAGAATCATGTTATTCATTCTGTTATGTGAATATGAACCATTGGGTAACACAGTGGATTCGCATCGCTACAAAGGAGGATTTCTTTAATGAAAGCAAGGCCACCAATGAAAGCCGTTTACAATAGCCAGCCGTTTTACGGAAAAAACCCTTTTATAGACGCGTTGCCATTGCCTATGGATAATAGGGCTGTTGTAAAGCAATTGCAGCAATTCCCTGAATACACTCCGGATGATCGTCTAAGGGAAGCTTGTCAACGAATGGAATTGACACAAAATGTTTTTCACTTTCTGCAGCCGCTCCCAGTTCACGTTGATGCTTACAGACTTTTTAGCATGGCTATTCGCCAAAGCTACATTCCGAGAAACCCTAATGTTGACATTTCTCAATTATGCAACAATGGAATTCCCGAATCATATGAAGCATATCGATGCCTCGCGGACTCGGCACCTCCTCAAAGCTTTTCAATAACAGGCATCTCCGGCGCTGGAAAAACGACAGGAGTATCTGCCATTCTAAACTTGTTTCCTTCTATTATCGAACACACGTTTTATGACGGCAAGAAATTTGAGGCGACTCAGCTTGTCTGGCTGAAGACTGATTGTACATTTGCAAGCTCATTAAAAGGATTTTGCGAGCTGATTGTAAGGGATATTGACAAAACACTTGGCTCTAAGTACTTAACATCTTTCATGAATAAACTGACCAATGATAATGCTCTTTCTCGTGTTGTAAATATATTTGATGAATTGTCATTAGGAGTTTTTGTGGTGGACGAGATTCAGCATCTTTGTGACGCTCCAAAAGCCTCAGTTGCTAAGCTGTTAAATTTTCTTGTTACATTGTCCAACACATCTGGAGCAGCATTAGTTTTGATAGGAACGCTGAAAGCGACTAATCTGCTAAGAGCCAACTTCCGAGTAGCCAGAAGAACCAACACATTTTCATGGAATAGAATGGGCAACGATTCGACGTTTGAGTTTTTTTTAGAGGTCTTATGGGAGCTACAGTACACGAAAAACTATGCGCCTTTAACTAAAGAATTAACAAATATACTCTACGAGTATAGCCAAGGAATAGTAGATGTTTTACTCAAGCTGTTTACAATCACACAAATGAATGCAATTAAAGATGGCGTAGAGTTAATCACAACTGCAGGCATAAAAAAAACTTACGCCTATGATCTTGCTTCTCTCGTGAGTATGATTGAAGTTATCAAAGCGGGGGACGAATTCAAAATGGCGAAATTTGAAGACATATTGGACATTGAACCGTACATGAGGTCAATAAATATCCAAATGCCGCCTGTATCAAAGGATCCAGCAATTCAAAACTCTGATATGAAGCAACAAGTCGTCCTGAGGCTATCCGAAATCAACGTGCCTGCAATAACGGCGGCCCAGCTATTTAAAGAAGCGGTAAACAAATATGGAGCCGCACAACCTCTTTCTGTTATTCTTAAATACTGCTTTGAAAAAGTTCTTCGTGGAAATGATAATCAGCCTAATGATGATAGCGATGAAAACCTTCTCAAGGACAGTATACACAGCCACCCGTATGAAGACCTCAAAAAAGCCGGATATATCGACAATTCTGCGATGCCTAACAATCAAGATAAAATGTAGCAAGGCTAATGTTGTAATCGATATAAGATTTCTAATTTAAAAACTTATCTCTATCTATTTAATTTTATTTTACTATTTATTATTATATGTATTAAACTGGATAAAATGTCAGTAAAATTGCTCAAAAATATAGCCAATTTTATTTACCTTATATATTATTTAGAAACGAGAAAAGCCCGAATTTACGGGGTTTTCTCGTTTCTATTATTTATTACGCAGTGACACCTATGGGCTTAGAATCAGAGAAGGAAGAAGGCTCAGATTGCCAACCTCTTTAAAGATTCTTGGCCATCGCGGCGTTAAGTTTATGGGGCTTCAGGATCTGGAGATTTCCGAAGAACAGTTTTTGAATTGCGAGTATCTTGAATTTGCCATCAAGTTGGACTTGGGTTCCAAGAAATGGGTAACTGTCCATGTAATGCGAGGGGACGAAACTATCCATGACATTATCTTGTTCCACAACGGCGACTTTTTTTCAGCTTTCAACAGAGGTCTGGACTATAAAGCCTATGACAAGCACATTAAAGAAGAAGTCGCTGTCATGCCTTGCAAAGCCCAAGCGGCGGCGTTAAGGCTCATGCACCCGATTGACTTGTCTAGCGAGTATGAAAAATACTACCGGACGTACATACAAGAAAACTTCCTGGGCCTCTTTCACGACAAGGAAATGAACGTAGACACTATACAAAAGTACTATGACGCAGGGTTTCTAACGTTCTACCACCTCGACCAGCTATTGAAAATCGCTACAGAAAAAGACAACGTTGAGGTTTCGTCTTTGCTCATTAAGTTGATGCAAAGAAAAAAGGATGAATTTTTAAAGCCCCTGGATCTATAGCGATCCTGCCAGCGAGAAAAGCTTCCAGAACGCATGCAAGGCAAAACCTTGCAAAAGCCATACCCCGCAATGAAAAAGCGCCAGCCTCCAGCTGGCTTTATTAAACAGAGCTATGGGACGAGCTTGGCACATTGGCGGTTCCTGAGCCTTACATAGAGCGGATCCCAGCGAAGCCGGAGTGCTTGCCTTAGTCCATTTCCCGATAGACAGCGAGAAGAATTTTCTCTGAAAGTCACATTGATTTCAATGTAGCTTTGGTCAATTAACCAGAAATGGAAAAAAGCTAGCCTCCGCTGGAGCCTGACATAAAGCGGATCCCAGGGAAGCCAGAATGCTTGCCCTAAGCTATTTCTCGGTAGACAGCGCGAAGGTTTTTCATCGTGACCGATTTTAGGCTTTAGCCAAAGTCAACAGACAGGTCTAGAGCTGGACAGCATCAGGTAGATAACCGCCGCCAGGTTGTTATGTTGCTTGGCGGCCATTCCGAAAATGCCTGGATTGGCTGATGCGAATATAACTGATCCGAAGATAGTAGTGAAGAATTTTCTCAAGAAGGCACATTTATTTCAATGTAACTTTGTCCAATTAACCAGAAATGGAAAAGAGCCAGCCTCTGGTGGAGCCTAACATAGAGCGGACATCAGCAAAGCCAGAATGCTTGCCTTAGTCCATTTCCCAATAGATAGCCAGAAGGTTTTTCATCGTGACCGATTTTAGATTTAAGCCAAAGCCAGCCGACAAGTCTAAAGCTGGACGGCATCAGGCGGATAACCGCCGTCAGGTTGTCAAATTTTTTGACGTTCATTCCGAAAACACCTGGATTGGCTGATGCGTAGATAACCGATCCGAAATAGTAGTGAAAAAATTTACCGAAAGTCACATTGAAATCAATGCGACTTTGACCAATCACCCAGAAATGGAAGAGAGCCAGCCTTCGGCTGGGCTTGGCTGATGCGTAGATATCGATCCGAAAATAGGGATGAAACTTTTTCTCCGAAAGTCACATTGAAATCAATGCAATTTTGCACTTTAACCCAAAAATGGAAAGAGCCAGTCTCCGGCTGGCTTTATTAAACAGAGCTATTGGACAAGCCTGGCATTGGCGATATCTGTGCCCCAATTTGGAATTATCTTAACTAATCTAAAATGTTTTCCCTATGCTGGCCGAGCATGAAAGCAGAACTAATCCTTAGGCCAGACACCAGATCCGGAAATTAGGGTGAAGATTTTTCGCCGAAAGTCACATTGATTTCATTTTGACTTTGGCGTGTGAACCGAAAACGAAAGGTTAGGCAAGGTTGCAAAAG
>JAISWZ010000590.1 GCA_031270945.1 Clostridiales bacterium | reverse complement strand
AGTTTCACTATAATATTTCCAGGGACATCCTGCAGTCAATGCATAGCTCGCATTTTAACGCAATCTTGGCGGAGGTTGGCGCTTGATCATTGTTCTTCCCGCACTTCAAGCGCAGGTCTGGAAGAGGCCTGTTTCCGAAAAAGCGCGGATTGCGTTTGCCTTGCGTTCAAGGCAAACCGGCTTTGATACGCTCTCGAAGCCTATCGCAATATATTTTCTATGCGCAAGGTCTTGTGCCATCCGTCACAAGACCTGCGCTTCGATTTGGCTTATTGGCCTTCTTATGATTGATCAAAGAATTCTAACGCTTAGTGCATATCCCAAAATTCCGTAATGGCATCGGAAAAATCCTGGCGAATGCTTAAACGCCGGATTTTTCCGGTGCCTCGGATATAATTTTGGGATATGCTCTAAAGCCTCTGGCTTGCGCGTGTGCTGCAAAACTTAAAATCTTGAATTGGGCGGCCCAGGGCCTGATTCTAGCTCTTCTTGTTTGCACTATGCGCTTGGCCTTGAGTCAACCTCAGACTTGATGCCTAACTGGCAAGACGAGGCTATAATCGCGAGTGAGAGGAACTGCGCTTCTCATTCGAGAGCATAGCGCAAGCACCCTTTGAGCCATAAGGAAGCCCGATCACGCATAATCAAACTTAAAAGGGTGCAAGAAAAGTCCTGGACTGGGCTTTCAAACTCCACTTTTAATTTGGGTTATGCGCAAAGCCTCTGACCTTGGAATGATAATGCCAAATATTGCGAATTAACCACAGGTCAGATTATCGAAATTAGATAATATAGAGTTATACTTCAAGCATGCGTACGACTATGCCAGAGAGTGAAAAGAACTGCACTTTTCAGTCTTGTGGGTTATTGATCGCGAGCTGATGCTTTCTCTCGCGAGAATAACGCGTGTTTATATTGGCGCGTCCAAAATTTTGGATTCAAGAATCCGGTTTTCTGGATGAGCGGGCCTGACTGGCTTAAAAGGCGGGCAAGATAAGAGCATATCCCGATATTAATTCCATGGCTTGAAAAATTCCGGCATTGAAGCATTCGCCAGGAATTTTTCTGCGCCTTAATGGAATTTTGGGATATGCACTAAATGAATTCCAATTCGGAATAGAGGAGGTAAAAATCTAAGAGCATATCCCCAAATTAATCTTAGGGCTTGCGAAAGTCACGCGTTTGACTTTCGCTACGCCATTTCGGAATTTTGGTTTATGCACTAAGCCGTCAGATTGCGATGCGAGCGGATGTCAGACGAAAGCGAAAGGAACCTTGAGTTATGGCAACGTATTTGATAGACTACGAAAATGTCCACGATGGCGGCTTGAGCGGAATAATGAAGTTGTCGAAAACCGACTCTGTAATCATTTTCATTGGCAACATGAAAAATGACCTTCCCATAGAGACTGTTATGACAATGTTCAACTCCCAAGCGCAGATCGTGATCAAAAAGCTGAACAAGACCGCAGACAACTACCTGGACTTTCAGCTTGCCACATGCCTAGGCGGCCTCATAACAAGCGGAGAAGACCGCGACTTCTATATCATAAGCAAGGACCGCGACTATGAGGCGGTTATAGACTACTGGAAAGACAACAACGCGCGGGTGATTGTTGAGCGCAGAACGTCCATATTGCCTCCTGGACAGGTGGCGGTCACAGAGGCTAAGTCCAATAAGCTTAGAGCGGCGACCAAGAAGGCGATCCGCAGGCTGGTGAAGGACGAAAAGCTGGGACAGGCGCATTACGCGGAAATCTACAAGCTCTTTTTGAATGAGAGCGAGACGAACCTTTTGCAAAGCGGGCTTGTTAAAGTCTTCAACCAAAAGAAAGGCTCTCGTCTATACGAGCTTCTAAAGGACGCGTTTGAGGTGCACAAGGCTGGCGGATACTGAAAGGGCGAAGCGTCTCTTGCTTGCGAAACGGAAGAGCCAGAATTGGTTTTTCGCAAGACGGGCGTGCTTGTCGCTGGATCGGAATCATGGGCGATGACAGCAACTGTGACAAATCTGAATAAAACATAGTGCGAATAAGAGCATATCCCGAAATTCCTTAAGGGGCGAAGGAAAAATCCTGCGAAGGCTTCAACGCGGATTTTTCCGAGCCCTAAAATAAAATTTGGGATATGCTCTAATCGTACGCGATCAGGCGCGTCAGCGACAGTTGCCTTGGAGCGAAAGTTAGTTTCCGAGCGCGAGATAGAATCCAACAGCATAAAACGCCGCAACTAAAGCATTTGAACTGCTTTAGGCTGCGGCGTTTGTATTTGGAGCAAAGATCCTTTGATCTCAGGGGTAAGAGGTTCGTGGAAAGTGAGCTCTTCAAGCGAAATTGGGGCTACGGTAGATGTGAAGCATTGGATATGGCAGTATTAGGCTTTTTCGGGCGCTCCCGCTTGCGGGAACGCCCTTTCTTTGAATTTTGGGATATGCACCAAGCATTTGTTCATACCAAGCTAAAAAGTGATCAGCGCATAACCATGTAGTGTTACCGCCTATAGACATAAATTCCACATTGAAATAACTAGGATAAATCAACTTTATGTTTTGTATAAATAATGCGTTTAATTAGATTAATTGCGGAATTTGTCGAAATCACCTAAATATTTCGATATACATACCTCTTAAAACTCAATTTATTTCGAATTCGAATTTACAGTTTCCTGTACAAGATATTGAACTTTACAAAACTTTTCAAAAATACTTGACCATTTACAACACATATGTTACAATGAATTTGAACCCTTGAATTCCCAAAAAGCGAATGGATAGTGATTAGTGCAAGCGCCAGGTTTCAAGGGTTAGGAATCGTACGCCTTGAGGGAATACATATGAAGACGAATCAGATTTTCGGTGAGTGTTCAGCGGATTATTGGGATTTTGGAGGAGCGCATGAATCAGCTGGCAACGGCAAGATTTCGTCCTGAAACCATGAACATAGAGCTAACAACGATATGTCCGTTGCGTTGCCCCCAGTGCTACTGCTCTCTTTCTGGAGGCAAAGTCATAAATCCCCAGGCTGCTGTCCACTGGATTGAAGAGGGCGGAAAAAGCGGCGTGAAGAATGTGATGCTTAGCGGCGGCGAGACGTTGTGCTATCCCTATCTCTTAGATGTTGTCTCAGCCGCAGCCAAATGTTGCGTGACGGCTAATGTTGCCCTCTCGGGCTTCGGCTTTACGGAAAGAGCGCTTGACAGCCTTGTTGGCGCTGGAGTGGGCGGAATCTTCATTTCCCTCAACGGATCGACAGAAGAGATCAACTCGCTTACGCGAGACGGTTTCAGCCTGGCGGTTTCAGCGCTGGGAATCCTGAAGGAAAGCGGTTACCCGAACACATGGATCAACTGGGTCATGCATTCAAGCAACGCTTGTGACTTCTTGAATGTCGTTGCATTGGCTGAGGAATACAGCGTGAAGAGCCTTGTCGTAATGGCCGCTAAACCAGACTCAAGCCATCAGCTTGCAACCGCTCCAACAAGGGCTCAAATGCTGTCGATAAGCCAAACGATCAAAACTTATAAAGGCAATGCAAGAATCTATGTAGAGGAATGCTTCTCGCCAATGCTTGCGCTGGTCAAGGACACCAAGCTTTTCGGCAACTTCAACACAGGGGAAAACAAAGGCTGCATGGCCGGCAGGAGCTCGTTTTGCGTCAATGTGGACGGAATGCTGTCCCCTTGCAGACATCTCGACTATTTCGAGAAGTTTGAACGTCTCGACGACTATTGGAACAATTCAGAGATCCTGAGCCAGATACGAGAAGCTGAAAACTCAAAGGAAGAGCCATGCGTTTCTTGCCGATTTGGAGACTACTGCAGACCTTGCCTTGCCATGAACAGCAAGATGAAAGGTGGATTGTTCTTTGGACATGACACTTGCTCTTTGCAGCAATGAAATGGCAATTGATGGCAAGAATGCCATGATGAGCTCATATGGCAGGAAGTTTGAAGTGGCTTGATTATAAAGCTAGAATTATTTTTAAACTTATTAATCAACAGTTAATTATAACTATTTATATATAAAGACTATGAAACGAAGACATATAAACGGATAGAATGTTATTTGATTTAACATTATTCCGAATAGATAAATAATGATAGAAAAATTTATGAAGATATATTGCCTAAATATCCCGCTATATGCTATACTTGCATTGCGGATTGAGATATGATCTTTTGCTTGACAAGCGAAGATTACCTTTAATAAAAAAACTCATTCAAAAAGCTTATGACATTTCCTTTCATTTCATTGTATTGCGATTTGCTTGTAAAGCTGAGAAAATGCTAAGATTTAATCCATCTAAAAAAACGCGATCTCAATTAAAGCGAATATTGTGGATTGACTTTAGCGACTTTCTCCAGCTGATCTCATACAAGAAGTCTAGTAAACCAAGTATGCTGCGAGCTATGATTTTGAATTTATTATCGTAAGCGGAAGCGTCCCGACTGGCTTATAAGGCTGGAATGATAAGAAATTTCATATTAAAGCGCTCGTCAGTATAATTCTCCCTGACAGACAACCTGGTGCGCCCCGAAATCAATAGGCGTTGCCTTGAATTGCGGAACATGCTTATGGACGCGCTGAGTTTTTCAAAGCTATAGGAGAATGAAGGTTTGCTGGGCTTGCAGTTGTGATCTGTCTTGCCTTTTATAAGATCAGGATCACTAAGTGCTTATCCCATAAACCTAAAGTGGCGCACTGAAAGTCATCGCGATGCTTTAAGAGTGTTTGCTCGGGCTTCTGCGAGCAAACTTTCGTGACTTTCAGAAGCCATAAATTTAATTTTGGGGATATGCTCTCACAGTGTACGCATTTGAGAGAATGCTACATATGCCTTGGGATGCCAAACATCTCACTGTATTTAGAGGAGGCAAGAAATGCTTACACAGAAAAAAACAGAAGACCTTTCGGCAATCCTGACTGCTGACCCTGAGCGCGCGAAAAAACTTTTGGATTTGGAGCCTGCAGACGCAATAGCAGAGCTCAGCGCACTTGGCAGCGATGTCACTTTGGATGAGCTCAAGGAGTATGGCGAAGCACTTAAGTCAGCGTCATCAGGCGATGTGCTGGATGACGCTGCGCTTGATGAAGTTGCGGGCGGCATAGCACCAGTCCTTATCGGAGTGCTGGCGGGAGTTTCTGGCGTCCTCGGCTACAAATTCGGAAAAGAGCTAGGAAAGAAGTTTTCTTGGTAGTTAAAGCATGCCAAAAGTCTAAAAGCTTGGCATGAGCCTCCGCATAGCATTTCAAGCCATTCATTTGGTTTTTTATCGTCTTTCAAAGATTTGGCTTGTACGCGTAGGCAAAAGTTCTTAGCTTTAAGAGTTTTGGAAGAAGAGCATATCCCAAAATTAATTACAGGTCTTTAAAAATTCCGGCGTTGAAGCATTCGCAAGGAAATTTTCAGCGCCTTAACGGAATTTTGGGATATGTACTAAGTGATTAGGTGCCTGTTAAATGTTCGAAATGTCAAACGGCTCATGTGAGCCCTAGAAATTTGGATATGTACAGGCGTAAACCTCATCTCTTGTTTGCAAGAATGAATCTTGGCAATAATGATTGGGAAAGTCCTGCTAAACACAGGACTTTCTCAAGCCTTTAAAAGCATATTCGAAAAACAAAACATTCTGCTAAATTCATTAATTTAGCTCATGAACAATTACGGCTGACAAAAGTGAAGTGCTTATATCTCATTGATGTCGCTAATGACATATCCTAAAATGCTCGTAAAAGTCTGTGTGGATGCGTTCTCACGACTTTTGCATCGCCACTGCCGGAAATTTGGGAGATGAGCAAAATGAAAGAGACGGTGCCAAATGGATAAGGTCATAAGAATCGGTAGAGTTGTTTTGCTCTTCTTTGCGATGAGCATCATTATATCGTTTTTAACTGGCAAGGGCGATACTGTCTTTACCCTTCCCAATATTATTGGGTTGCTTGTAACCGGTTTGATATGTGGAGTTGCGATTTACATATTTGGCAAAGAGAAAAAATGAAATAGGTCGAAAATTTGGCCGCTGTGGTTATTAGAAAAAGACTGATCTATTTCTCTTGATTCACTTAGTGCATATCCCAAAATTCCAAAAAAGGCGCAGTGAAAGTCATCGCGATGCTTTAACGCGTGACTTTCACAAGCCATAAAATTAATTTTTGGATATGCTCTTAGCGCATATCCAATAATTCCGTATTGGTGCCGGAAAAGTCTTGGCGAACGCTTCAACTAGTTTGCTCGGGCTTCAGCGAGCAAACACCCGGACTTTTTCGACACAACGGACATAATTTTGGGATATGCACCTAGAGCGAAAACATATGCTCGCACTCTTGTTTGAGCCTTATGCGAAAGCGTAAATCTCGAAAGCGAAGACTGGATGTGATAAATCATGGCGGAAGTGTACCGCAAGGCAGCCTTAGAGCGCCTGTCAAGCCCTGAGCAGCTGGACAAGCTCATAAAGGTGACCTCGCCCATGTCATGGCTGTCATACCTTGGGGCCGTGCTGATCATCATTGCGGCGGCGGTTTGGGCCGTTCTCGGAAGGATCCCGCAAACTGTGGACATGTCAGGGATTTGCCTGAGCCCGGACAAAAGCGTCTCATTGGTCTCGCCGGCAACCGGTGTGATAGAGTATGTGACTGTTTCCGAAGGATCCGAGGTAAGCCGAGGGGACTCCGTCGCCACAGTTGTCGGCGCTGACGGAGCGGCAAGCGAGGTTTGGGCCGCCAGATCAGGAAAGATATCAGCCGTCAATTGCCAGTCGGGGGATTTTGTCGCTTACGGCGAGGAAGTTGCCAAGATTGCGATCCCCAGCGGGGAGGCTGGCGCAGGGCTGGAGCTGGTTTGCTACGTCCCGTTTGTCGCCGGGAAGAACCTGTCCCCCGGAATGAGCGTTACCGTGGCGCCCGCGAACATCAGCGAGCAGGAGCATGGGCACATGACAGGCAAAATCGTAAGCGTCTCCGAGAACGCCGCAAGCACAAGCGACATGCTGGCGAGGCTTGGCAACGATCTCCTGGTTGGGGTTTTCCAGCAGCAGGGGCCTGTGCTGGAGCTTTCCCTCTCCCTTGACGAGGACTCAGGAACAGCCAGCGGATTCAAGTGGTCAAACGTGAATGGGGGCAGCGTCCTCCTCACGCCAGGCACAATGGTTTCAGCAAAGGCCATAGTGAAGAGCGAGGCGCCCATAGCGAAGGTGTTTCCATTTCTGAGGCGCCAAGCGGCGAGGTGAGAAGAATGGCGGGCTTGAAGCCCACGTACAGAAAAACGCCGACAGTCTTCCAGATGGAGTGCACAGAGTGCGGCGCCGCCAGCTTGGGCATGATAATGGGCTACTATGGGAACCATGTGCCCTTGGACAAGCTGCGCGTCGACACAGGCGTGAGCCGGGACGGATGCCGCGCAAGCAAAATCCTCGCGGGAGCGAAGAAATACGGATTTGACGTGGAGGGCCGCCGGATGGGGCTCGAAGCCCTGCTCGCGTCAAAGGCGCCCTGCGTCATACATTGGAACTTCAACCACTTTGTCGTCTACGAGGGCGTCAAGGGCGGCTGCGCATACATAAACGATCCCGCCATGGGCCGGCGGAAGCTTGCAATCAGCGAGCTTGATGAAGGGTTCACGGGGGTGGCGCTGAACTTCAAGCCCAATGAGGAATTCACCAAGTCCAAAGGCGGAAAGCGCACCTTTTTTTCGTTCGCGATGCAGAGGCTCGCAGGAATGCAAGGCTCCCTGGCGTACCTCCTTCTCCTGGGCGCCTGCCTCATATTCCCGGGGCTGGTCTTGCCGGCGCTTTCCCAAGTGTTCGTTGACGACATATTGCTGGGCGGAAACGGCAGCTGGATAGGGGCGCTGGTGTTCGCCCTCTTGTTTTGCTCGCTTTACCAAGCCTTCTTCACATTCATCCGAAACAGGGTTCTCCTGCGGATGCAAAACAAGATGGCCTTGACCTCAGGCTACAAGTTCCTGCACCACATGCTTAGGCTGCCCATGTCGTTCTTTGACCAGAGGTACGCGGGCGACCTGTCGGAGAGGGTGGAGAACAACGACAGCGTTTGCGCGTTCATCTCCGGAGGATTGGCGCAGAACGCCCTCAACCTGTTTGTGTGCGCGTTTTTCCTCGCGCTCCTGATAGCCTACAGCCCGGCGCTCACTTTGATAGGCTTGTCGTTTGTGGCGCTGAACTACGTTATCATGCGCCTGGCATCCGAGAGGATTGAGCGCACTGTGATGAAGATGCAGCAGGATCACGGAAAGATGGTCGGCGTCCTGCTCTCAGGCATCAGCATCATGTCAACGCTCAAGGCCGCCGGCATAGAAAACCAGTACACAAGCAGGGTGTACGGCTACTACAGCAAGTCAATGCGAATGGAAGGCGAGTTTGGCAAGCTGCAGCAGATAATCAATTCAGTGCCTGAGCTCACGGACAGCGCATGCAGGATTCTTGTGCTGATGATAGGCGGGGGCTTCGTTATTGGAGGAAGCATGACTCTAGGCGCCCTTATAGCGTTCAACGCCCTGCTGGGATCGTTTTCCGGCCCCGTGAACGAGCTGGTGGGGTTCGTTCAGAAAATTCAAAAGGCGAAAGCTGACATGAACAGGGTTCATGACATCATGAGCTACCAGCAGGACATCAAGTTCTTGCCTGGAGCGGATCCAGTCCCAATGGCGGGCAAGCTGTCAGGGCAGATACGCATGGAAGGCGTCACATTCGGATACAGCCCGTTGGACAAGCCTCTGATAGAAAAATTCGAATTCCAGGCGAAAAGCGGCAGGAATGTAGCAATAGTAGGCGCTTCTGGGTGCGGCAAGTCAACCGTGTCAAAGCTTTTGAGCGGCTTGCACACGCCATGGGAAGGCGAGATCTACATGGACGGAATCCCTCTCCGGCAAGTCCCGGCGGAGGTCGCCAGCGGCTCCATCTCGACCGTAAGCCAGGAAGTCACCCTGTTTTCGGGAACAATACGGGAAAACATCACGATGTGGAACAAAAACATCCGTGAAGAGGACATCATCGCAGCCGCGAAGGACGCGTGCATTCATGACATGATAACAAAGAAGCCTGGCGCCTACGACTTCGTCCTGTCAGAAGGCGGCAAGAACTTAAGCGGAGGCCAAAGGCAAAGGCTTGAGATAGCCCGCGCCCTGGTGACAAACCCCACTGTCCTGATCATGGATGAGGCAACCAGCGCCTTGGACTCCATAACGGAGAAGCAGATAATAAACAACCTGAAGCGCAGAGGCTGCACTTGTGTCATTGTGGCTCACAGGGTGAGCGCCATCAGGGATTGCGATGAAATCCTGGTGCTGCAGCGGGGAAAGATAGTCCAAAGGGGCACCCACGAGTCGCTCTATGCTGTCGAGGGCCCTTACAGGAAGCTGATAAACGCCTCATAGCATTACTGATTTTGCGCCAAAACACCCTCAGGCCCTTAATCAAGCCTTTGATAATGCTTGCGAGCGGAGTTTAGAAATTTTTTTATCGTTCGCGGAAGTAGGCCCGCCTGGATTTCAAAGGCGGGCAACGATAAAAAAATTCCTAATTTAAGCGTTTATTGTGTGATCCCAGAACTTTGCAAGTGACGCTGGAAAAGGCATGCGATGCTTTTCTAAGTGCATATCCCAAAATTCCGTATTGATGCCGGAAAGTCCTGGCGAATGCTTCAACTAGTTTGCTCGGGCTTCTGCGAGCAAACACCCGGACTTTTCTGCCTCGGATATAATTTTGGGATATGCTCTAAGCCAAATT
The DNA here is from genome assembly GCA_031270945.1 of Clostridiales bacterium. Classification (GTDB taxonomy): domain Bacteria; phylum Bacillota; class Clostridia; order Lachnospirales; family WQUN01; genus JAISWZ01. The sequence goes on along the minus strand of JAISWZ010000590.1, from coordinate 7,973 downwards.
AATTTGGGGATATGCTCTTTGCATGCAATAGAAAAAGTCGTGCGAAGGCAATCATGCTTGTTTCGGGATTTAACGAGCAAGCACGAGCAAACTTGTTGGGCACCAGACCCTTTTCGCATTCAAAATTTCAAGGAATTTTTGATCCTTTCGGGCTGACATAGCCATGAAGGACATCGCAAGCCGCGCAGCGCGAGAGGAATGGTTACGCAATGCCGACAAAACTCAAGCTAAAAGGCGGAGATACGTTTTACGCGGACAGCAGCGGCAAATCGTACGCCGTCATTTCTGGAACAGCTTTGGTTTTCCTGGCCTCGCGCCTTGAGAGCGGGGACATAGAAAGAAAGCACAGCCTGGCCGACGCCGTTGTGGGCGAGCGCATTCCCGCGCTCAGCATTAGTGATCCTGAAGCTGGAAGATGGATGTTCGTGATTTCCGCTCTTGAAGAGGCTGAGCTTTCCGAGGAGGAAGGTTCAGAGGCCGCAATTGCCGAGTTCTCGAAGAAGATCGGGGTTCAAGCAGAGAGCCCTGATGAATTCGCCATGGCTGTTGTCGAGATGATCAACTTAAGATTGGTCAAGGATGAAGCGTATATTTACGCCACTTTGGAGGAGCAAAAGGCTACTGAAACGAAAGGCCTTGAAACAGTGTACCGAGTGTTTGACCAAAGCGATCCCATGGATATCGGGGAAAGCAGCGGAAACGCTCTTTACGACGCGCTTGCGTTCCTTTGCAGCAAACGGAAAATAAGGATTGAGCCGTTCGACAAGATAAAGGAGGCCTGCGGAAGGCGCTTTGCAATAGAGGACATTTCAAGGGTGTCCCATTTCAACATCAGGGAGGTTGTTCTTGAGGAGGGCTGGTTCAAGCAGGACTCAGGCGCCTTGCTGGCCTTCAAGGGCGGCGTTCCGGTTGTGTGTGTCCCAAAGGGCCCTTCGAAGTACATAATGCACAACCTGTCCGAGAGATCTTCCCAGCCGGTTGACGCCGCTTGCGCGTCAGCGCTTGAGCCCAAGGCTTGGATGGCCTACGAGCCGTTCCCGAACAAGAGCCTCAGCTCCTGGGATCTGATCGCGTTCGGCTTGAAGAGCGTCTTCAAGCATGACATCGCCAACCTGCTTCTCTTCTTTCTCATAGGCGCGGCGATAGGCCTTCTTTTGCCTTACCTGAACCAGGTGATATTCGACGACTTCATCCCCATGTCAAACCAGGGGGCGCTTCGACAGACTTGCTTCCTGATACTGTCTCTCACCATAGGGAACCTGGCCTTCTCGATTGTCAAGAACCTGGCGTCGCTCAGGGCTTCCACCGCCATGGCGCACTCGGTGCAGTGCGCCATGTTTGACAGGCTCTTCACATTGCCCAACAGCTTCTTCAGCGACTACAGCAGCGCCGACCTGGCCAAGAGGGTTATGGGCGTCTCGTCCATTTTGAGCCTCCTGTCGGAAACAGTCCTGACCTCCGTGCTGACCGCTGTTTTTTCGCTGATGTACCTTTTCCGGATGCGCTCCTATTCCAAGACTCTAACAATCGCTGGAATCGCAATGGTGCTGGCGAACATGGGCATAACCCTGCTGTTCGGCTGGCTCTTGAGCAGGCATGAGAAAAGGCTCGTTGAGCTCAAGGCGAAAATGTCATCCATGCTGTACCAGACCATCTCGGGAATCGCCAAGGTTCGGATAGCTGGAGTGGAGAATAGAATGCTCCTTAACTACATCGAGTCCCTGGCTGAATCAAAGAGGGCGCTTGCAAAGAGGGACAGCCTCTCAAACATCTCCTCCAGCGTGAACATGTTCCTTGACACGGCTTTCACTGCCGTGTTCTACTACCTCCTGGTGAGCGGGAGCCTTAATGTCAGCTTTGGCCAGTTTTTCGGATTTGTCTCCGCTTTCGGCTTCTTCTCCGGCGCCATGATAAGGCTTGTGACGATGTTCCTTGCGATAAGCCACGCGCTGCCCACGTACCAAAGGGCGAAGCCCATCCTGTCCGCGCTCCCCGAAACCTCCAGCGACGCCATGCTTCCCCCGAAGGAGCTTGAGGGCTCAATCGAGGTAATCAACCTTTCATTCAAGTACAAGGAGAGCGACAAGGACATGGTTCTCTCGAACGTGTCCTTCAAGATAGAAAAGGGGGAGTATGTCGGAATTGTTGGATCCTCGGGCTCAGGCAAGTCGACGCTCCTGAAGCTCCTCCTGGGGTTCGAGAAGCCGACAGTGGGAAAGGTTTACTATGACGCCAAGGACATAGACCAGCTGGACAAGCGGGAGCTCCGGAAGCGGTTCGGGGTGGTTCTGCAGGACGGCCAGCTGATATCGGGCAGCATCTTTGAGAACATCGCGATAGCTGGCGTGAGCGTCACCCTTGAGCGAGTCAAGGAGGCTGTAAGGATGGTCGGCCTTGAGGAAGACATAGCGCAAATGCCCATGGGGCTTCACACCATGATCTCAGACGGCGCAGGGACAATTTCCGGAGGGCAGAAGCAGAGAATGCTCATCGCCCGCTCCATAGTAGGCAACCCCAGCGTCCTTTTCTTCGACGAGGCCACAAGCGCCCTTGACAACGCGAACCAAGCCCTAGTGTGCGAAAGCCTGGAGCGCCTCAAGACAACAAGGCTGGTTATCGCGCACAGGCTGAGCACAGTTGAGAAGTGCGACAAGCTCATTGTTCTTGACAACGGGCGCGTGGTCGAGACTGGAACTTACCAGGAGCTTTTGGCAAAGCGGGGGCACTTTTATGCCCTTGTCGCCAACCAGATGACCTGATTGGATTGATGTTTAACTGCGAATATTTGTCATGCTATAGTGGAGGCAATGTCTAAATGGAGATTACAAGAACCGACAATAACGAAAGCATCGTCATAGCTGTCCAAGGAAAGATAAATTCAATCACTTGCAAGGATCTGGAGGCGGAACTGCTAAAAGCCCTTGAAAAATCAGTGAACATCCTGCTGGATCTGGAAAAGGTCGATTATGTCAGCAGCGCCGGGCTGCGTGTTCTTTTGCTTGGAGAGAAGAAGGCCAGGGCGCTCAAAATTACCATGACTGTTAGAAATATTTGCGAGGATGTTTATAACGTGCTTGAGATGACTGGATTTACCAACATACTTACGATACAGTGATCAATGCCGCGACGAAAATCAAAGAGGCAAGGATGATTGGCGCATGGCAAGCTGCATTTTCACTAAAGGGCTGGAGCAGATGGATGAAGTGTTGGAGATGGTTGAAGAGGCGATGTCCTCAACAGGGTTTTCCGGCAAGGCTAAATCCCAAGTATTGCTGGCGACTGAAGAGGTATACTGCAACATAGCCAATTACGCCTATGAAAGTGGCGATTGCCGTGTGCAGATCTCTTGCGAGATATCAAAGAATCCTCTCTCTATTGCTATTGAGTTCATGGATTCCGGAACTCCTTTCAACCCTCTCCAGGTAAGCGAGCCTGACGTTTTGGCAGAAATCCAAGAACGAGAGGCAGGAGGCCTTGGGATTTTCCTGGTTCGAAAAATCATGGACGATGTCAATTACGACTACAGAGACGGAAACAATATCTTGATAATTAAAAAGAGGGCTTGAGTCTCCCGCCAAAAGAGCAGGTCGGCCCATGCCAGCGCAGTTGAGAGCGCGGAGGCTCGACATGAAGATAGAAAAAATGCTGAAAGAAAAAGAAAAAAAAAAAAAACAAAAAGAAGCATGGCATTCGCTGGAGAGTAGCTGCAGTTCTAATATCCATTGGAGTGGCGATGACTCTTGCCATAATTGTAGAGTCATATTTGAATAACGAGAATATTCTTGCTGAGGAATATAGGAAAGTAGTAGCAAATTGCGCGAAAATGGCAAGCGGGTTTATAGACGGTGACAAGATCGACGAGTACCAGCAAAACGGAGCTGACGAGTCTTATGCCGAATCTTTGAGAATGCTGGAAAGGATCCAGATGACATATGGCCTGGCATACTTGTATGTGATACGCCCTGACTCGGATCAAAACAACGCGGACCTCATATTCGGCGTCGACAGCGAGGGCGCAACTGAGCCTGGGGGCACCTCCGGAGAGTTGCCCGCCTATGAATTCGCGCTGGCTGCCTACATGGGCGAAGAAATTGAAGGCGAACCTATTGTGGTTTCTTCCAACCACGGGCTCGTTGTCACGGCATTCGCTCCAGTGCGCTCAAAATCCGGTTCAATAACGGCTTTGGTCGGAGCGGACATCGCGGCTGACCAGATTGTTTTCGCGGCGCTGTCTCAGACTGGGCAAGTAATGGCAACCATAGCCATATTCATAACTGTTGCCCTTGTCATCATAATGCTCATCATTTACCGCCAGATCTTGCGCCCTATATTGAAACTGTCGAACCACCTGCAGCATGTTGTTAGCGGCGACAATCTACATGAGTTCGAGATCATGAGAACAGGCAATGAGCTCCAGACGATGTTTGAAAACTTCAACAGCATGGTTGGCGACATGCGCTTGTACATAGAAAAGCTGGCAATCACCTCGGCGGAGCGGGAGAGGATCGCAACCGAGCTTGATGTCGCCAAAACGATACAGTCAGGCATGCTTCCAAGCATATTCCCGCCGTTTCCAGACCGGAAAGAGCTTGACATCCACGCGTTGATGATCCCCGCCAAGGAGGTCGGAGGCGACTGCTACGACTTCTTTCTTGTCAGCGAGAACTCTCTGGCGGTCGTGATAGCCGACGTGTCAGGCAAGGGAGTTCCAGCCGCCCTGTTCATGGTCATCGTGAAAACTCTCATAAAGAATGCCGCAAGCGCCGGGATGAGCCCAAAGGAAGCATTTGAGTCGGTCAACAACACCCTTTGCGAAAGCAACGAGGCAATGATGTTCGTCACGGCGTTCATGGGTTTGCTTGACTTGGATAGCGGACAGTTCAAATACGTGAACGCTGGGCACAACAGCCCTCTCATCATGAATGCGGGAGGCAGCTTTTCGTATCTCAAGTCGAAGCCTTCATTCGTTCTCGCCGGCTTTGAGGACATGAAATACACCAATGAAACCACGGAGCTGCTGCCGGGCGATGTCCTTCTGATGTACACTGACGGCGTGACAGAAGCCATGAGCGAGAGCGGGGAGCTTTACTCGGAGGAAAGGCTGCTGTCAGCCGCCAACAGCCACAAGGATTGTTCTTGCGCCGAGCTTGTGGTTGCGATCAAGCGTGAGCTGGACATCTTTGCCGGGCAGGCGGAACAGGCGGATGACATCACAATACTCGCTCTCAGGATAAGGACTGCTGGAGAGAATTCTGCTGGCGCATGAGAAAAAGAGCGCTCCCGCAAGCGGGAGCGCTCTTTTTTAAACGGAGGCCACGGCAAAGGGCGAACTTGGTTCACAGATCGAGTATGGCCCTTTTTTAAGAGCATATCCCAAAATTTTATCCGAGGCGCCGGAAAAATCCGGCGTTGAAGCATTCGCCAGGATTTTTCCGGCACCATTTCGGAATTTTGGGATATGCACTAAATTATCATCAAAAAAACCTTGAATCAGATATGGAAAAACTTTATTAATATTGCGTATGAAATGGTGCGCTCAATAAATGAAGAGCAAAAAAGATATTATTATTACAGGCATGACAGTAGTTAAAGTATTGGCTGGAATTGGGATACTAAGTTCCCTTTGCGTTTTGATAGCTATACTTTTGGGTTTTGTCGAAGCTGACTTATTGACATGGATATTGCGATTGGGCGCATGTGTCCTTTTCCTTGTTGTCATTCTCATACTATCAAAAAAGAAAAGTTCGGATGACGCAAGCCGCCATTAGAGCGGAACACGGATACCTAGGACATGTCAAGAAAATCCATAAAAGTGTGGCATTTGCCCAATGAGTCCGGGTGGTTGCTCGCAGAAGCCCGAGCAAACTAGTTGAAGCGTTCGCCAGGACTTTTCTGGCACCAATACGGAATTTGGGGATATGCACTAATTATTATCAACCGCTTGCGTATTTGTGCGAAAAGAGTATAATGAAAATACGCACTGAATATGCGAAAAAAAGGTGATAATAATGGGCTTTAAACCAAATGTTATTAAAGTGGATCCCACTGCGTTGTATCAGCCAGATGAGGATGGCGAGGACTGCCCAGACACTATCTGCCGCCTTCTAGCTGAAGTCGTGATGCCTGAGATTGACGAGCTCCCGTTTCAAGTGCTCTATAGCGGACAGCCATCCTCAGCGCCAAACTACCCTGTCAACATTCTCATTGGAGCGCATGTATACAAGCGGTACATGCAAATTTCAGACAAGGTGCTGGTTTATCTTATGCGCACAGATAAGTCAGTGAGGTATGCCTTGCACATCAAGGACGGCGCAAAAGCGCCAAGCGTAAACACTTTAAGCCGATTCAGAACTCGTGTCGACCAATACATGGAGGAAACAGGGATAAGCCTGATGGATGCTGTAATGTGGCAAGTTTCAACCAAGTTGAATGAAATGATGCAGGAGTAGCTTGGATTCTGGTTCTGAGAATTAAGCATGCGAAAAGCCGCGCCATATGGCGCGGCTTTTCGCGCTTATCCAAACTTGCGAAAACCATTGATTTGCATGACACAAACTATGTAGAAAGTTAGAGCATATCCCAAAATTATATCCGAGGCACCGGAAAAATCCGGGTGTTTGCTCGCAGAAGCCCGAGCAAATTAGTTGAAGCATTCGCCAGGATTTTTCCGGTGCCATTACGGAATTTTGGGATATGCACTTAAACTCTACAAAGTATACTTCCAAATCATGTCCTGAAACTTTTTCCTTGTCGGGTACAGCTTATACAGCTTCAAAGCAAGGGGCTTGGCATCGCCGCCGCCATTCTTGTAAGTTTTTAGGTCATTGACAACTATTTCGTACTTTTGGTTAGTGCGGGCAGACTCGGATTCTTTAAGTATTAGATCCTCGAATATCTTTGAAGCTTCCGCTTTATGCTCAGGCATGAGAAAAGCGAAGGCCTCTCTAATTTGTTCAGGCTCATTCTTGACTTCGGAAAGGACGTCGGCTTTTCGGTTTTCCCTTCTGTAGATGTCGATTCTAAATTCGGCGCTGCTTCTGCCAGACAGAAGACGGGCAACGATAGCGTTCCATTCTTCTTCAGTAGAGACAGCCTTGTAAGCGTCGTAGTGGTTTAAACATTGGAAGTTTCTTGCATACAGTTGCTTTAATGAATCAATGCGCCCTAGCTTGGTTAAAATGGCAACCTTTCTATCAAAGACAGGAATCATTTCATACTCGCCGCACAGGCTTAGCGCCTTTTCATACTCGCCTTTATCCATGCAACGGTCAATATAGAGCATCCTGCTGTGAAAATCTTCTTGGTAATTGGATTCAAGAAACTCAAGGCCAGCGCCCCTGCTTTCGGCGTTGAGATATTTGAGCTCCACCTCGCGGCAGCGAGCTACCATGCTATCGATGAAAGCCCAGTTGTCGGGATTTCGGTTCAGCTGAAAAACCAATTTAAAGAACTTGACGAGATCTTCAGATTTGTACCTGAAGTATTTTAACGCTTTTTCCAATGACTGAAGGATGGGCATTTCAAGGGAAGGGTCGGTTTCTGACTCTTCAAAAAAGGTCTGGTATCTCACATAAGACGACTCAATCTCACTTGCTAGGAGAGGCGATTTCGTTATGTGGTCAGCCCAGGCTATGTTATACAAAAACATCCCTTGCAACTTTAAGGTGCTTATCATGTCTTCTCTTTCATAAGCCTTGTCGCCAAGCCATCTTAAGGCTGCAAATCCTAGCAGAGGGTCGCTGGCTTGCACGTCGGTCACCTCGCGGGTTGCGTCTATTACGGCGGCGATGGCTTCTGAGAGCTTTTCGGCATGCGCCTCTGGATCTTTTGGCAGCCAATTTTCGAATACCATGTCTTTTTTAGAGTATACATTAGTTGCATCGTATTTTTTTTCAAGCGCTCTGAACTTGTCCTCTCCGAGATCTTCCCTCAGTTCGTTAATCATGTCCTGAAGCCAGAGGTCTTCGTCTTCA
>JAISWZ010000537.1 GCA_031270945.1 Clostridiales bacterium | reverse complement strand
TTTTTTTATTTTTATTTTCCCCGCCCCGAAACAATCCTGTTTCGGGGCGGCGTTTCGCTATACAAATCTCGGATTAAACAAGGCGCTCATCTCCTGGGGCGAGCATATCTTCATGTGCGCGAGATCGTTTCTCTTGTCCCTGAGAAACTCAAGCCTCTGCTTGTCATCCTCTTTGAGCTCCAGAAGATAGCTTCCTTGCAAGCCTATCTTGCAAAGCTTCGAGAGCTTGACCAGGGTGGTTAGCTCAGCTTCGTAGGGGTGCTCCACCTTCTTCTCGAACTGGAGGACGAAGGTCGGAGTGCTGGTGCCGTAATCCATGAACTGGCTTTGCAGCGCCGTCATTATGTCGTCCTGGCGCTGGGTGACGAAGGCGATTCTCTCAAGCTCTATGGCTGGAAACGCGGTTTGGAGCTGGGCTACCCAGACCCTTCTCTTAAGCTGCTCCTTGTCTGTCTTGACAAGCGTGAACGGGTGAGGCTGGGGGCTGGCGTCAAAATCGCGATCTGAATCATAAAAGTATTCGTCGTAGATCTTTTCAACGGCGTCTATTGGATCCGTTTCCTCAAAGTCAATGCACTCGATCATCTTGGCTGCCGCCTGCGCGTCTGTGACGAACAGGCATGCGGCCACCCATGAGGCGTACTGCCTCAGGTGCTGGGGGATTTCGCTGTGCTCGGCCAATATTGTGGTGAAGAGCTGGAGATCCTGCTGCTTTACGTTGTCGAAGTACTTGATCGTTTTGGCTGTTCTGACAGAGGAAAGGTAAGACTCATAATTCGCTGGCACCTCCAAGATGAAAAGCCCATCGCTTCCGCTGGATCCTCTGCAGCTGGCGATGAACCTTATCCACTGCGCTATCTGCTGGGGGTTCATGCCTCTGAGCCAGAAGACCCAGTTCTTGAAGAGCTTGTTCTTCCTTATGAAGGTGATCGGATCCCTCTGGTGGAGGTACTCTGACACCTGGGTGTGGTTTATGTCCTGAAGCAGGTACCTTCCGATGTCATTTGTGTCGCAGTCGGCGCAATCCACCATTCTGAACATCAAGTCCCTTTGCGCCAGGCGGGACTCAATGGCGCCTTGGAAGTGCTCCCTCCATGGCATGGAGGGATCCGAGGAAAAATGGACATTCATTCCGTTTGCCAAGGTGGTGCATATCGCGCTGTGAAGGCTTAGAGGGCCTGTTATGTCCTCAAGCCAAATCTTGCTATGATCAAGCATCATGTGGCCTCCTTGCCATCAGAAGCGCTCACAATGCAGTCGGTGATTTCATCCTCTGAGCCTATGATCTCGAGGAACTTGTCGTTCCTGAGCCGATAGAGCCCTGAGCCTGGCTTGCTCCAAAGGATGCCCATGTCTGTCATTTCCGTTAGAAGGACCTCGAAGTCTGAGGAGCTCAGGCTGTTGAGCATGGCGATGTTCATTTCGCCCTTGATCTTGCTTGGGCTATAGCCATAGAGGTTGCTGACGCCATTCTTCTTGTCCTCGATTGTCAGGAAGGCTACGAGGTTTGAGATGACGCGGTAGCGCTCGTCGAGATCGTTGATTGTGCTCTTGACATTGATGGACAGTGCCGCCTCCATGCCGCCTGACTTGAAGACATCCTTGATCTGCTCCTCCGTGAGGCTGTAAGGCGGGTTGGCGTTTGGCTTGTAGTACTTGTTGTAGTTCTCGCAAGCCAGCTGGACCAGTGAAGCGCAGAACAGGTGCAAAAGCCCGGGATAGCTGTTGGTGTACGCCAAGATGAGGGCGAGCTGGTCTTCCCCAACTGAGAAGCCCAGGTATGCCAACGGCCTTTCTATAAGGGCTCTGGCGTCTTTGGGGGACAGGGGCGCAACGCAGACCGCTTTGTTGAACTGGCCGAAAACGCCGTTGTTCTTCAAGGCCGAGTGCGTATGGGCAACGTTGTGGAGTCCGGCGAAGACGAACTTTATCTTCTGCTCCGAGCGCCTCATCAAGCCTATGAAAATGTTGAGAGTCTTGTATCCGCAACGGCAATCCTCCTCAAAGAAGGCGTCCACCTCGTCAATGAAAATCTGGAGGCTGGCGAAAGCCTTGGCTTCGTACAGCTCGCGGAGCCTGTCGCAGAATTCTTCGATGGAGCTTGCCTCTATTGTGAAGCCCGCAAAGGAAAGCTCTTTCTTGAGGTCTACCAAAAGCTCGTCTTTCAACTTGTCTTTGACCTCGAGGTAGACTGCGTACATTCTGTCTTTCGGGTGGTGCATGATGTTCTTGGCCCTTCTCAAGAGGGCTGTCTTGCCAAGCTGCCTTCCGCCGTACACCAGGCTTGGGCCTGTCTCGGAGCAGATGGCGTTTCTCTCGGCTATGCGGCCAATGAACATTTCGTCTGACACAACCCCAACCCCGGTGGTGTAAAGCTGCTCGTAGGTATAGGGCAGGGTGCACCTCAAAAGCGCAACCATCCTGTCGCCTACGTTGAGGGAGGCCAGGAACATGAGCAATACCCGGTCTATAAACAAATAGGAGTTCTGCCCGCTGGTGTTGCACTTGAACGCCATGGCCAAGCTGTTGCGGTCAAAGGTGCTGACGATTCCGTCATTAAGGACTATGGTGGGGCCGTTCAGCTGGAGCCTGGTCGTTATCATGTTGTTTATCGTTGTGGCGCCGATCAGGCCGAAGAGGCAGACTACGTTGATCGTGCCGCCAAGCCCGGTTCCGTACTTGAACACTGGGTGCTCGTAGTCTTTCAAGCCTTTTTCCAAAGGAACCGCTGTGCACTTGAAAACGTCCAGCTTCCCTTCGTGGGTTCCCGCGTTGGCGGTGTTTGTGATTGTGAAGCCCAGCGCGTTCAGGAAGTTCGTGATAAGCAGCGGAAGCTGGGGATCGCCCTTTTTCGTGATCCAGTTTGAAAGCAGGTGCTCAGCGTTTCTCTGCTCGTTGCCTGTGGCCCAGGAGAAGCCGACTTTGTGCAAGGCTTGCATGCCCCATCTGGAGGGCCTTGTTCCCTTGCAGTCATCCCTGTTGCACTCATGGTGCAAAGCCGGGTAGATCTGGAGGAACCTGGCGAAGAAATCTGTCTCGGCGTCTGACTTCAGCTCGCTGGCTGAGATCTCCGTTTCGCCTGACAGGAGCCTGGTTCTGTATTCTTCAGCCAAGGAGAAGTTCTCTTGCTCTATGGCCTTTCTTATATGGTCAAGCATTGGAGTGCTTTCAGGGATGTTCTCTGTCGCGGCCAGCTGGTCCAAAGCTTTGATGAACTGGGACTTTTTTTCCGGCGTGTCGGCTGTTGAGTAATTTTCCAAAGCTTTCAGGAAAGCCCTGAAGAACCCGAAGTTCTGGCTGGCCAGGAAAGCGCTTTTGTGGGCTTCGTAGATCTTGAAGATTGTTTCTTTCGCGCCGTGATCTATCTTGCCATAGGCGTATGAAAGCCTGATTGTCTTCTCAAAGTTGTCGGCTACCCCTACAGCTCCCACAGTCGCGCCTTCAATAAGCCTGGCGAAACCCAAGGGCGTCCTGCCGGTGGTTTCCTGAAGGTAGTCCTCAAGCATTACGGCGGTGCCGCATTCGTCGTACCAGTCAGAAGAGGGATCGCTCTCAATGAGGTTCAGCGCGTCAAGAGGCTCGACCGGATCGGCGGCTATCGCTTTGACTGCCATCCTCCAAGGCTCGAATCCTCTTATGGACTTGAACTCTGGCATGAGGGTGGGCCTTAGGGTCTGATTGTCAAGGTGCAGGTACGGAGTTCTCAGAAGCGGAACAAACTGCCATGTCTTGTCAGGCTCTTCTCCAGAGAGGACGCTTGCGATGTCAGAGAAGGCGCGCACCAGTATGCTTGCGCCGGCGCCTTCAACTCCAGCCCTTTCAAGCGGCCTTGCTGAGCTTGCGAACTTCTCGGCTTGCTCTACGGCCTTTGAGGCTATCTCTTGCATGGCGTAGACATAGCTGGGCTTGAACTCGTTTATGGAGCTGGGCTCAAGCTGTATCCACTCGCGCAGCATGCGGAGCCTTTTTTCGATATATATGGCGAACTTGCTCCTGGCTGTTCCAAGAAGGTTCTCGTTTGTCAAAGCCTTTATCCTGATTTCGGAATTTTGCGCCTTTACTGCCGCCCAAACCTCGTCAATGTAGTCCTCGACAACCCTCTTGCTGATCCATTCCGTGGTTCCAGACTTGTTGTCAAACCTGGATACGAATTTCCTGAACTCTGGAATGTTGTCCAGCTTGCCCTCCGCCGCTTCCGCCAAAAGCTTGCCCAGGTCGCTGGTTGGGCCAAAGGCGCCTCTGCAGAAGTCGTCAGAGCCTGTGAAGTATGAGAACGACGGAACCGTGACCAGCTCTTTCGCCTGCTCCACCAATTTGCGAAGCCTGTCTTTCCTGTCGGAGATCGCCCTCAAGGCGTCTCGCAAAGCCAGGGAGAAGTTCTTGCCGTCCACCTGGAAAGACTGAAGCGTCGCGTCTCTTGTGAAAAGGCTCAGGAACTTGCCAGCGCCGTCTGCCAGATCAGCGGGAAGGCCTTCAAGGATAGCCGGGCTCTTCTTGAAAAGCTCGTAGTCGAACAGGCTGTCCGGGAACGCGAAAGCCCTTGCGAATGCCGCAACCCTGGCGTACTGGGCCAGAGCCACCTCGTCGCGGCTGAACTTCTCCGGGATGAAGTCCATGAAAGCCAGCCCTGAAAGGCTGTAGGACTTGCCAGTAAAGGGGAGATCCAAGGCGTAGAACAGGGAGGCGCAAAGCCAGCCTTCCTTTGATTCTTCCTTGCAAAGGTCAACAGCCTGGAGAAGCACAGCCGCTTCAACGTGCCGGTCTTCTTTCAGGAGCTGTATTGCTATTGGAATGGGGTTTACCTTTAGCTCTGACACTGCGCAAGCGTCCAAGCCTATTCTTGCCAGCTCTTTGGCGGAGCTCTCGTTTATGGGCTCAGGCTTTGGCTCTGGGATCGGCTCTTCTGGAACCGCTTGCTCTTCTTTTCTGGCCTTCTTTTCTATCTTCTGCTTCCGCCTGTCCTCAGCCGACTGCTCCGTCTTGGGTTCGGACTTTGGCTCCGGCTTTGGCTCGGCTTTCGGCTTTTTGGGCTCAGCTTTTTTGGCCACAAAGCAGCCAGGCAGGGTTACCCTGTCTCCGCTTGGAGACACGAACTTGTCTTCAGGAAGGCAGCCATAGAATATGGGGCAGCTGAGCTTTGTGCCAATGACCTGCGCCCACTTTTCGGCTTCTTCCATCGTGTCGGCGGCGATTACCAGGGTTGCTGGCGCAAATTCCGCGATGGATCCGACCGTCTTTTGGAAGTCGCGCAGACTGTCGTCCATGCAGAAGCTGACAGGCAAAAATGTGAACTTGCCTTTTCTCAATAGTCCAGAAAGAGAGTAAAACCCGTCATTTTCGTTTATGGTCCAGTCAAGCTCCATTATGCTGTAGGAAAGGCACAGGGACTCGGCCGCCTTTACGCAGGCAAGGCACCTGACGTATTCGGCTGGAGTCAGGATCTCGCGGGACACCATGATCTTGGCTTTTGAGTTTATAAGCAGGCCTCTCAAAGGCTCTTCGTCGATAAGCTTGGCGCCGGCGGATGAAAGCCCGAAGATGGACTCTGTCGCGTCTGACTCTGTCTTGTACTCGCAGAGATAGCCTTCCCTATGGAAGAAGTTGAAGGCTTCATGCCATCTCGCAAGGCTCCGCCCCATCTCCCTGCCTCTGTCAACGCTTGCCAAAAGCTTCGCGTTAAGCGCCGGGTTCACGATTATGGACTTCGCCAGATCCAGCACGAACTCCCTCTCTGTGTTTGTCAGCGCTCCAATGCTCTTTTGCAGGGTGCTTGCCGCTTTCGGGCCGCCTTTTCTGCCAACCCTCTTCAGCTTGCCGTAGGACGCCTTGGAATCTGGAACGCCAAGCCCAAGGCTTGAGAAAAAGTCCCAGGTGAATGCGTCGTCAAGCTTCGGAATGTCAGGCTCTGGCGGCGCCTCTTCTTCGATCTCTATGATCTCAGGCTCTATAATCTCAGGCGCAGGCTCTTCTTGGGGCTTAGCAACAACGGGTTCGGCCTTGGCAACAACAGGCTCAGCCTTCTTGGTTGCAACAGGTTCGGCCTTGGCAACAACAGGCTCAGCCTTCTTGGGGACAACGGGTTCGGCCTTGGCAACAACAGGCTCAGCCTTCTTGGGGACTACGGGTTCAGCCTTCTTGGTGACTATGGGCTCGGTCTTGATGACAACGGGATCAGGCTCGGTCTTGATGACTACGGGTTCGGCCTTGGCCGCAACGGGTTCGGTCTTGATGACAACGGGCTCCGGCTCTGCTTCGACAACAACAGGCTCGGGTTCTGCTATGACAACAACGGGCTCCGGCTCTGCTTCTATGACAACGGGCTCGGGCTCTGCTTTGATTACAACAGGCTCTTCTTGAACTGCAATGGGTTCAGGCTCAATCTTTGCGGCTTCAGGCTCAATGGCTGCAGGCTCTGGCTTTATCGCGTCAGGCTTTGCCGCTTCAGGCTCAGCGTCAGAAACCTTGAGCTCAGGCTCAGGCTTTGCGGTCTTTGCCTCCGCTTTGCCAGGCTTTGCTGCTTCTTTTGGCTCTGGCTTCTCCGCCTCGGCTTTTGGCTTCTTTGTCCTTCCCTTGGTTGGCTTGGCTTCTTCTGTCGTCGCTTCGGGCTCAGCCTTCTTCGCCTTGCTCTTTGGCTTTGCCTCCTCTGGCGCTTTGGCAGAGGACTGCTCAGCCTTGGCGGAAACAGGCTTTGTCTTTGCCTGGCCCCTGGCTTTCTTTTCTGTCTTCTTGTCGTCTGGCTTTTCTGTCTTCTTGTCGTCTGGCTTTTCCGCGCCTGGCTTCTCTGCGCCTGGTTTCTCTGCGCCTAAAAGGTCATCAAGGTTTTCCTGCTCCAGCTTGGGGGTTTCGGGCTTCTCTTCTTTTTCTTTTTCTTTTTCTTCTTCCTCTTTCTTGGCTTCAGAGGCTTCCAGCTCCTGGACATAGAGCCTCTTCAAGAAAAGCGCCAGCACCAGCCTGTCGCCGAAAACCTTAAGAAGCTTTTCGCTTCCGGCGGCTATAACGTCCCTGCTTGGCTCAAGCACATACCCATGGAAGTCGTCATAGGGCTGCACTTCGGTTTCGAAATCGATCTTTTTAAGTGCGTCGTCATCATACGCTGAAATTTTCCTCTTATGGACATCCAAATCTTCCTGGTAGTCCGGGCCGGAGGAATATATCCGCAAAAATCGGCTAAACACTTTCCTTGAAGCCCGAACGGCCTCAGCCCCTCTGACATTCTCGTAATGCCTTTCAAGCGCTTGCCGTATTGACGCGATGTTTCTAGGTACATCGGTTTCCCCGGTCTCTAGCATTACATGTTTGAGCGCGGTTTCCTGAGTGCTTTTAAGGCCGACAAGAAGCTGGCTCAAGGCGCCGATCAGAGGATCCGGCAAAAGCGAACCGCTGTCAATGTGGCTTATCGCTTCTGATGCCTGAAGTTTCAAGCTTTGCAATAAATCTTCAACTTCAGCTACGAAACTTTTCAATTCCTGCTCGGTCATCATATCCCTCCTTTTCCAACACGGGCGCAAGCCTTTTGCCCAAGGCTAGAGGCGCTTTTTGTTTTTGGCCCTTCGTATATTATAGCACGAAACGGCAACCGAAAAAAGGCCTTGGCGCGCAAGAATTTACTTAGGGCATTTCAAAGCGAATAATAAGGAATTTGGCCAAAAAAAGGCGGATCACGGGGAGTTTTAAAAAAAGCCCGGCATCGCCGGGCTTCTTCCGCATGGCCGGGAGAAATCCCGGGCTACAGCGCTCCATAGAGGCTGTAAACATAGATGCTCTTATAGACCTTTTCAGGGTACAAGTGTATGTACTCGTCAAGATCCTCCCGTTTGATGTCCGCTTCGGCTATGAATTCCTCCAGGCGGGCCTTGGCTTCGTCAAGCCCCAAGTCGCAAGTCTGGTCCAAAGTGTTGAGAAGATCAAGAAACTGCAGCGTAGCGACGTTAGATTCATTTATGTCCGCCTTGGGCTTCCTAATTATGAAACGCTGACCCTTTAGCTGGATTTCCCGATATTTGCCTCCAGAACAGTTTGACGCTATCTCTTTGACAAACGGCACTTGGGCGTTTAGGCCGATCTGGTTAGCGAAAGTCGCGCCAGCGTAATACCCGAAAATTTGGCCGTTCCTTGTGATATACTTGCACTTGGCCACGAGGTTCGGGGATATTTTCAATGGTTCCTTGCCTCTTGGCCCTGGCAGGTAATAAACGCCGTTATCGTATCGAATAATGTCCCCTGAGTCAGCCAGCGTCTTGAAGCTTTGACGGAGGCTGGGGTCATTAACGCCGGGAAGCTCTATGTCGGACATGAAAATGGGTTCGCCCGGCTTAAAAGTGGTTAACAGGTATTCGTATAGCATGGGTTCCCCCCGAGCGGCGCGGAAGCGCCAGAATTGCGGGCCGCCCTTCGGCCCGGTAAATGCTATGCTTGCGAGCGCTCCCGCTCGCGAGCGAAAGCAGCCCAGCGCGTCTTGCGCTTGCTGCGCGTGCCCCAAACGCTTTATGGCTTAGAGCATATCCGCTTGAAAAATTCCGGGTGTTTGCTCGCAGAAGCCCGAGCAAACTAGTTGAAGCATTCGCCAGGAATTTTTCTGCGCCTTAACGGAATTTTGGGATATGCACTCGGGCAAACGCTGTCCTGCGCCATTCTGGCATTTTGGGGCATGATCTCTCTATAGTATTAGTATATTCCGTATCAGCGGCGAACATTCAAAGGAGTTTGCCATGTTCGAGGCTGGCTTGCCAAGCAGGGCTTGCCCGGTTATAATGATTGCGTACCCCTAATTGATTGGGGATATGCCGCGCTAATTGCGGGAAGCTCGATAAATAGCGGGAAGCTCGATAGACTAGCGGGAAGATCATCAAATTCGAAAGAAGGCGATAAAATGCCGAAAGCGCCTACCATAGGCAACTCATGGGACGAATATCTCCAAGATGAGTTCAAGCAGCCATACTACCAGGGGCTCCGCAAGTTTCTTGTGGAGGAGTACAAAACCAGAACCATTTATCCCAAGGCGGAGGACATCTTCAACGCGTTTAAGCTTTCTCCCATAGACACGACAAAGGTCGTCATTCTAGGACAAGATCCTTACATAAACCAAGGAGAGGCGCATGGGCTGGCATTCTCTGTGAACAAGGGGGTTAAGGTGCCCCCATCCTTGAAGAACGTTTACAAGGAGCTGAAAGCCGATTTAGGCATAGATCCGCCAAGCCATGGATGCTTGGCAGACTGGGCCAAGCAGGGGGTCCTGCTTTTGAACGCTACCCTGACCGTAAGGGCGGGTGACGCCAACCACGATCTTGGCATCAAAGAAAAGGGCTCAAAATCCCACTTTGGCATGGGCTGGGAAATATTCACTAATTCTGTGGTAAGGATCCTGAATGACTTGGAAAGTCCGCTGGTGTTTCTCCTATGGGGAAACAACGCAAAGGCCAAAGCGCCCCTTGTGTCAAACAGCAGGCATTTGAAGCTGACAGCCGCGCATCCCAGCCCTTTGGCGGGGAACGCGTTTTCTGGATGCAAGCATTTCTCGCAGGCGAATGAGTTCTTGGAGAAAGCGGGAAGAGGCGCTGTGGACTGGAGGCTGGCGGAATAGCTGGGAAGTGGGATGCGAATGCTTCTGCGTGGAAAACCGCGTGAGTGAAAAACGCGGTTTATTTTAGACGATGCATAGCTTTGAATGAAGGCTGACGTCCGGGATATGCCGCGCTAGATGGCATGTCCCGGTTTCCGCATAAGGCCGATGCGGCATGCGCCTTGCGAGGGTTCGCGCAAGCGATGTATGGCGCAAGTGATAGGTCGCGCGAGCGATGGATGGCGTAGGCGATAGGTAGTATAAGCGATAGCTCGCATAAGCAGGCGCGTCTAGGCATAAAATGTTCATAAAATTCGACTTCAATCGCCTAATTCATTATACCATACCATATTAAAATAGCAATACCGATCAGCAATCAGTTTTCCAAAACAGCAAAATGAAGACAGAGGAAATGGCGGAAAAGCTTGATATTACAGTATTCGTGACGAACAGGAGAATGGAGGAAACCCGCCCGTTTTTTAGGTTTTTTACTCTCGCAAGGGGGATTAGGGTTATATTGGCGAGGCTAGCCGGGCCGCTTGCGCTAACGATGCATAGAAGGCTGCAACTTGGGAGGGGGCTGCGCTCTTTTTTATTTTAAGTTTGAGTAGAAAGTGGCAATTTGAGGCATTGCAAAAGGCTAAATCCAGGTAGGAGCGGGGACGGAGCCAGGCAGGATCAGAGCCAGATCCAGGGCAGTGCAAGTGTCGAAATATTGATAATGTTTGAAATAACCTAATGAGAAGGGGGCGGTTCTGTTTGTATGAGAGAGCGGAGGTTGTTTTTATATGAGAGAGTTGTTTTTATATAGAGCGAGGTTCTTTTTAAGGAAAGAGAAGACTAACGACCAGAAGGCGGCGGTAGACTAGGAATGCGAACATCAACAGGAAAAGCAATCGGGATAGGCAACTAAAGGCCAGGACAATGCAATTGGCATTTCGGAAAAGCAGTTCGTGGGGCGAAATCGGAACCAGGAAGGCGACAGCGGGGCAGGAAAGAAAACGGCCCTTCGGAACGGCGGATCGTGGGGTGAAAGTAGTTTGGATAGATGAATGTGGAAAATTTGGCTTTTATAAGTTAACAAGCAAGAAAATAAAAATTAAAAAGGGATAGCAGGATTGCTTGATAATAAGCCAGATTTAGTTGAACAGCTGTCGTGGATTATTAGAAAATAAACTGAAGCAAGGCATTATATGCTTGCGATTGTGACGACAACGAGATTTTATGTGAGATAATATGCATATTGGCAATTCTCTTTAATTGCTTTCCTTGAAGAAGGGAAACAATCCTGAGAGAATAAGTGCATATCCCAAAATTCCAAAATGGCACCGGATAGCGTTTGCCCAATGTTCATGGGCAAATCGCCAAAATCTTGGCGAATGCTTCAACTGGTTTGCTCGGGCTTCTGCGAGCAAACACCCGGATTTTTCCGGCGCCTCGGATATGATTTTGGGATATGCCCTAAGCTGTTGCTCCAGGCGAGGAGGCTATGAGGCAACGAGTGAGGAGTTTTGAGTGTCTACCTATCGCGCTTGAAAGAGGACGCATTTGTCGCTTTTAAAGCGACCACTAGCGGTTTGATAAGCTGTAGAATTAAGATGAGGTTGGGGGCACCGCTCAACAGGTTTGGAAGTGAATTTACATACATTAAAATTTGTCGCTTTTAAAGCGACCACCAGCGGTTTGATAAGCTGTAGAATTTAGATGAGGTTGTGGGGCACCGCGCTCAACCGGTTTGGAAGTGAAATTTACATAAGAGAAAGAGAGAGTGTGATTGTGGCGGGGTCAAAAATCTATTCAAGGAGTGAAAGAGATGGATAAGTCAAAAAAGGCATTGTTCTACATGTTGGTACTGATGATGACTATCTGTGATTTCGTTATCTTTCTCACATCGATGAGCGTTGTTTTCCCGCGCGGCTCGGGATGGCTGACAGTAATCTGCGCTTTGGAGTTCATCTTGCTCGTTGACATTATACCCATCTTTTTGCTGATGCCTGAAATAATCGCGTTGAGGAGACTGTCGATAGAGAA
>JAISWZ010000523.1 GCA_031270945.1 Clostridiales bacterium | reverse complement strand
CCTTTGATGCCAGATTACCTTCAGCAAATATTCATTGACTCCTTCAGCAAAGATGCTATGACAGGCACGTTGCAAAGGAAAACTGATCGCGACTGGATCGACGTGCTGGTGCGCCTTAGTGCATATCCCAAAATTCCGTAATGGCACCGGAAAAATCCTGGCGAATGCTTCAACGCCGGATTTTTCCGGTGCCTCGGATATAATTTTGGGATATGCACTTAGGAGCGAGCTCTGCCGCTGCCCGCATTGTGGTCAGGAAACATTCGTGCGTACAGACAAGGCTGTGCGCTGCATCGAATGCAGAAAGATTATAATGTTTCAAGGCAGACTTGAGATCGGACGCATGTCGCTTCCTGTTCTCGCAGGAGTGAAACTATATAAATGCCACACTTCAAGCGAGGGCAACGCTGAAATAGAAAACGCCCAGATCATAACTGGAGAAATCGTGCCCAGCAAAATAACAGCTGGAGTCCTTGGAATCAGGAACCTGACAACTGGCCAATGGAAAGAGGTAAAGCCGGACGGCACCATGAAGGATGGAAAATCATTCCGCATCGAGCCCGGATTGAAAGTTGAATTCGGAAAGCCGCCGATCCCAGGCCATGCAATGAGCGTTGGCGATTTGCCGGTCAGAAAAATAGTTCAGGCTTAAAGCTTTGAAACAAGGCCAACAACAGAGTGAAATCAATGATTTTAAAATATTTGCCCAATGGCAAAACAAGGAGTTGCTTTGATAAAGGCAGCTCCTTTTCGCGTGTTTTCGACCAGGACGAGAACACGCAAAAAATTAGGTAGATCATATCCTGAATTAATAATAGGCTCGGAAAAGCCGCGCGTTAAAGCTCTAACATCCCTTTCCAACAAGCATGAAAATATTGGAATATGAGCTGAGTCGACGCTAGAGCTTTAAACACAATACTCTCCGCATCGCATTTATTAGACGTGTTGACACCTGTCATATGATTGTCGTATACTAATAAGAGAAAATAACAGCGCTTTTTGCTCAACCGAAAGTTGCTCATGACTTGCAATACGAAGGAAAAAACATCTGCGAGCGAAAATAAAATCATTTTTGTCTCGCTCGCTAATATAACCGAAGGAGTATGCTTATGAAAGAAACATGCCCAACCTGCCATTGCGAATGCAGCATACCAGACGCGTCTTTCCCGAAGTGCCCATTCTGCGGAAATCCGTTTTTAGAGAAAGCCGATGCCGCAAGTTTGTTAAACTGCGAGGATGGTGACATTTCGTCTGTAACAAGCCCAAACGCGCAAGTCGACATAGGCTATTGCTATGAGTTTGGCGCAGGAGTGGAAAAAGACTTGGATTTGGCCGCGAACTGGTACCGCAAAGCGGCGGAGCAAGGCAATGCCGTAGGACAAAACAGCCTGGGTATCATGTACCGAGAGGGGCTTGGAGTCAAGCAAGATCTTGCCGAAGCGGCCAATTGGTTCCAAAAGGCGGCTGACCAAGGCTATAGCTATGCTTTAGACAATATTGGCCTTATGCTTCGCGATGGTCTAGGAGTCGCAAAAGATCTATCAGAAGCGGTCAACTGCTTTAAAAAGGCGGCAGAGCAAGGCAATCCTCTATCCCAGAATAACCTGGCTCAATGCTACGAAAATGGATTGGGAGTCCGAAAGAACATCAGTGAGGCTGTTAGCTGGCACAAAAAGGCCGCTGAACAAGGAAACGCGCCATCTCAATACGCGCTGGGCATAATTTGGCGTGACGGCAATGGGACTAAAAGAAATTTGACTGAAGCTTTTAACCTTCTCCTCAGGGCTTCTCAACAAGGACATGCTCTGGCGCAGTTTGCCATTTGCCAATTGTATTACAGCGGGGTTGGCGTTGAGGCAAATTTCGCGCAATGCATCCTCTGGTGCCATGCAGCTGCAGAACAAGGCGATTTTAGGGCTCAATCCTTCTTAGGCACATGCTATGAAGAGGGGAAAGGCGTAGAAAAAAATCTTGAGGAAGCTTTTAAATGGTACTATAAAGCCGCAGAGCAAGACGAGCGTTATTCGCTTAGGAAGGTTGGCTCGATGCTGTTTAACGGGGATGGAACAGATGTAAACCTCCCCGAATCAGCGAAATGGACCTTGAGGGCTGCGGAAAATGGCGATGCCGCGATGCAAAACATATATGGCGAAATGTTGCTCGAAGGACGCGCCGTTGAGATGGATGTTGATGAAGCAAACAAATGGTTCAAGAAGTCTGCCGATTTGGGCTTAGCGAAAGCTCAGTTCAACTACGCCGAATCCTTTTATTTTGGTACTGGTGTTGAGAAAAACCGCGCCGAAGCCGCGAAATGGTACCGCAAAGCCGCTGACCAAGGATACGCGCCAGCGCAAAAAGAATTGGCTTCAATGCTGTACATCGGGCTAGGAG
This sequence comes from Clostridiales bacterium, assembly GCA_031270945.1. Classification (GTDB taxonomy): domain Bacteria; phylum Bacillota; class Clostridia; order Lachnospirales; family WQUN01; genus JAISWZ01. The sequence goes on along the minus strand of JAISWZ010000523.1, from coordinate 5,148 downwards.
TAGAGCGCGACTACCAGAAAGCGTTTCAGTATCTGAAAAAGGCCGCGTTGCAAGGCCACGAGGAATCTCAAAAATTCCTTGGTGACATGTATAGCAAAGGAATGGGTATCGAGGAGAACCAAAAAGAAGCGGCTAAATGGTACAAAAGGGCTGCAGAGCAGGGCGTGGCCGAAGCGCAGTACATTTACGGGAAAAGGCTTTTATTAGAGGCGAGCGGTCCTGACAACATCCCTGAAGCAATCAAATGGTATATCAAGGCCGCAGAGCAGGGACTGAAAAACGCGCAATACGAATTGGGCATCTTCTACCTAAACGGGTATGGGGTTGCAAAAAGTCAATCAAAAGCGCTCGAGCTTATAAAAATGGCCGCTGACCAGGGGCTGGAAGCGGCGAAAAAACACTTGGATGAATTGATTTGACAGAACATGACAAGGTGCCAGGATAAGCCAGAGGCCATACCGAAGCGGTTGATCGATACATATGCCGTTAGGTTGCCCTGCCTCTAGACGATAGACAGTGTAGCTCAAAGAGTGTCGTCCTTATATAAGAGCGGACAGGAAAACCTGTTCCGCTTTTTTATTGCCCTAAAGTGCATATCCAATTAGCATAGGCATGCAAAGGTCCTGGCGGATGCATCAACAGTGCTTGTCTCGGGCTTCAACGAGCCAACTGCCGTACTTTTGCAGCCCCAGAATTAAATTGGGGATTAGCGTACAATTGACTAAAAGAATGCGACCGTTATAGTAAACAAGACTCAAAGTCATCCGTATTTGTAAGTGAGAATGAAAATCGTGCAGTTGGCGAGGACGTCCTGATAGATCTCAAAGGAAGAGCCGACAGCCTCCAAAGAGGACAGACCAGATGGTGCCATCGCAAGTCAATTATCTTCTCGATAGAGATGAAAGCGGAGGTAATGTGATGAAAAATTTGCTTAGAACCGCCCTGTTTGCCCTAATCCTCATGTCTATGGCAGTTGGTGTCCAAGCTGCGGCGCCAGCTTCCAACTTGGGCGGCGTCAACATTGATCCTGACGAGGCCAGAACAGAAGGCCACATTTCCATAACCTATGGAGACGGGACGAAAGAAGAGGCACCGTACAACTATGTCGCCTTGCTCATCAACGGCTCGTTGATCAAGGAATCGAATCTCGTAATAGAGAACGACAGAACCCTGTTGCCCTTGAGGCTTGTATCAGAAACTCTTGGGGCTGAGGTCGGCTGGGACGGCGCGGCCAGAAAAGTCACAATCAAGGACGCCGGGAACTTGATTGAGCTTGTCATAGGGGACACTATGGCCAAAGTCGGCGGAAAGTCTGTTGCGCTTGACGTTGCCCCCAAGATATTCAAGGACTATACTTACGTTCCTGTGAGGTTCGTGGCCGAGTCTCTCGGTTGCGAGGTGGGCTGGTACGACGGGAAGGCCTCTTCGGCCACGCAGGAGAACCCAATCGTGCCTGAGGCCCACTACTTCAATGGAATTCCTCAAGTCATGGTAAGCCGGTACCAGGACGCGCAACCTCTGACAAAGGAAGCGGCAGTCGAGAAAGCTAGGGAATGGGCCATAAAAGCATTTGAGAACAGATACGGAAAATATGAGCCTCTTGAGGAAATGCCCAAGGAGTACGTAGAAACCAGCTTTTTGAGGAACAAGATTACCAAGTTTTCAATAAAGTCCGAAAGCGATAGGTTCTATGCGCTGGATTTCGTCTGGGAGTTTTGGATTGACAAGTACACTGGCGACGCTTATATGCTCTACAATGGCGCCAATAAAAGCATTTCGCGCTTTGACCCGGATGATCCTGGAGTTCTAGCGTTTGCTGGATGATTTGTTTCATGGGCACACAGAAAGAGCGCTTCCGCTTGCGGGAGCGCTCTTCTTTTCATGCGCCGGCTTGCGGTAAATGCCCCTTTCAACGAGGAAACAACCGGATATTTCAGGCACCTCGGATATAAATTTGCGATATGCTCTAATTATGGCGCTTTACAAACTTACGCTTGACCGGCTTCGGCTATCAATTGGTCAATGCGCCATTATTCCTTGCATATACCCTAAGACTATTGGGCGCATTGCTAGCCGCTAACCTCGATCCCTAACAGAAACAGTGGGATTATTCCTTAATTGTAACATATCAGTCCTTTCGTTAAGAAAAGTTATAGTACACAATTGACAAAAGGAATGCGGCCGGTTATAATAAGAGCATATCCCAAAATTCCGAAATGGCACCGGATAGCGTTTGCCCAATGTTCATGGGCAAATCGCCAAAATCCTGGCGAATGCTTCAACTAGTTTGCTCGGGCTTTTGCGAGCAAGCACTCGGATATAATTTGGGGATATGCTCTAGGTGTGCTTTGTCAAGCAACAGAGCGCATGGCCCAAAAATTTTAAGCCAGGCCATGCGCCAAACAGGGAGGTTATGCTGTGAAAGTGCTAGTCAAGCTCCTAAGATTCCTGTCATATCAGCTCGTGTCGTTAGAGACGTGGCTCCGAAAAGCTAAGGAATGGAAAAAGGGCGACCCAACCAAGCCTATGACTTGGTACAAGACGCAGGTGGATGGCGCCAAAAGCTCTGATGGCTCCCAGTTCTGCGTTTACTTTAGAAAAGGCGAGTCAAAAAACCTGATGGTGTATCTCTGTGGAGGCGGGGCTGCCTGGAGCCAATATACCGCCGCAAGGCCGATGACGCTTGAAACTGTCATCAAACAGGAAGAGGGGTTTTACTTCCCAAACCTCAACTTCTATACAGACTACATGCTTAATGGGATACTAGAGAACAGCAATTCCAAGAACCCTTTTGATTCCTGGAATGTCATTTACATACCATATACCACAGGCGACATGCATGTGGGAAATCGCGAGTTCACCTATGAAGCGCTGGATGGAAGCAAGAAAACCCTTTATCACAATGGGTTCGCAAACGTCAAGCTAAGCCTTGAGCTTGCCGCCCCAATGTTCCCTGAAGCGGATAGGCTCCTGATCGCAGGGGAAAGCGCTGGCGCGTTTGGAAGCGTAGCCTTGGGAGACTTCATAGCCTCCTATTGGCCCAAGACAACCCAAGTTGCTGTCTACGCTGACGCCGCCCAAGTCTGGAGCAAGAAATGGGTTGAAGTGCTCAGGGATGCCTGGAATGCGGAAGAAAGCTTGTGGAACTGCCTTTCGGAAGACGGAGAGCTCATAGCTGACTGGTTTGAGCGCCTTTCGAAAAGGCTTCCAAATGCCGTGCTTCTGCACTCCAACAGCATATTTGACGAAGTTTTGTCCAAGTTCCAGAACAAGCTGAACAATGACACTTACTCTTTTGAGAACAACGCCCTTTCCAGCTTCAACTCTCATCTCAAGGATGCGGAGCAAAGGCTGACAAGGCTTAAGAACTATAGCCGCTTCGTTACCGCTATCGGCAAAACGGATAAGGAGACTACCCCTCACACCGATTGCCGCTATCCCGAACGTTTCTATCCAAAAGGCCCAGAGGGGGCATCCCTTGCTGAATGGCTGGCAAAAGCGTGCTGCCAACCAGAGGGCATGAAGAACCCTGGAAATGTTGGGGACGAGCATATCAAGGCCCTGTTCGAGCCTCAAACCGCTCCCAACCCGGTGAACAAGTAGATATATGACCTTAAGATGTTCATCTGGAACATATAAAAGCGTGTTCGCCCTGTAATAATGCCAAAGGCCAAGCCTCCGCAGGAGGCTTGGCCTTTGGGAATGCGTTGGTTTTGGTTTTGCTTTTTGCTGTTGCTTTTTTTTGCTCTTTTCTTTTTGCTCTGGCTATTCTTTAACTTTTATAATCCCTGGATCCTTTGCGCGTTCTCCCTTGTCATCTTCTCATATAGCTCGCTGTCAATCTCGTAATGGCGCATTGAGAGGATGGAAGCTATATGCCCCAGTATGGGAAACAGGAACGTTATGGCGATTAGCGCGGCTACAACCGGAGGCTTCTGTGGAAGGCTGTTGTCCTGGAATCCCGCCATGGAAAGAATGGCGGCTATAAGAGTGCCTGATATAGCCAAGGAAAGCTTGCCTACAAACGAGAATATGGAGTTGTAAACAGCAGGGGCTGACTTTCCGCTTTTCCAGTACCCGTAGTCCACGCAGTCGGCTATCATAACCCATTTGGTGTTTCCAACAAGCCCGCCAAAGACAGAGCCCAAAGACATGATAGGAACAAATACAAAAATGTTTCCAAAAGGCCTGAACAATAAAAGGACTGAAGCAACCCCTATCGCTATCCATGTCCCCAGAACATATGCCGCCTTGCGTCCAAGCTTCTTGGCGATGACAGCCGCGACAAACGCTCCAACAAGGCCTGTGAATATGCCTATAAGAGAGACGATAGGCTGAATCTCAAGGTTGATGTCGTTTATCACATACTTGTAAAAGTAGATCGCTGAAGCGGCAACCATGCCGCTGGCAAGGGTGTTCGTGGTATCCGCTATTATCAGCATCTGCAAAGGCTTGTTGGCTTTTAGCGCCTCCCACATGTCGCGAATCGTAAAGCTTTCTCCAGAGATCACGGTCTTGTCCCTCTTGCCCAGGGAAAACACCACCAGTAGGCTTGCGGCCAATGACAGGAACGAAAATCCCATCGTCAGCCAGCGGTAAGAGTCAGGCCGATCTCCCAGAAGCTTCACCAGCACTGGTATCCCAGCCACGAAAACGCTGGCCAGAAGCGCGGGAATGCTTGAAAACGCGGGAAGAGTGCTCCTCTGCCCCGGGTCAGTAGCGATCACGCTTCTCATTGGGCCTATGGAAACTGTGATAAAGGTGTTGCCAAAGGTCTGAAACAGGTACATGACCAATACAAAGACAGTCATAGCTGTTGCGGTCTTTAGCGCCGGGTTCCAGAAGACGCCCGTTACGCCAAGGCATAGAATGATCACGCCCAGGTAGTACCATGGGGTGTACTTCCTGCTTTTCACAAGCCTGTACTTGTCCACAAAAACCCCAAATACGGGATCCGTGAACGCGTCAACTACCATTACCACGGAGTAGATGAGGGCAGGCGCAGCAGGAGCCAACCCAAGAACTCCAGTGCAGAAGGGCTGGAAGAACAAAAGTGTCGTTCCGACCATTAGCACAGCGGTAAAGCCTTCAAAGCCAAACATGACTCTTTCCAGGAAGGTTGCCTTGACGAAAGCGCCATCGTCGTTC
>JAISWZ010000514.1 GCA_031270945.1 Clostridiales bacterium | reverse complement strand
TTCTTTGAAAGGCATAGCAAGCGTTCGTATACGTATTGTGACTGACCAAATGCCACTCTATGAAGTATACCACATAAGTCAATGGAAATCTAGATCCAGCTGAGAAGTAATAGGAGAGGGAAAGACATTTTAAGGGAAAAAGGCGAAGGGATACGATCATAATAATCACGTTATGTTCACAACAATAATCAACAATGGCGTTATGCGTAGTTCTAGGCGTAGCCTACGCATGGAGACGGTATTGGCGCTTGCTAACGGTGATCTAAAGAACTGAACCTTTAGCTTGCTCAGAAGGATTCTCATAAGCGAAAACAAAGAATGCGATTTCCCGATGTTTTCGCTCGCGAGAAAAAAACGTTTCTGGCTGAATAAAGGCAGGTCAGGCTGAGCGCCAAGCCTATTGTATATTATGCAGTTATACAAGCCGTCAAACATAGCTTAGCGGTAATATTCTGCAGACAAAACCTGTGTCGCCTACGAGCTCGTCATATTGGTTAATAAAATTTAGAGGCTTAAACCTGAAGCCTGACTTCAGACTGCATCCAAACTTCGGATTTAGCCGGTAGAACATTGATTTTACATAGCGGCAATATTATTTCCGTAATGTTGGATGGTAATCGCCAGAACAATCATATATTTATATCAAATGTTCTAATATCTGATTTCAAACTTTGTAGGATATGCAAATTTAAGCGCAGTTTCATGATCTGCCATTGTTATTCCAATATATCCGTTAGGTCTAATGTCTACACTTACAATTGTATACTCTATTTTGTCTAATATGAGTGTCGTTGGAGTTTGTTCTAATAATGTTGATCGAGTTAAAGGATTCTCAGCGAATAGCAGAATAGATCCATTGTTTAAAACTCCATGTGTCCAGTTTGCGTCTGTTAGGTCAAGAATGGAATCAACAGCTGTCGAATCGTTAACCGAATATGAAAAATCTGATTTGAGGGCTACAGCATATCTCTTCCCATTGTTTGCTGCAATCTGAATTGCTTGTACAAGTCCGCGCCCCTCATAAATGCCTCGGTCAAATAACGTGTTTAAGTAGCCGCGAACTCCACCATCATAAACCATTACGCTATTATTTCTGTCGAACTTCTCGTTAAGTTCATTCGCAATAGTTTTATTGATAGCCAACTGTGGCTTTTCGAAAACGAATAATTGAGTATTTATAGTTTTGTATCTGAATAAGTTTATCGCGGCTAAAACAGATAAAATGCCGAGCACCCAACGTAGTGAGTTAATTATATTGTCTGCGTTAAGTACAGACAATATAATTGCTTCAATGGAGCAGTACAGCAAACCCATTATAATGAAAACTGCTTTCATGCGGTCAAAGCTATACGCAACGGCGTGCTGCTTCATTATGACATTTTCAGCAAGGGCAAAAATCATAATAATGAACAGCCATTTGTGATTAATTAAACTTCTCAAAAATAAATTTGGTCTATTGTTTTTCGTCATTAAACAAAAGAATACTCCGATGGCGGTTACAGCAAGTAATAAGCCAAACGAAATAACATAACCCTGCCAGAGTTGCCAAAGAGGCGTATTAGTGGCAACATTCCTTGCAAGAAATCGCGCGATTAAAGCCGATGTGAAATCGCTTGATTTAACAACTAAAAGATAGTGCAGACAGAATAAACCAAAAGCCAACAAAGCAATCGTTATAATCCCGATTGACTTGAAGATGCTCTGCCATTTGCGTTTATCAGTACAGAGGTAAAATAGCGCTATCCCAATTGCGGCACAGTATCCAGTCCATTCAGTATATGCTCCTATGAGCGTTAGAAAAAGCATAGCAACATACTTTTTGCGTGAATACGGCGAGAACAGAATATTTAATTGTATCAAAAGAATTAACTGATACAAGGATTGTGACCAGTAGGTAATACCTTGTCCTTGCATAATTTCGGGTTGAAAAAGATAAACAACTGCTGTCATAAGCCACAAATAGTTCTTGTTTATTGTAGGGAAGAGTTTTTCGAACAACCGTGCCGCAAATGCAAAACATAAAACTAATAGTAAAGAGTTAAAAGCATATAAACCCATAAGGCTTATCGGTATATGCAGTGCTTTCATAAATAGGTAAGGCGCAATGTAACCCGCAGGGGAAAACGAGGTATAATAGTAGTTTCCGTACTGGTCAGGAATCGTAGCCCCCCAACTAATCCCTTTGTCCTCTGGGCTTCCCAGGGTAACAATAGGCAAAAACTTATGAATCGATATAGGTGTTTCGTCATAGCAACGCAAGGTGTGCAAAACGTGCCAAGTAGCATCGCTATTATGAAAATCATCGCGTTCAAAGTTCGGTATGCGAACAAATATCGAAATGGCCGCAATTACAAGGCAGATAAGTATTGAATTATATTTTCGAAACCAAAGTTTATTCACTCCATTTACCTCGTCATTGAAAATTCGCGCCGAATTTCAGAAAATTGGTTTTCCGAGATTTTCGATAAGTCACTTCGTTTAACTTGAACAATCGCGCTGTTATTTCAAGATCGGATGCGATTTCAAGCTGGAGTGTTGCAAGTCGATTGTCGAAATTTAGGCAATATTGAAAATAACTGTCAGATAGAATGCGGCGAAAATTCGCTAAACTAATCATATAGGATCAACTTGCACAAGGCCGAGGGTATGAGGGTGATATGGTGCACCTGGCAACTACTCATACCAGCCTACATTAGACACGTGAACCTTATTGAGGCTCCACAAACTTACGATTAGGAGCGATAATCGAGAAGATATCGAGTGCGCGATTGTTAACTGGTTACGGATGGGGGAACTGCAGTCTAAGAATTGAAAAACTCTCGTGTGTAAAACGGTTCTTTCTCAAGTTCACGTTGTTGGGCTTTCATCGAGCTTTCGTAAACTTGAGGATGGTAATTGGACCACTCCTTTCTGTAGGTATACCTCCGCTTTGATACTTTTGCCTAATCCTTATTTTAGAAGAAACTATCCGGCCCCTCAAGGCGTTCATGTGCTCTAGGTTTCTGTATGTTTATTGCAGGGATGGATTTCTATTGTCAGAAGCGATTCTTTGCAATGATACCTTTGCCTGAACCATTTAAGATATTGTTCGCTAGCCCTATAGTAGGCTGTTCGAGGCATGAATAGCCAAAAGAAATATACCACAGAATTTAATAAAAATCAATACCTATCATGCAGTATAATATGAGCAGGTGATGCTATCTCTAATCAAGAAAACCCTACTATATGCTCCGAATAATCATAAGCAAGCCCATTACGCATGTAGCTCAGAAACCTGGAAAGCTTGGCCCATGAGGCATGTCATCATTGCCATTGAAGTAGGTGGCGACGGTAGGATCTAGGCCTAGCTTTTCCAGGCCTAAGGATCGGATCATGATGTAGATGGCTTCTTGGCGCTCCAGGGGGCTATCGATGAAGAAGTTGCCGCTATTTCTTTCAATGGCTACGCCATTGCGGTAAAGAACTGAACCTTAAGCTTGATCAAATGGATTCTCACGAGCGAAAACAAAAAATACGATTTCCTGATGTTTTCGCTCGCGAGCATAAAACGTTTCTGCCTGGATAACAAGCAAGTCCGGCTGAGCGCTAAAGCCTATTGTATATTATGCAATTATACAAGCCGTCAAACATAGCCTAGCGGTGATATTTCCAACGATAAATCCTATGCACCTGCGAGTGTGAATCTTCAACTGCCTAATAAACGATTTCGAACCGCGCTGGATATGCGAACTTAAGAGCAGTTTCATGGTCTGCCATTGTTATCCCGATGTATCCGTCGGGTCTAACGTTTACACTTGTAACCGGATACTCTCTTCCGTCTACTACGAGTGTCGTTGGGGTTTGTTCCAGCAACGCTGAGCGAGTTAACGGAGTTTCGGCAAATAGGAGAATGGAGCCGCTGTTCAAAACTCCATGAGTCCAGTTTTCGTCTGTTAGGTCAAGAATGCAGTTGATGGATGCCAGGTCGTTAAAGGCATATGTGAAGTCTTTCTGGAGAGCGACAGCGTATCTTTTCTCTTTGTTTGCCGCGATCTGCACAGCCTGTCCAAGTCTAAGATTCTCGTAAATGCCTCTGTCAAACGTTGTGCTTAGGTAGCCGTTAACCTCGCTATCATAAGCCAGAATGCTGTTCTCCCTATCGAACTTCTCGTTGATTTCTTCAGCGATGGTTTTTTGGACAGCCAGCTCAGGGTTGTCGTAAATGAGCGAAGGAGAGTTTGCGACCTTGTACTTAAGCAAGTCCATCGCTAGAAAAACTGAAACAAGGCAGAGCACCCAACGCAGTGAGTCAACTTCGAGCTCGGGGTCAGGCAGATGCAATACCATTATCTCAATGGAGCAGAACATGAATGCCAGTATAAAGAGAATTGCTTTCATGGTGTCAAAGCTATGGGCAACGGCGTATGGCATCAGTATAATGTTTTCTGACAGGGCAAAAATCAGAACAATGAACAGCCATTTGTGGTTTTTCAAAATTGCCAAAAAAGGTTTTATGCTTTTCCTTGTTATGAACCAAAGAGATGCCAAGTAGAAAGTTACAAAAAGTAGTATGACAAAGGAATTTAGATATCCATCTAAAAGTTGCAAAAAAGGAATGTTATTGGCAACACTGTTTGCTAGGAATTGCTCTTTTAAAGCCGTCTTGAAGCCGCTGGGGTTAAGGACTGAAAGGTAGTGCAGACAGAATAGACCAAAAGCCAAAAAAGCAAAGATCAGAATTCCGATTGCCTTAACAATGCCCTGCCATCTTGTCTTATCAGTGTAGAGGTAAAATAGCGCTATCCCGATTGCTACGCAGTATCCTGTCCAGTCTGTATATGCGCCTACGAGCGTTAAAAAAAGCACCCCTACATATTTTGCGTGAGAATACGGCGAGAAGAGAATATTAAGCTGAATCAAAAAAATTAACTGGTACAGCGACTGAGACCAATAGGTGACGCCTTGCCCTAGAATGACTTCATTCTGAAGTAGGTAAGCGACCGCTGTAATCATCCATAAATAATTCTTGTTGATTTGGAAGAGCTTTTGAAACAGCCTTGCCGCAAATACAAAAGATAAGACTAACAGCAAAGAGTTAAAAGCGTACAAGCCCATAAGGCTTATCGGGATATGAAGCGCTTTCATAAATAGGTAAGGAGCAACGAAACCCGCAGGGGAAAATGAGGTGTCATAGTAGTTTCCGTACTGGTCGGGAATCGAAGTCCCCCAACTAATCCATTTGTCCTCTGGGGTTCCCAGAGTAACGATAGGCAGAAACTTATGAACCGATACAGGCGTTTCGTCATAGCAATTCAAGGTATGCAAGACGCGCCAGGTCGCATCGCTATTACGAAAACCCTGGCGCTCAAAGTCCGGTACACGAATAAGTATTGAAAAAGATGCCAGCGCAATGCAGAAAAGCGCTGCATAGTACTTCTTGAAAAATGGCGAATTTACTATGCTTGCAAGTAGTGCGTGGCTTTTTTTAAGGATTGAATTATTCATCCCATCACCTCGTCAATCAGAATCAATTATGCTTGGCCATCTTTCGTAAATGGAGGAAGTGAATGCGAGGCATCCACTCCGCTAGGAACCAGGGAAAGTGAACCTGCAAGGATACATGAACGACGTCGAGAGTGACGGGTGGAATTAGTTTGTTCATAACTCTGGAGTTGCCAGGATCAAGGCTTATGCGAGCCTGGGTAATGCAACTCAGCATGAATAAGGGGGGACGCGAGCGCTATTCGAAACTTACGAAAGGCACCCTTTGACTTTATGGACTTAAAAAGAAAAGCTTGTCCTGCTGACGGATGAGCGTTTGCTCCTTTCTACCGCTCCGTGGCGGGCATACTTCAAATGTATACGGTGCGCCTCAATAACGCAACCGCTGAAATCATGGGATAATGGATTATTGCTTTTACGTTCTTACATACCCCTTGTTTTAGGGGAAATCTATTCAGCCCAACAACGAACATGTTCGCGGCGTGAATAGGCTAAAAGAAATATACCACATAAAATGAAAATCAATACATGTCATGCAGATATAATGGTGTAAATGTAAGAACTAATGAGGCCTGAAATCAGGGCTTTGATTGGCATCTGCTTTGCCAGTCAAAACTTGGTTTTAAGCCGTTTGCTTTGCTGGAATAGTGAATAGTTGTAGTGGCAGACCCGCCTCGAAACCCAGTCGGGACGCTCCCGCTAACGATAAGAAAAATCTAAATCATGCCGCTCGTCGATTCTAAAATCAAGAAAAACCTACTATATGCTCCGAGTAATCATCAGCCAGCCCATTGCGCATGTAGTCCAGGAACCTGGAGAGCATGGCGGCGGCTTCGGCTTTTGAAACAAAGTCATTGGGTCTGAGGTTTCCCTGGTCGTCCTTTTCGACAAGGCCTAGCCTGGCGGCGGCTATGGCGGAGCGCTTGGCCCAGGAGGCTATGTCATCATTGTCATTGAAGTAGGTGGCGACAGTAGGGTCTAGGCCTAGCTTTTCCAGGCCTAGGGATCTGATCATGATGCAGATGGCTTCTTGGCGCTCCAGGGGGCTATCGATAAAGAAGTTGCCGCTATTTCTTCCAATGGCTACGCCATTGCGGTAGGCGGCCATGATGTAGGGATACTCTTTGCGAGAAGAGGTGACGTCAGGAAAGACGATCACCTGGACTTGGTTTCTGGTTTCTTTAGGCAAGGGTTCTACTGGTAGCTTGATGGACTTGGTCAGGGCTGTGACAAACTGGCCTCTGGTCATTTGCTGGTTAGGCTGAAAGTGCTTTGGGATCCCATCTAAGATTTTGCAGCTGAAGAGTTTTCTGATGTCTTCCAAGGCAAAATGGCCTTTGAGGTAGGAGACATCAGGAGAGGGAAGTTGTTCGAAGGTATTCCTGGAGGGGATCGAGACAGTGCCTGAGAGGGGTTGGTCTGGATAGATTCTTGGAACTGTTAGGATATTGTAGTTGAGCCCGCTATCATTCTGGAAGAGCTCTTTATAATTTCCTTCGAAGGAGATGGAATCAGGCTCGTTTTTTGAGTACTGAAGGATCTTTCTGACGGAGACGGCTGGCTTAAGGAGGGCATGCATCTGCCAATCTGGGGCTGAGACGGTGACATCAGCCTTATGCGCTTCTGTGGCGGACCAGGCGCTGGAGTAGCCATAGAACGAGTCCATGGTATCTACAGAGGAGGGGCCTGAGTCAGAACCATAGACCGCTCTTCTGGAAATATCACCTCTATAGTAGGAGACAGCTGGGTTAGTCTCTGTAAGGATGCTGGCGTCAAAAGAAGAGAGCCGTTGATCCAGGGTGAAAGAGGCGCTATCTGCTACGATGGTTTCGGTCCAGGAAGTGACAGAGTAGTCTTCGATCAGCTGCTTATTCTCTCTTCGGTAATTCACAAGAAAGTTGACGGTACGCATGATGGAGACGCCTTGGGCTGTAGACGCTGTAGGATAGACACGGAGGGACTTGTTGTAAGAGCCGGAAGAGGTTTGGGCTGGCGCTTCGTTAGTGACCTCAAGCATGCCTTCGAAGACCACAGGCTTGCCTGATAAGAGAATGACCTCTTTATAGACAAAGAGAGAAGCGGCGGCTTTAGCGCCATTTGCGGCTTTGACAATTTCCTCTGTCGTTTTCGGAAGCCGTCTTCCCTCGGATATGCCGGTAAAGTATCCCATGTCACCAGATTGGGCTAAGACTGTCGTGGTAATTGCCGATATAAAGAATAGGGAGATAACAAAGCCCAAAGCGCCTTTGGCGCTTAGGGCTTCTCCAGCGCCCTGCGGGCGCTGGAGAGGGAGTCTTCTGGCAGGCGCTTCTGGCGCTTGCGATTTGAGAGGCATGGTTCACCGCCTTTGCAAGTTGGGCATCCCAAATTGGGACATGCCTGCATTTCCCTAAATTAAGTTCAAGTTACTGGACGATAATAGTTCTGGAGGGGCTGATGCGATTACTTCTGGACTAGGAGAACATATCCCGTGACGGTTAAGCCTGCTTCAATGGCTGGGAGCTTGTCAGTCATAACCCTGACATTGTCTCCAATCTCGAGTTGATCTGGCCCTACCAGGGCGCCGTTTTTGGCTATCAGAGAATTCTTGGGGATGGTGACCGTGGCAGTGGCGTTTGTGCTGGAGGTTAGCTTCCAGACACCAGTGGGGGACTCAACATACGAAGCCGATTTGAGAGAAACCGAATCTGGAGCGATCTTATAGATCTCGCCCCTAAGCGTGGTCCTCGCGTAGGGTGCGTCAATGATCCTTAAGGCTTTCGCTCCTTCAAGGGCAATGTTGTAAACTTTGCCTAAGGCGGTATTTTCGGTGTATCCAATGAATTCTGAAATGGGCCTAATAGAAGCCGCGTCAACAAGCAGGGTGTCAGCGTCAATTGAGAATAGTCTTCTCACCGGGGTATAGATCCACGAGTCATTTGAAAGAACAGCCATTGACTCAACCCTGAAGTTTTCGTTATCAGCTACCTGAAGAACACGGCCCCGGACAATTTGAACTCCCTTAAAGTTGGGGGTGGGGCGAATTTCCACCACTGCCGCCTTGCCTTCACCGGCAAGGGAAACTGCGGCGTAATCCGCTGGCAGGATATGTTGCCCGTCTGTAAGCCTTCCTTGTCTGACGACGATGGTCCCCTCATCGGCGTTAAGGGGGAAGACTGAAGCGGCGACAGAAAAGGTGCCGTTGCCGTTGGAGGAAAGGATCACATCCGGATCCAACGGCTCGCGCCTTCCACTTCGGAAGGAGATCTTTTGGACCCTTTCTCCGGAGAATGAATTCCTTAGGGCAAGGTATACATTACCTTGCCTTTTTTTGTGTTTCGCGAGATATTCTAGGGAGACCTGGGTTGACTCGTCAAAGCACTGGACTTGGTCATCCAGCTTTAATCTGGAGACCTGGCGGGGTTCAGACCAGCCAGTTTTCTGGAGGCGGTAGGAGCTTTCTACAATGATCTCTCTCTGGATGGGGTCGATGCCAGCCAGTCTTCCGGTGACTATAGAAGAGATGTCATGCCCGCCTTTTTCGATCTCGATCTCCTTTGCTGATTCCACTGTCTGGCCTGGTATTATTGCTTGGCTGACGGTAAGCTTAACCCAGTCACCATTTTGGGGCAGGCCGGAGGGTCTGCCGGCTTGGGATCTGAAGACCAAGGCGGGGACTCTGAAGGCCTGGGTGCGGCCATCCTCGTACTCTACCAGCATGGAAGCGGTGCCGTCATAGGTTTGGCATTCCATGACCTTCCCAAATCTCGTTTGGTAATTTTCCGATGCGCTCAGGGTATCTATATAGCCCTGGGGATCCAGGGTATAGCAGACCACGTCTCCGGGTCTAACGTCCAAAGGCAATGCGTCGTTTTGGTCGAATTTGAAGAAGGGCATGACCTGGTCAACAAAGCCTACTTCATCTTCTGGGTCATAATAGCGCTGCTTTTCTACGACCAGTGTTTTAGGATAGTACCGGAATTCATTTAGCTGGGCGTCTTGATCCATTAAGGTCATGGTGCCTAGCTGAGGATCGTTTCTGGCCACTACGCCTAGCCTATAGTCTGCCAGCTGGGGTTCCCCGATTAGTCTGGCCTTGTCGGCTGTATAGTTCTTTAAAGAAATTTCTATGGTGCGACCAAGGGGCAACTCTGGAAGACCTACTTTTGTGACGTCCAGCCTGAGCCAAGGAAGGATGCCATCTACGCCGTACATGCCTTTGGCCATGCTATAAGAGTAGTCTTTGTCATTGGCGTCTGTGATCGTGATCGTGCCTTTTACAGTGTCAACACTTTTAAGCTTCCCGTAGACTTTTCTCATGTCCAGGTCTGGCGTTAGGACCTGGGCGTACAAGATCTTCTTGTCTGAGTCACGGACGATATACTCTATCTTGTCGCCTTCCCGCAATTCGCCTAGCCCTTGCACTTGGCCTTCTCGAAGAACCACGGCGTCCAGCTCGCTAGGCTGGCCTGATAAGGGCCTATCCATGGTGTACCTGAGGACATCTACAGAACCATCAGAGACCCTGACGTAAAGATCTCTTGTTACGCCTTGGCCAAGGGTACCAGAGGTCTGGGAGTCTTTGAAGTCAGAAACTGTTCCGGCCTTTTTTGTCGCGCCTAATGTACTTAGCAAAATCTTGTCAAGTCTTTTTGCGATATCAGCTAGTTCCGCCCTTGAGATGGAGCCCCTGGGGTTGAACCTTCCGCTTGGATCGGCGGACATGGCACCGTTTGCAAGGGATGCTTCAACTACCGGTACTAGTTCTGGAGAGATGGATTGCCAGTCTGAAAGGCTGTAGATCACTTGCTCGGTTCTGCCCAAAGGGGTGTAGGAAGAGCCAAAGGCATGGGCCAACCAGCTCGCTATGCGCTCGCGGGGCGCTGGCGCGCCCCTTACAAAGTCGATGCTGGGATCTAGGATGGCCTGATCTTGGATTAGGGCATTTGTGAACTCAGCTGGAGTTATGAAGCCTTGCTGGGACGCTAGGCTTAGGTAGCCCAGCGTCCAGAGATCCAGGGTTGAAGAGTCCTGAATCTGGGATTCCAAGGCAACACCTGCAGCGTGAGCCTGGGGTTCCATGTTTAGCATCCTTAGAATAAACGCCAGGACGTCTTCATTGGAGGCGGGGCTGCCAGGACGGTACTCTTTGTCATAGCCCTTCGCTATGTTAAGAGCCCCCGCTCTAGTTATGGCATCCTTCGCCCAATGGGCGCCTGGGACATCGGAGAAGTCCAGGGCGCTTATCATGTCTTTTGCCTCTGGCCTGCCCGTGTATATGCTAGCTGGAGCTGAGTTGAGAATATAGTCGTCTGTCGCGCCGTGAATAGGCATAGACGGCTGGAACGCTATGGCGATAACAAGAAGGACTGCTGAAGCTAATATCTTTCGCATGGGCGCCTCCTGGATTGGGGCAAGCCTTGGCTTGCTTAGTGCATAAACCAAAATTTTATAAAAGCGGGGCAGCGTTTGCTTTAGGGCAAATCGCCAAAAGGCATGAGATGCTTTAACACAGGCTTTTCCCGCGTTATAAAATTTGGGGTATGCTCTTGCTCTATTATTGGCAAAAACGGTTTTTGAATGCATAAAATGAAAATTTAAGGAATGGATAATAGAGCGAGGTTTTGTTGGCGGAGATGGATAGCGAGAGAGAAGGTTAGAGCGTTTTTTTAGAAGGGATGGAGAGGAGAGTAGCGCTGGATAGAGAAGCGAGAGGCTGAGGGCAGTGAGAGATTGAGGGCAGTGAGAGAGACGTGAGGCTGGCAGTGAGAGAGACGAAGGATGAGGGCACCGAGGGACGCAAGGCTGAGCTTTGTGCTGGCTTAAATTAAAAAAAACAAAGATCAAAAGCGCCCCAATGCCGCTGCGCGGCATTGGGGCAGCCGCGCTCACGCGGCTGGCTCAAAAAATATTTTTTCAAAACCACGTTTAACATTTGAAACCTGGGAAACAATAACTACAGAGCTGTAATATGCCAAGAGAAGGGACTCAACCGTCAAGAAAGCCCTTGGCGCATATCCCAAACGGGATATGCATGCGACGCCTTCTCTTAGGATGCAGCTCGTCTTTGGCGATAACGCTCTGAACCCAGCTTTTGCGAACTTTGATCCATGGATGGAGCAGAGGGGAGCAAAAGTTTTGTTTTTACTTGCGGGCGGCAAGGCTCGTAAGTCTAGCAAATGCAAAGGGCCGCAAGCGGGGCATATCCCAAGAAAACATCGTTTTCCTGGGATATGCCTTTAGCCAAAGATACCCAGAAGAAAAAAGCTTGCCTTTTTGATCAGTCTGGTATATAATAAGATCGTTTATGACATTCGCAGGAGGGGCCGCAGGTGTGCGGCGCGTTAAGCCATGAGAATTGGCTACTTGGGCCCCAAAGGTACGTTTACGCAACAGGCCGCTTGGATGATTGCGGAGTTGGAATCGGACAAGCCTGGAAGCGCCAAGCCTGAGATAACAGAGTTTCTTTCTATCCAAGACGCCATGGACGCCACGGCAGTAGGGGAGATCGACGCTTGCGTCGTGCCCTTTGAGAACTCGACCGAAGGCATTGTAAACGTTACTATGGACAGCCTTTTGTTTGACCATGTTGATCTATACATTCAGCGCCTGACTACGCTTAAGGTATCCCAATGCCTTATGGGGCTAGGAACGGATCGGGAGATCAAGAAGATCGTCTCCCACCAGCAGTCATTGGCGCAGTGCAGAAAGTTTTTAAGGGAGAGATACCCTGACATATTGCAAGAGGCGGTACCCAGCAATGGAGAGGCGGCAAGGCTTGCTTCTGTTGATTCTGGGATACTTGCCATAGGGCCTGTTATAGCTGCTCAGATGCATGGACTAAAGCTAATCCAAGAGGGCATTCAGGACGAAAAAGTAAATGAGACTACATTTGTGGTTTTGGGCTTGAAGGAGACGGGCGTCTACGGCGAGCGAAGCAAGACCGCCATTACATATGGCGTGCCGAACAAGCCTGGCGCACTGGTACGAGCCATAAGCGTGTTTGACAAGCATTCAATAAACATGACAAAGATTATATCAAGGCCAATGAAAGGCAAACCCGGGGAATATGTCTTCTACGTGGAACTGGAAGACTGCGATTCGATCAATTTGGAAGAGGCCTTGAGAGAGATAGAGTCAAAGACCAGCTTCTTCAGGCATTTGGGGTCATTTCCGTATAACTGATATCCAGACAACTGATATCCAGCAAAAGAGCGTTTGCTGTTTTGGCAACGCTTCATCATAGCAATGAGGGACATGAGGAGGAACATCAGTGAAGGTCATTTTGCTGGAAGACGTCAAAGGGGTAGGCAAAAAGGGGCAGATATTGGACGCCGCTGATGGCCACGCCAGGAACTACTTGATACCCAAAAAGCTGGCAGTGGAAGCGACGCCAGGGCAGCTTAAGGAGCTGGAGTCAAAGAAGAGCGCTCTGTTGCACAGGCAGCAGGTTGAGTTGGAACACGCTCAAGAACTTGCAAAGACTTTTTCTACCACTTCGATAAAGATACCTGTAAAGACAGGAGAGAAAGGAAAGCTCTTTGGATCAGTTACAAGCAAAGAGTTGGCAGTGGCGCTATCGGCTAAGACAGGGCTTGAAATTGACAAGAAGATGGTTATCTTGGACGAGCCCATAAAGCAGATAGGGTCAAAACAAGTTTCGGTGAAGCTGCATCCGCAAGTGACCGCAAAGGTGACTGTTGAGCTGGTAAGGCTGGTAGATTAGCCGGATTGGCTCTAAGTTATTTTTTAAGGATCTTTTCGGTCTGCATTCTTGCTGATGCGTTTTCTCAAGGCAAGCCCAGAGGCGAGTTTTCCCGTTCCCGCCTCTGGGCATTTTTGCGTGGTTTTGACGTTGCGCT